>NZ_MUBM01000105.1 GCF_002154505.1 Streptomyces carpinensis | reverse complement strand
GCGGCAGGCGGCAGGCGGCAGCGGGGCGGGCAGGGGCGGCAGTCGGCGCGGCGCGACGACGTCACTGGCGCGCACCCCGGGCAACGGCTCCGGTGCCCGCTCGCGCGCGGCGCGCGCCGAGCGTGTGGCGCTCAGCCGGGAGAGGGCGTCCAGCAGCTCGCGCTCGCCTCGGCCGCGGAGCAGCAGCAGGACGAAGGGGTCGGCGTCCAGCAGTCGCGCGGTCTGGTAGCACAGGGCCGCCGCGTGTTTGCAGGGGTGGCCGCGGTCGGGGCAACTGCAGTGCGGTTCGAGGTCGCCGGGGCCGGGGAGCAGCGGGACGCCGCAGTCGGCGAGGGACTGGGGCATCTCCTTGTCGAGGAGCGCGGCGATGTGCCCGGGACGTTCGGCGGCGGCGTCCAGAAAGCGGTCCCAGTCGGCGTCGTCCAGCGTCCGCAGCCGCACCTGGACCCGGTACGGGCGTGGACGGCTCCCCTGCACGTACGCCAGGACGAGGCCCGGCGTCACGGTGATGGCGTCCACGTGCCCCTTCTCCGCGTAACCCCGCCCCCGGGCCAGCCGCGCCGCGTCCAGTGCGCCCTTCTCCAGCGCGTTGATCCACGCGTCGCCCCACCACGTCTCGGCGAAACCGGACTCCCCCGGCGTCCGGGCGGGGAACGCGGGAAAGGTCCGCCGCGCGTCGCCGTCCCGCCGCGGCGAGGCCATGGTGGGGGGAGCGGCACGGGGTGCGCCGGGTGCGCGGGGTCCGGTGAGGCTGTCGGGGGTGCCCGAGCCCGCGGGCGTGCCGGCGCCGGCAGAGGCGGCGGCTTCGGCGGACGTGCCGGGTTCGGCAGGGGGCGCGGGTCCGGCGGGAGGCCTCGGGTGGTCCTGGGAAGAGTCGGAGGGGTCCGATGGGGCGGGGGGTTCGGGTGCGGGGCCGTGGTGGCCGTGCACCTCGATGTCCGGCGAGACATGTGCCGAGGGGTCGGTCGCGCGAGTGGCGGAGCGGGGGGCCGGGGCCTCCCGGAGGTCCCGACTCCCCTGTTCCCGCACGTGGTTGTCACCGAGTTCCTGGCCGGACCCGGTCGCTGTCGAGCGGGGCATCCGGAACGCGCCGGCGAGCAACTCCCGCACCTCACGGGCACCCGCACCTGCGCGGCCGCCTCCCGGAACGCTCCGGCCCGCTCGGCTCGCGGGCACGCCTTCGGCCGATGTGGTGTCCGTGCGCGTCGGCTCCGCACGCGTCGGTTCAGCGTCCGCGTCGCGGCGCGCCAGGGCGGCGCGCAGTGCCTCGCGTGCCGCGTCGGCGGGGCGCGACCCAGCGGGCCGGGATGAGGCGCTGGGGTCACCGCCTGTGGGCGCGGCGGCGCCCGGTGGCTCGTCGGGGTGCTCCGGGTGTTGACGGGGCGGCACGTCGGTGGTGTCGCCGGTGGCCTTCGGCGGCGTGTCCCGGGAGCCGCCGGACGGGGAACCGGCGCCGCGCCGGGCGGAGACCGCGCCGCGCAGAGCCTCGCGGGCCAGGTCAGCCGGCCGGTCCGTGTCGGTGGTCGGTTCTTCCGGCCCGGGGGCCTCTCGGGGCTCTGGCCTTCGTGGGGCGGCGGGGCTCTCCGTATGTGGCGCCTGCTGCTGCCTGGCCTCCCGCAGGGCCCGGCGTGCCGCGTCGGCGGGTCGGGCGTCCATCAGCCCTCCCTCCGCAACGACACCAGGTCGGACAGCTCGCGGTCGGTCAGTTCGGTCAGGGCCGACTCGCCGGTGCCGAGGATCGCGTCGGCCAGGGCGCGCTTGGCGGCGAGCATCTCGGCGATGCGGTCCTCGACGGTGCCCTCGGTGATGAGGCGGTGGACCTGGACGGGCTGGGTCTGGCCGATGCGGTAGGCGCGGTCGGTGGCCTGCTCCTCGACGGCCGGGTTCCACCAGCGGTCGAAGTGGACGACATGCCCCGCGCGGGTGAGGTTCAGGCCCGTTCCGGCCGCCTTCAGGGACAGGACGAGGACCGGGGTCGCGCCCTCCTGGAAGCGGTCGACGATGCGCTCGCGCTCCGGGACCGGCGTACCGCCGTGGAGGAGGTCGACGGGGACCGCGCGGGCGGCGAGATGGGTGGTGATCAGGCGGGCCATGCCGACGTACTGGGTGAACACCAGGGCCGAGCCGTCCTCGGTGAGCAGGGTGTCGAGCAGCTCGTCCAGCAGGGCGAGCTTGCCCGAACGGGCGGCCAGGCGGTCGCCGCCCCCTCGGGGGTGCTCCTCCTTCAGATACAGCGCCGGGTGGTCGCAGATCTGCTTGAGCGAGGTCAGCAGCTTGAGCACCAGGCCCCGGCGTGCGATGCCGTCGGAGGTGCCGATGGCGGCCATCGACTCGCGCACCACCGCCTCGTACAGCGCGGCCTGTTCGCGGGTGAGCGGGACCGGGTGGTCCGTCTCCGTCTTGGGCGGCAGCTCGGGGACGATGCCGGGGTCGGACTTCCTGCGGCGCAGCAGGAAGGGGCGTACCAGGCGGGCCAGCCGCCCGACCGCCTCCAGGTCCTCGCCGTTCTCCACCGCGCGCGCGTGCCGGGCGCGGAAGGACTTCAGCGGGCCGAGGAGTCCGGGGGTGGTCCAGTCGAGGAGGGCCCACAGTTCGGAGAGGTTGTTCTCCACGGGTGTGCCGGTGAGGGCCACGCGCGCGGGGGACGGGATCGTGCGCAGGGCCTTCGCGGTCGCCGAGTACGGGTTCTTGACGTGCTGTGCCTCGTCCGCGACGACCATGCCCCACGCCTGCTCGGCCAGTTGGGGCGCCGTCGACCGCATGGTGCCGTACGTGGTGAGCACGAAGCCGCCGTCGAGGCCGTCCAGGGTGCGGTCCGGGCCGTGGAAGCGGCGGACCGGGACGCCGGGCGCGAACCGGGTGATCTCCCGCTGCCAGTTGCCGAGCAGGGAGGCCGGGCAGACCACCAGGGTGGGTGCACGGTGCGCCCGCTTCAGATGCAGGGCGATGACGGTGATGGTCTTGCCGAGGCCCATGTCGTCGGCGAGGCAGCCGCCGAGGCCGAGGGAGGTCATGAGGTCGAGCCAGGCCAGGCCGCGCAGCTGGTAGTCGCGCAGGGTGGCGTCGAGGCCGGGTGGCGGTTCGGCGGGCCGTACCCCGGCCGTGATGCGGTCCCGCAGAGCCGCCAGCGCGCCCACCGGTACCGCCTCGACCGTCTCTCCGTCGACCTCCGCGGCGCCGGTGAGGGCGACGGAGAGCGCGTCGACCGGGTCGAGCAGACCCAGGTCGCGTCTGCGGGCCTTGCGGACGAGGGCCGGGTCGACGAGCACCCAGCTGTCCCGCAGCCGTACGACCGGGCGGTGGGCCTCGGCGAGCGCGTCCATCTCCGACTCGGTGAGCGGGTCGCCGCCGAGCGCGAGCTGCCAGGAGAAGCGCAGCAGTTGCTCGCTCTCGAAGAAGCCGGTGCCGTCGGTCGCGGAGCCCGGCGCGGGCCGCACCACGGCGGTGGCGGTGAGGTCCTGGGCCAGGTCGCGGGGCCAGTGCACGGCGACCCCGGCCGTCGCGAGCCGTGTCGCGGCCACGCCGAGGAGCTCGCTCACCTCGTCCTCGGACAGGGCGAGGACGTCGGGCACCTCCTGCTCGCAGAGCCGGTCCAGCGGGGGCCAGACGCGGGCCGCGCGCCGCACGGCGAGGGCGGCGTCCACCCGCGCGCGGGGGCCGAAGGCCGCGTCGGCCTCGCCCGCCCACAGAGCCGCCGCGTCGGCGACGAGGGTCGGGTCGGCGAGGCTGTGCACCTGGACGATCGCCGCGCCCGCCCGGCGCGCTACTCCGTCGTCGCCTGCGTCGCCGTCGAAGAGGTCGTACGCCGACAGGTCCAGGCGCAGCGAGATCCGCACGCCGGCGTCCATGCCCGCGGCGACCTCGGCCGCCCAGTCCTGGGCGGCCGGCAGGTGCTGTGGCCGGCGGTCGGCGAAGGGCCTGCCGGAGGTGTGGGGTGCGGCGGGGGTCCGGGGCAGGGTGTCGGCGACGGCGTCGAGGAAGGCGCGCAGCAGTGCCTCGGGTTCGGGCAGCCGGAGCGGTCCGGTGCCGGGCAGCGGCACCGCGTGGCCCTCGTACGGCAGGGAGGCGGCGATCGCGCGCAGCTGCGCGATGTCGTCCGGGTCGAGGGGGCCCGCGCGCCAGGCGTCGTGTCCGGTGGCCGTCAGGCCGGGCAGCATCCGTCCGCGGGCGGTGAGCCGCAGCGCGTGCAGGGCGGCCGCTCCCCAGCAGGCGGTGGCGGGGTGGGCCGCGGGGTCGCGCCGGGCGCGCACGAGGTGGGGAAGGGCCGCCTCGATCGGCAGGGACAGCGCGGGTGCCGTCCTGCGGCGGACGCCCGCCCCATGCGGTCGTACGACCGTGAGCTCCGTGTGCGTGGGCGGGGCGTCGGGCGTCGGCTCTGAGTGCCACACCTCGCCGGCCGGGTCCCAGAAGGCGATGCGGCCCTCGCGCGGGAGGGGCGCGGGCAGGAAGACGGCGGCCAGCCGCACGGACACCGCGTCCGCCGCACCGGCCGTCTCGGCCACGGCCATGTCGCTCATACGTCCTGTCACCTCCCGCTCACCGGTCGAGTCAGTCGTCTTCGACTCTACGGGCGGGGTCTGACAATCGGCTCCGGCGACGGCGGCGGGGGGGTTGCCGGGGCCCGGCGTCAGGGAACGGTGCGGGAGACGACGTAGACCATCGGGAGAACCGGGTTGGAGAGGTTCACCACGACGTCCTGCGTGGGGGCGGGGTTCTTCTGGCTGTGGCTCAGGCCCCACCAGGGGCCGGGGCCCGCGAACGTCCAGCCGCTGATCTTCCGGTCACGGGCGCTGATGGTGATGGCGCCCTTCTTGAGGTCGCTCCGGTTGACGCCCATGGCGTCGAGGTAGGTCTCGAGGCCGGCTTCGGTGGTCCGGAACTGGACGTAGAGACGGCTGGTCTTCCAGTTGTTCGTCTCGTAGGAGGCGACCCGGTCGGCCGGGTGCGGTATCGGCACCTGGTAGAGACGGCGCTGCACCTTGGCCGGGTAGGTCGGGGTGAGCCCGGTCGCCGAGTACTTGGCCTCCTTGTCCTTGCCGCTGTCGCGGCTCTGGTTGGCGGAGATCACCAGGTAGCCGGCCGGTACGCCGATCAGCAGCACGATGATCAGCAGGGTGAGGGCCCGGCGGCGGTTGCGGTGCCGGCGGTCCTCGGCCGGGCGGTGCGGCGGTCCGTCCGGGGGCGCCGCCTGACGTGGCAGCGACATCGTCACAGCGCCTCCCGGGCCGCGCGCCGGGCCTCGGCGTACCGCTCGTAGCGCTCGTAGCGCTCGACCCGGCGCCGCTTGGCGCGCCGGAAGCGGCGCGCGACGAGCCGGGCGAGGTCGGCGGCGCCGACCATGCCGGCCTCGGGGCCGAGCTGGGCGCGGGTGATGCGGGCCTCGGGCCGGTAGCCGCGGCCGGTGAGATGGCGCTTGAAGGCGTCCCGCGCGGGGCCGATCAGCAGGTCGTCGGCCGCGGAGACACCGCCGCCGATGACGAAGCAGGACGGGTCGAGGGCGGCGGCCAGGTTGGCGATGCCGACGCCGAGCCACTGGCCGATGTCCTCGAGGAGCTCGATGCACATGGCGTCGCCCTCGCGGGCCAGCTCGGTGATCATCGGGCCGGTGATGTCGGAGATGGAGCCCTTGACGTGCTCGATGATCCCGTAGGCCACCGGGGAGTCGGCCGCGGCCAGTTCGCGCGCCTCGCGCACCAGGGCGTTGCCGGAACTGTACTGCTCCCAGCAGCCGCGGTTGCCGCACGGGCAGCGGTGGCCGCCGGGCACGACCTGCATGTGCCCGAACTCACCGGCGACGCCGTACTTGCCCCGCTTGACCTGGCCGTCCTCCAGGATCGCGCCGCCGATGCCGGTGCCCAGCGTGATCATGACGAGGTGGTCCTCGCCGCGGCCCGCTCCGAAGCGCCACTCGGCCCAGGCGGCGGCGTTGGCGTCGTTGTCGACCAGGACCGGCACCGACAGGCGTTCGGAGAGTCGGTCGCGCAACGGCTCGTTGCGCCAGGACAGGTGGGGTGCGAACAGCACGCGGTTGCGGTCGGCGTCGACCCAGCCGGCCGCGCCGATGCCGACCGCGTGCACGTCGTGCCGGTCGGAGAGGTCCAGGACGAGCTCGACGATGGTGTCCTCGACGACCTTCGGGCTCTTGGACTTGTCCGGGGTCTCCGTGCGCAGCCTCTCCAGGATGTTGCCGTCAGCGTCGACGACGCCCGCCATCACCTTGGTGCCGCCGATGTCGATCCCGACCGTCGGCACCCGGGGTGCGGTCAGGTGGGAGCGGCGCTCCCGGCTGCCGACCGTGCGCAGCACGGGGGCGCGGCGGGAGCCGATGGGGGCGGTGAAGTCGCGGTAGGTGCTCATCGGCCCCGATTCTGCCGCACCGCCGGTAAGGGTGCCGTACGGGGCACCGGTGGGACGGTGCCCCGTACGTGCCGCACGCGCGCGCGTGGAGCCCCGCCGAGCGGCCCCCGGCGCCCTTCAGGGAGTGCTCTTCTCGAGCTCGTGGCGCAGGTCGTCGAGCTCGCTGCCGCCCGCCATCTGACGGGTCAGCTCCTCCAGGGTGATCTCGTCACGTGTGTGACTGCCCACCATCGTGCCCCTCTTCAGCAGCACGAAGCGGTCCCCCACGAGATACGCGTGGTGCGGGTTGTGCGTGATGAGAACAACACCGAGGCCCTGGTCCCGGGCCGCCGCCACGTACTTCAGGACCACGCCGGACTGCTTCACGCCGAGCGCGGCCGTCGGCTCGTCCAGGATCAGCACCTTCGCACCGAAGTGGACCGCCCGCGCGATCGCCACGCACTGGCGTTCGCCGCCGGAGAGGGTGCCGATGGGCTGGTCGACGTCCCGGAGGTCGATGCCCATGCGGAGCAGCGCCTCGCGAGTGGTGCGGCGCATGAGGTCGATGTCGAGCCGCTTGAACGGGCCCACGCCCTTGCGCGGCTCGGAGCCGAGGAAGAAGTTGCGCCAGACCGGCATCAGGGGAACGACCGCCAGGTCCTGGTAGACCGTGGCGATACCGCGGTCCAGGGCGTCGCGCGGGGAGGCGAGGCGGGTCTCCTCCCCCTCGATGCGCACCGTGCCGCCGTCGTGCTGGTGCAGGCCGGCGATCGTCTTGATCAGCGTGGACTTGCCGGCGCCGTTGTCGCCGAGGACGCAGGTGATCTCCCCGGCGTGGACCTCCAGAAAGACGCCCTCCAGGGCGCGGACCGTGCCGTAGTGCTTGCTGACGTCGGTCAGCTCGATCAGCGGCGTGCGCTCGGTGGTCTCGGTCATGTCGTCGCCTCCGCGCGCTTGCGGACCCAGGCGTTCAGCAGGGTCGCGAGGAGCAGCATCGCTCCGAGGAAGAACTTGAACCAGTCGGGGTTCCACTCGGCGAAGACGATGCCCTTGCTGGTCATGCCGAACAGGAGCGCGCCGACCGCCGATCCGACCGCGCTGCCGTAGCCGCCGGTGATCAGGCAGCCGCCGATGACGGCGGCGATGATGTAGATCAGCTCGTTGCCGACGCCCTCGCCGGACTGCACCGCGTCGAAGGAGAACAGCAGGTGCTGGCCGGAGATCCAGGCGCCGAGGGCGACGCCCATGTACAGGCCGATCTTGGTCGCGGTGACCGGCACGCCGACCGCGCGGGCCGCGTCCTGGTTGCCGCCGACCGCGAAGATCCAGTTGCCGGCGCGGGTGCGCAGCAGGATCCAGGAGGCGAGGGCGACGAGGCCCAGCCACCACAGGATGGTGACCTTGAAGTCGACGCCGCCGACGCTCAGGGTCGAGGCGAAGACGGCGTGCGCGCTCGGGAAGCCCTGCATGTCGGCGATGGTCTTGGTGGAGACCGTGCCGTCGATCAGCTTGGTGAAGCCCAGGTTCATGCCGGTCAGCATCAGGAAGGTGCCCAGCGTGATGATGAAGCTGGGCAGTTTGGTGCGGGTGAGCATGAAGCCGTTGAAGGCGCCGACGGCGAGGGTCACCAGGAGCGAGACGCCCACGCCGACCCAGGTGTTCGCCGTCATCTGGTAACTGAACATCGACGAGATCAGCGCGGAGGAGGTCACCATCACGCCCGCGGACAGGTCGAACTCGCCGCCGATCATCAGCAGCGCGACCGGGACCGCCATGATGCCGATCGTCGAGGACGCGTACAGGACGGTGCTGAGGCTGGAGGCGTGCAGGAAGCCGTCGGCGACGAAGGCGAAGAAGAGGAAGACCGCCAGTGCGCCGACGACCGAGCCCAGCTCGGGGCGGGAGAGCAGCTTCCGCAGCGGGGAGCTCTGCAGAATCCTTTCGTCAGCCGTTCGTTCCATGGTCGCGCTCATCGGGTGCCCCGATTCGCGTACTCCTCCAGCGCGGCGGCCTGGTCCTTGGTGACGATCTGCGGACCGGTGAGGACCGGCTTGCCGCCGCCGAGGACGTCGCCGTTGTACTTGTAGAGCCACAGCAGGTCGACGGCCTGGTAGCCCTGGAGGTACGGCTGCTGGTCGACGGCGAAGCCGAGCGTGCCGTCCTTGAGTTCGGCGGCGACCTTGGCGTTGAGGTCGAAGGTGTCGATCTCGGCCTTGCTGCCCGCGTCCGTCCGCGCCTTCACGGCGGTGTCCGCGTACGGGGCGCCGAGCGTGACGACCGCGTCGACGGACTTGTCGGCCTGGAGCTTGGCCTCGATCGCCGACTGCACGTCCGGCATGTTGGTGCCGTTGACGTAGAGGTTCTCCATCTGGCCGGAGAACGTCTTCGCCACACCGGCGCACCGCTGCTCGTGGCCGACGTTGCCCTGCTCGTGCAGGACGCACAGCGCCTTCTTCCTGCCGCGCCTGTTCAGCTCGTCCCCGACGGCCTCGCCGGCGACGGTCTCGTCCTGGCCCACGTGCGTGAGCGCGCCGAACGCCTTGGACTCCGCGGACCCCGAGTTCACCGTGATGACCGGGATGCCGGCCTTCTCGGCGCGGGCGACGGCCGCCTTCAGCGCGTCGGGCTTGGCCAGCGTGACGATGATGCCGTCGACCTTCTTGTCCACGGCCGCGTCCACGAGTTGCGCCTGCTGCTGGGCCTCGTCGTCGTGCGAGTACAGGAAGTTGATGTTGTCCTTGACGGCGGCCTGCTTGGCACCGCTCTGCACGATGTCCCAGAAGGTGTCGCCGTCACCGGAGTGGGTGATCATCGCAAAGGTCCAGCGGGGAGTGTTCACCGCGGCCCTGCCCTGGGCCGCCGCGGCCTTGCGGGCGTCCTCCGCCCGTTTGCCGCCGGTGCTGCTGCATCCCGCGAGGGACAGCGACAGTGCCCCTGCCAGCGCGATGCCTACCCAGGTTGGAAACCGTGCCACGAGGCCTTGCCCTTCTTGCCGTGTTCGAACGTACGCGCGGGGCTGATGGCAGTCCCATCAGCCCCGAACATCCCATTATCGAACACGGGCACGGCGGGGTGGACGGCCGGGGGGACCAGGAGGTACCGCAGCGGGGTCACATTGTCCGGACATTCCGACGAAGGCATGCGCTCGGGGGCGGCTCGGCCGGCCGGACGGCGGCCCGCTCGGGTATGGGCGGGAGCGCTGGTCGCCGGGCCGCTCGGATATGGGCAGGCCTTGTCACCGAGCCACTCAGATGGGCGGAAGCCCTCGTCACCGGGCCGCTCGGATATGGGCGGGAAGCCTCGTCGCCGGACGCTCAGGTCCGGGCAGGTGCACTCTTCAGGCGCACAGGAGGAGCCGAAAGCGCGTCAGGACCGTACGAGCAGCTGGAACTCGAAGGAGTAGCGGGACGGCCGGTAGGTGTGCGTGCCGAACTCGACGGCGCGGCCGGTGTCGTCGAACGTGGTGCGCTGCATGGTGAGCAGGGGGGCGCCCTCCTCCTCGCCCAGTCGCTCGGCCTCCTCGCGGGTGGCAGCGCGGGCGCCGATGGACTGGCGGGCGCTGTGGAGGGTGATCCCGGCGGAACGCATCAGCCGGTACAGGCCGGTGGCCTCCAGCTGCCCGGTGTCCAGGTCGAGCAGGCCGAGAGGCAGGCAGTTGACGAGGTGGGCCATCGGCTCGCCGTGCGCGAGCCGCAGCCGCTCGATGCGATGCACCTCGCCGTCCTCGGCCACCCCGAGGGCGGCGGCGACCTCGGCGGAGGCCGGGACGACCGTGTTGACCAGGACCGTGGTCGCGGGCCGCTGGCCGGCCGCCTCCAGGTCGTCGTAGAGGCTGCTCAGCTCCAGCGGGCGCTTGACCTGGCTGTGCACGACCTGGGTGCCGACACCGCGGCGGCGCACCAGCAGGCCCTTGTCGACGAGCGACTGGATGGCCTGGCGGACGGTGGGACGGGACAGGCCGAGCCGCGCGGCGAGCTCGATCTCGTTGCCCAGCAGGCTGCCGGGGGTGAGCGCGCCGTGCTCGATCGCCGCCTCCAGCTGCTGCGACAGCTGGAAGTACAACGGCACCGGAGAGCTCCGGTCCACACTGAGGTCGAGCGAGACGGTGGGGTCCACATCTGGTTTCGGCACGGGCCGAGCGTAGCTCCGTGGCCGGTTGACGGGAAGTCGTGTAGTCCGGTTGTCCGGACATGAGGATTGACAGGTACCGGGGTCCGCCCCCACTTTGTTTCCATGCGCATCGGGGTCATCGGTACGGGCCGCATCGGCACCATCCATGCGAACACGCTCAGCCGTCATCGCGACGTCGGCTCACTGATCCTCACGGACGCCGATCCGGCGCGGGCTCAGGAGCTGGCCCACCGGCTGGGTGAGACGGCGGCGCCTGGAGTGGACGAGATCTTCAGGTGGGGCGTGGACGCCGTGGTGATCACCACCGCGACCTCGGCGCACGCCGAACTGATCGGCCGGGCGGCGCGCTCGGGTCTCCCGGTGTTCTGCGAGAAGCCGATCGCGCTGGACCTGCCGGGCACGCTGCACGCCCTGGCCGAGGTGGAGGCGGCCGGAACGATCTTGCAGATGGGTTTCCAGCGCCGCTTCGACGCGGGGTACGCCGGCGCCCGAGAGGCGGTGCGCTCGGGGCGGCTCGGCCGGCTGCACACCGTCCGCGCGCTGACCTCGGACCAGGCACCGCCGCCGGCGGATTGGCTGCCGCTGTCCGGCGGGCTGTTCCGGGACACGCTGATCC
This sequence comes from Streptomyces carpinensis, assembly GCF_002154505.1. Classification (GTDB taxonomy): domain Bacteria; phylum Actinomycetota; class Actinomycetes; order Streptomycetales; family Streptomycetaceae; genus Streptomyces; species Streptomyces carpinensis. Next base: position 50,941 of record NZ_MUBM01000105.1, on the reverse strand, counting down.
ACGACTTCGACATCCTGCGCTGGGTGACGGGGCGTGAGGTCGTCGACGTGTACGCGGCCGGGTCCGACGCCGGTCCGGCGATCTTCCGTCAGACGGGCGACGTCGACACCGGCGCGGCGGTGCTCACGCTCGACGACGGCACCCTCGCCACGGCCACGGCGACCCGGCTGAACGGCGCGGGCTACGACGTCCGCATGGAGCTCGCCGGGGAGCTGGACCAGATCGTGGTCGGCCTGGACGACCGTACGCCCATCGCGTCCACCGAGCCGACCGGGCCGCCGGCCGCGGACAAGCCGTGGACCGGATTCCTGGAGCGCTTCGCTCCGGCCTACGAGGCCGAGCTGTGCGCCTTCGTGCAGGTGGTGCTCGGGGAGCGGCCCAACCCGTGCGACGGACGCGAGGCCCTCCAGGCCCTGCGCATCGCCGAGGCCTGCGAACTGTCCCGCCGCGAGCATCGCGCGGTCGGCCTCGCGGAGATCGCCGGAGCAGCCCGGGCCGGGGCCGGGTAACCGCCGTACGCAGGAACTCGGGGCCGGGTAGCCGCCGTACGGCAGAGCCCGGGCCGATGTCGTCCGGTCTCACCGGCATCCGCGGACGCGGCGTCCGGCCCCGCCGGCATCCCCCGCCACGCCATCCGGCCTCTCACGGGCATCCAGCGGACGCCGTCCGGTCCCTCCGACCTGTGCCGTCATGCGGGCCCGGGCGGCCGGTGGCCGTCCCCGGCCCGCATTCAACCCTGGTGACGGTCCGCGGGGATGACCACCGGTCGGCCGCGGCTACCAGCGGACCGGGAGGCTTCGCACGCCGCGGATCAGCATGCCCGGCAGCCACTCGCCCGGAGGGCCGTCGAGGGCCAGGCCGGGGGCGCGGTGGAGGAGGCTGCGCAGGGCGGTGTGGGCCTCCAGGCGGGCCAGGGGGGCACCGAGGCAGTAGTGCATGCCGTGGCCGAAGGCGAGGTGGCCGCGGGTGTCACGGTGGATGTCGAAGCGGTCCGGAGCGGGGAAGCGGCTGCCGTCCCGGCCGGACGCGGTGAGGCCGATCATCACCGGCTCGCCCCGCGCGATGGCGGTGCCTGCGATCTGCAGCGGCTCGGCCGCGTACCGGAACGTGGCGTTCTCCACCGGGCCCTCGTGGCGCAGCGTCTCCTCGACGGCGCCGTCGACGAGATCGAGGTCGGCGCGCAGTGCGGCGAGCTGGTCGGGGTGGGTGAGCAGGGCGTGCACGCTGTTGGTGATCAGGTTGACCGTGGTCTCGTGGCCCGCGATCAGCAGCAGGAAGGCCATGCCGCGCAGCTCCCCGGGGGAGAGCCGGTCACCGTCCTCGCCGGTGGTGCGGATCAGGTCGCTGAGCAGGTCGTCGGCCGGGCCGGCGCACCGCTTGTCCTCGATCAACTCGGTGAGATAGGCGCCGAGCCGCTCCACGGCCCGCAGGTTCGCCTCCTCGCTGGTCGGCGCGACCACCTCGTTCGACATCTCACGGAACGCGGCCCGGTCGATCTCGGGCACGCCGAGCAGCTCGCAGATGACCGTGATCGGCAGCGGGTACGCGAAGGCCTCCACGAGGTCGGCGCGTCCGCGCGGCAGCATCGCGTCCAGCAGCTCGTCGGTGATCTGCTGGACCCGGGGACGCAGTGCCTCGACCCGGCGCGCGGTGAACGCGCGGGTCACGAGCGAGCGCAGCCGCGTGTGCTGCGGCGGATCGGTGATCAGCAGGTGCTTGCCGATCGCCTGCTCCTCGAGGAGCGTCACGTCCACCGCGCCGACATCCTTGACCAGCCTCGGGTCGGCGAGGGCGCCGCGCGCCTCCTCGTGTCCGACGACGAGCCAGGTGTCGTAGCCCTCGGGCGGTGGCAGCCGTACCCAGTGGACCGGGCCGAGTTCGCGCAGTCGCGCGTAGACCGGGTGCGGATCCTCGCGGAACCCCTCCCCGTACTCGGTCAGATCGATCACGTCCGCCATCACCACTCCCCTCCGGAAGCACGAGCGGCTCCCCCTGCCCTGGCAACGCACGGCACCGCTTCCGAGTGCCCGGGACCCCAGAGCGCGTCTTCCTCGAGAAGCCCGGCGTCATGGGCGAGCAGCTCTGCACCCGGTTGTTGAGGCCGAGCTTGGCCGGGATGCGCGAGACGCGGGTCTTGACGGTGGCGGCGCTCATGAAGAGCTCCGCGGCTATCTGGGCGTTGGCCAGGCCCCGGCCGACGCGGACGGCGACCCCCCGTTCGCGCTCGTTGAGGGCGGCGACGCCTTCCCGCGCGCGGGAACGCCGGCCGTCGGCGGCGTACCGGCCGCGTGCCGCATCAACTGGCGGGTGACGGTGGGCGAGAGGACCGGGTCGCCCGCCGCGGCCCGGCGCACCGCCTGGACGATCTCGGCGGGCGGGGTGTCCTTGAGAACGAACCCGGTGGCGCCCGCGCGCAGCGCCCACAGCACCTGCTCGTCGCGTGGAAGGTGGTGGGGACCACGATCTGGGGGCCTCGGGGCGGTTCCGCAGCCGCTCCGTCGCCGTGAGGCCGTCCACGCCCGGCATCCGCACGTCCATGAGGACGACGTCCGGGCCCGGTGCGCTCCACCAGGGCCTCCACCTCGCTGCCGTCGGCCGCCTGGCCGACGATCTCGATGTCCTCGGCGCCCCCCATCATGAAGGACAGCCCGGCTCTCACCAGCGGGTCGTCCTCGACGAGGAGCAGTCGGATCGTGGTCACGGGCCCACCCGACCAAACCGCCGACGCCCCGGCCACACCGGCTCGCCGTCACACCACCGCGCGGGAGACGGGCGCCGCCGGCCGGCTCCGAGTCCCCCGACGGTGTGCGCGAGGGCCGGGCCCCCTGCCGAGCGGGCTGCGGTGCGTACGAACGGAGCGGTGCGGTCTCACGCGCGGCACTGCGGTGGAAGAATGATCGATCATGCGTGCCGCGTACATCGAGGAACTGGGCTCCCCCGACGTCATCCGCTGGGGTGAGCTGCCCGCTCCCCTGCCGGGCCCCGGCGAGGTGCTGGTGGACGTCCTGGCGACCACGGTCAATCCGGTGGACACGTTCGTCCGTTCCGGGGTGTTCCGTACGCCGATCCCCATGCCCTTCGTGATCGGGCGCGATCTCGTGGGCACGGTGGCCTCGCCCGGGTGCGGCTTCGCCGTGGGCGAGACGGTGTGGTGCAACAGCCTCGGCCACGAAGGGCGGCAGGGGCCGACCGCCGAACAGGCCGTGGTGCCCGCCGACCGCCTGTACCGGCTGCCGTCCGGCGTGCGCCCCGAGGATGCGGTGGCCGTGGTCCACCCCGCCGCCACCGCCCACCTGGCCCTCTTCGCGCACGGCGGACTGCGCGCGGGCGAGACGGTGCTGGTCGGCGGTGCGGGCGGCAACGTGGGCGGCGCGGTGGTGGAGCTCGCGGTGCGGGCGGGGGCGCGGGTGCTCGCGACGGCGGCGCCGCGCGACCACGCGTACGTACGGTCCCTGGGCGCGGCGGAGGTCGTGGACTACCGTGCCGCCGACGTCGCGGAGCGGCTGGTGGGACCGGCGCCCGACGGCGTCGACGTCCACATCGACACCTCCGGCCACCACGACCTGCGGACCGCCGTCGGTCTCCTCGCCCGGCGCGGCCGCATCGTCCTCATGGCCGGCGCCCGGGCCGAGCCGACCCTGCCGGTCGGCCCGCTGTACATGAAGGACGGTTCCCTGCGCGGCTTCGTCATCTCCCACGCGACGGTCGCGGAGCTCGCCGGTGCGGCGGCCATGCTCAACGAACTGCTGGCGGCCGGCGGTCTGCGCCCGCGGGCGGTGGAGCGCCGCGCCATGAGCGAGGCGGCGGACACACACCGCCGCCTGGAGCGGGGGGAACTGCACGGCCGACGCGTCGTCCTGCAGCCCTGACCACCCCCGTGCGGCAGGACGGACGCCGGGCGCCCGGTTGCGGTGCCCGGCGGTGGGTTCAGCAGCCGAAGTCGATCAGGTCGAACGTCGCGTAGTGGTCGGAGGTGTAGTAGTCCTCCTGGTTCCGCTCGCCGGTGACGATGCGCCGTGCGCCGCGGGTGGGCGAGCCGGGAGTGACGACCGTGTACTCGTGGTAGTAGCCGGTCGACTGCCGGGGCAGGACGCCCTCACGGTTCTGGAAGACGCTGCCGTCCTGCGAGTAGGGGAAGGGCCCACCCCGGTCGATCAGGTCGAGCGTGCCGTACGCCTGGGAGGGCAGGTCGCCGTAGCAGATGCTGCCGGCCGAGACCGTGGTGGCGTCCGCCGGGCCGGCGGTGACCGTGCAGCCCACGAGCAGGGCGGACAGCAGGGCGCCCGCGGCGCCGATGCGAGTCATGCGTGGGGGGAATCTCATGAGCTCATGATGACGCGCGTAGACGATGGCATGTCAATGACAAGCTCGTAGTTTCCCGGCAAGTCCGGTGAATTCGCGGGCAGTTCACCTGCGGCCCGGCGCCCTCACGCCACCTCCACGGGTGAGCGCCGCGCTGGCGCACTGCGCGCCCCTCGCGAGGCGGTCAGACGTTCCCCGGGAGTTCGTAGGAGCCGTACCGGGGACGGCCCGCGAAGTCGTACGACCGGATGAACACGCCCGCCTCGGTGACGCGTCCCCCGGTGTGCGTGAAGGCGGTCGGGACGACGCCCTCCTGGAAGAGCCGGTGCCTGCTTCCGGGGTGGGGTCCATTGTCATCACCTCAGACCCCACCGGTCCCCACGACTCATCGCTCCGCCGCGAAGCACGTGTCACGGATCCGCCGCGGAACCCCTGTCCCGGGGCGCCGCAGTGCCCCTGTCCTGGGCCGCGGAACTCATCCCGCGTGGGTCGAGAACAGCCCGCCGGTCGGCCCCTGCTTGTCGCCGCCCTGGGCCTTCCTCAGGGCATTGGCGAGGCCCTCGATGGTGAGGGACTGCAGGATGACGCGGCCGCTGCCCTCCAGGGTGGCCAGGGACAGGCCCTCACCGCCGAAGACGGCGTTCATGATCCCCTGGCGGTTGAGGCCGCCGACGCGCTGGACGCCGTACCGGATGCCCTCCTCGAAGGCGACGACACAGCCGGTGTCGACCTCGATGCGGCCGCCGAAGTCCGCCGGGTCGAGGTCGATGAAGTTGCCGGCGCCGGCGATGATCACCGTGCCGTGGCCGGTGAACTTCTCCAGGACGAAGCCCTCGCCGCCGCTGATGCCGGTGCGGCCGCCGGTGAAGGCGATGCCGAAGTCGACGGTGGACTCCGCGGCGACGAAGGCGTCCTTCTCCGCGAACCACGCGCGCGTGCCGTCCAACTCCAGCGCGCGCATCTCGCCGGGCAGCACGCCCGCGAAGCCGACGGTGCCCTCGCCGCCCTGGGACGTGAAGTACTGGAACGCCAGCGACTCGCCCGCCAGGACACGCTGGCCGACCTGCATGGCCGTGCCCATGGCCTGGCGCAGCAGCCCGCCCATCCCGCCGCTCCCGGCCCCGCCGCTCCGGTTCTGCCCCCCGCCGTTGCCGGACGGGCCGGACAGCCGGGTCTCCATGGTCACGTTGGTGGTCTTGAACAGGAACTTCCCGGCCTCGCAGTACACGGTCTGGCCGGGACTCAGGTTGACGACCGCCATCTGCATGGCGTTGCCGACGATTTCTTGCTGAAGGGTCACGACGACAGCAACGGGAAAACGGACCGAAGAGTTCCGGATGGGCTCGGATCATGTCCGGCATGGGCCGGGATCACATCCGGGCATGGGCCCGGACCACATCCGGCCGACATCGGTGTCCGTTGCCCGCCAGCACCCGCGCGGCCCGGCCGCTGGGATGGGGGCATGACTTCTTCAGCACGGACGAACGGCGGGGTGGCTCTCGTGACCGGCGGGAGCCGAGGCATCGGCGCGGCGACGGCGGTGCGCCTCGCACGTGAGGGTCACGACGTGGCCGTCACCTACGTGAACGGAAAGGACGCGGCGGCCGAGGTCGTAGGTGCCGTGGAGCGGCTCGGACGGCGGGCGGTGGCCCTGCGGGCGGACGCGGCCGACCCGCGGGAGGCGGCGGGAGCCGTCGGACGTGCGGTGGACGAACTTGGCGGGCTCGACGTGCTGGTGAACAACGCGGGCGTCGGCCTGCTGGGGCCGGTGGAGAGCCTGACGCTCGACGATGTCGACCGAGTGCTCGCCGTCAACGTGCGCGCGGTCTTCCTGGCCTGCCAGGCGGCCGCCTCCCGCATGGGGCAGGGCGGCCGGATCATCACTGTCGGCACCTGCATGACCCAGCGCGTCCCGGGGCCGGGCGGGACCCTCTACGCGACGAGCAAGGCGGCCTTGATCGGCCTGACCAAGGCCCTCGCCCGGGAGCTGGGGCCGCGCGGGATCACGGCGAACATCGTCCACCCCGGTCCGATCGACACCGACATGAACCCCGCCGACGGGCCGTACGCGCCCGGCCAGGCGGAGATGACGGCACTGGGCCGCTTCGGGACCACCACCGAGGTGGCGGCGACGGTGGCCTACCTGGCCGGCGCCGAGGCGGCGTACGTCACCGGAGCCGAGTTCGCGGTGGACGGCGGGCACGCCGCCTGAGGCGACGGCGGGCATCGCGGGGCACGCCGGTGCTGTCGGGCCGGCGCGCCCCGCGAGTTCGGGCGGGGCCACGATCCCGTGGGGTCATGGCCCCGGTGGGCCGCTCTCTGGAATCGGTCGGGGTCAGCCGCCCAGTTCCTGGTGGCGGGCCGCCAGGTGGGCCGCACCCTCCTCCGTCAGGGAGCCGAACAGGCGCAGACGGGAGATACCTCCGTCCGGGAAGATGTCCACGCGCGCGTGCGTGCCGACGGCGGGCGTGGGCAGCACGAAGCGGTGGTCGGTGTCGGGCTGCAGGCGGGTGCGCGGCAGCACCTCGGTCCACTCCCCGCTCTCGCCGTCCTTCACGGAGACCGACGCCCAGCCCGCGCTGTTGCCCTTGAGGTAGGCGGTGTCGATCTCGACGGCGCGGATCTCCGACCGGGCGACCAGCTGGTAGCGGATCCAGTCGTTGCCCCGGTCGCGGCGGCGCCGCGTCTCCCAGCCGTCGTCCATCTTGCGGGAGCGGCCCGGCTGGATGGTGTTGGTGGCCGGCGAGTAGAAGAGGTTGGAGGCGTCCTCGACCCGGCCGCCGTTCTCCAGGGCGACCACGTCGAAGGTGCCGAGCGCCGCCAGCCACTTCGGGTCCGGGACGACCTCGCCGTAGACCCGCAGCCGCGCGATACCGCCGTCGGGGTGCTGCTTGACGCGCAGGTGCGTGAAGCGCTGCTCGGCGTTGACCGCGAAGCCGTTGGCCGCGTGACCGCCGACCGGGGTGCGCGCGACCAGCGTCGTCCACTTCACGTCGTCGGCCAGCAGTTCCTCCGGCGACGGGGAGCCCGCCACCGAGGTGCCCTCCACGGACACCGCCTGCGGATAGTTGCCGCGGAAGTGGGCCGTGTCGACCACGATGCCGCGCACGACGCCGGGCGCGCCGAGCCGGATCAGCGCCCAGTCGTGGTCCTCCTCGGTGGGCCAGGGGTGCTCGGCGGAGGCGCCGCGCCGCCGTCGGGTCTCCCAGCCGTCCATGATCTTGCCCTTGTGCCCGAAGTGCTCGGGGTCGAACTCGGCGCGCTCGGGCACCAGCAGGTTCTCGCGCTGGGCGAAGAACTCGTCGTTGGCGGCGATGACACCGGCGCCGAGCTGCCGGTCGGCGAGGTTGGCGTGCTGGGTGAAGGGGAGGTCGGCGGTGCGGTAGTCCGCGTAGGGGTCGCCGCCTCCGTAGGGGTTCGCGTCGCCGGTGAAGCTGGGAATCGCCGTCACGGTGATCAGATCTTCCTTTCTGTGGTGGGCCGGTGCGGTGGGTCAGGCGGTCCGGTCGAGGAGCCGGCCCTTCGGCTCGGTGAACTCGCCGTCCGCCACGATGCGTTCGCCGCGCAGCCAGGTGGACTTCACGACGCCGCTGAGGGTCTTGCCCGCGTACGCCGTGACGCGGTTGCGGTGCTGGAGGGCCGCCGGATCCACCGTGAACGTCTCCTCGGGTGCGAGGACCGCGAAGTCGGCGTCGTGGCCGGGCGCGATGGCGCCCTTGCGGGCGTCGAGGCCGACCAGCCGCGCGGTCTGCGCCGACATCCAGCGGACCACGTCCTCCAGGCCGTGACCGCGCCGGCGCGCCTCCGTCCACACGGCCGCCAGGCTCAGCTGCAGCGAGGCGATGCCGCCCCAGGCGGTGGCGAAGTCGTCCGTCTTGAGGTCGGCGGTGGAGGGCGAGTGGTCGGTGACCACGCAGTCGATGGTGCCGTCGGCCAGCGCCTGCCAGAGCAGGTCCTGGTTGGCGGCCTCACGGATGGGCGGGCAGCACTTGAACTCGCTGGCCCCGTCCGGGACCTCCTCGGCGGTCAGGGTGAGGTAGTGCGGGCAGGTCTCGACCGTGATGCGCACTCCCTCCGCCTTCGCCTCGGCGATCAGCGGCAGCGCGTCGCTGGAGGACAGGTGCAGCACGTGCACGCGCGCGTTCAGTCGCTTGGCCTGCGCGATCAGGCCGGCGATGGCGGTGTCCTCGGCGTCGCGCGGGCGGGAGGCGAGGAAGTCGGTGTACTTGGGGCCGCCGTGCTGCGGGGCTGCGGCGAGGTGGTGCGGGTCCTCGGCGTGCACGATCAGCAGGCCGTCGAAGCCGGATATCTCCGCGAGCGAGGTGGCGAGCCGGTCCTGGCTCAGGTGCGGGAACTCGTCCACGCCCGAGGGCGACAGGAACGCCTTGAAGCCGAAGACCCCGGCGTCGTGCAGCGGGCGCAGGTCCTTGACGTTGTCGGGGAGGGCGCCGCCCCAGAAGCCGACGTCGATGTGGGCCTTGTCCCGGGCCACCTCCCGCTTGATACGCAGGTTGTCGACCGTGGTGGTCGGCGGGAGGGAGTTGAGCGGCATGTCGACCAGCGTGGTGATGCCGCCGGCGGCCGCCGCGCGCGTGGCGGTCCAGAAGCCCTCCCACTCGGTGCGGCCGGGGTCGTTCACGTGCACGTGGGTGTCGACCAGGCCGGGCAGCAGGACGTCGTCGCCGAGGTCCTCCAGGCGGGCGCCCGCGGGTACCTCCGCGCCATGGGGCAGTACGGCCCTGATCGTGCCGCCGGCGACCAAGACCGCCGCGGCGCGCATCCCCTCGGGCGTGATGACGCGCGTCGAGCGCAGCACCAGTTCAGCGTCGGACACCCGGACCCCTCTCTGCCACTGTTGAGCTTCCGTACCGGAAACTGGATGTACGCGGATGGACGCCCACGTAACGGACTTCAACGTTCTGTTGAAGGAGTCTTCACTCCCGCCCTCACCCCGTCAAGGGGCACACTTCTGGACAGCAGCTCACCGCAGACGCTCTGGACGTTTCCACAAAGCGGAATTAGAATTCCAATAGACAGAACGTAGTTCCGTACAGGCAGGGAGTCAACCGTCCCCCGGGTAGGCTTTTGCCCTTCCTGCCAGCCCCGAAAGGAACGCGCCGTGCCGACGTCCAGCGCCAGCACCACCGACTCCGCCAAGTCCTCCGCCAGCGGTGGGGTCCAGTCCCTCGAGCGCGCCTTCGATCTGCTCGAGCGGATGGCTGACGCGGGCGGCGAGGTCGGTCTGAGCGAGCTCTCGGCGAGCAGCGGACTGCCGCTGCCCACCATCCACCGCCTGATGCGCACCCTCGTGGCCTGCGGATACGTCCGCCAGCAGCCCAACCGCCGGTATGCGCTCGGCCCCCGGCTGATCCGTCTGGGCGAGTCCGCCTCCCGGCTGCTGGGCACCTGGGCCCGCCCCTACCTCGCCCGCCTGGTCGACGAGACCGGCGAGACGGCGAACATGGCGCTGCTCGACGGCGACGAGATCGTGTACGTGGCGCAGGTGCCGTCCAAGCACTCGATGCGCATGTTCACCGAGGTCGGCCGGCGCGTGCTGCCGCACTCCACGGGTGTGGGCAAGGCGCTGCTCGCGCACACCCCGGCCGACGAGGTGCGCGCCCTGCTCAGCCGTACCGGCATGCCCGCCGCCACGGAGAAGACGATCATCACTCCGGACGGCTTCCTGGAGGCTCTGGAGGACGTACGCCGGCTCGGCTACGCCATGGACGACAACGAGCAGGAGATAGGGGTCCGCTGCATCGCGGTCACCATCCCGGACTCCCCCACCGCCGCCGCGATCTCCATCTCCGGCCCCGCGGGCCGCGTCACGGAGGCCGCCAAGGAGCGGATCGTCCCGGTCCTCCAGCAGGTGGCGAAGGAACTCTCCCAGGCCCTGGCCAGCTCCGGCCCGACGGCCTGATCCCAGGGCCGGGCCGGCCGGGGCGGGCCCGATCCCGGGTCGTGCGGGCGACGCTCACGCCGGTGACCCCTGACCACTGACCGCCGGGCGCCTGCTCATGGCGAGGAGGGCGACGACGGCCTGGGGATGTTCGGCGGGGACGCCGCGGGCGCCGAAGTCGGGGGCGCAGGAGGTCCGCACGGCACCCACGTCGGCTCCGGCGCAGGGCACCTGGCATCTGGAACCCGGACGGAACGCCCGGCGCCCGCGCGCCGACAACAGTTCGGCAACCGGCCGACAGTCACGCGGCCGTCAGTCGCGCGGCGACTCCCCGAACAGCTCCACCGCGGCGCGGACCTCCGACAGGCCGCCGGCCAGGGCGCTGACCGAGCCGATGGATCCGGCGATCAGCAGCAGGGAGCGGCGCAGCCGCGGGGTCTCGGGAATGCCGTGGGTGGCCATCGCGGCGAGCGCGGCGAGTTCGTCCTCGGCTATACCACGGTCGGGGAACTCGGCGGGGTGGGCGGCGAGTTCCCGGCGTAAACGGGACACGGCGGCGCGCAGTCCCGCCACCCGCGGGTCCTCTCCGCTGCCGGCCAGCGGCCTCTGTCCCAAGCTCCGCAACACAGCCCTCCCCCTCGCACCTCGTTGTGCGCAGTCCCCGGACCCGGGCCAGTAAACGCCACCTGGGGCGGGGTACGCCAGCGCGCGGAGCGAAATTCAGCCCCCGGTGCGGCAGCGCGGCCGACGGGCCGTCAGGTATGCAGGACCCATGACACGCACAGATGACGACGTCGCCGGGCTGGTGCTGGCCGCCGGCGGCGGGCGGCGGCTCGGCGGGCGGCCCAAGGCGCTGCTCGCGCACCGCGGCCGGCCACTGGTGGAGCACGCGGTCGCGGTTCTGCGCTCGGCCGGATGCGCACGCGTCCACGTGGTCCTCGGCGCGCGGGCGGACGAGGTACGGCGACGGGCCCGGCTCGACGGCTGCGTGCTCGTGGACAACCCGGGCTGGGAGCAGGGCATGGGGTCCTCGCTGCGGGCCGGGCTGGACTCGCTGGCCGGTACGGGCGCCCGGGCGGCGCTGGTCTCGCTCGTCGACCAGCCGGGGATCGGCGCGGCGGCGGCGGCCCGGATCCTGGCCGCGTACCGGGACGAGACGTCGCTGGTCTCCGCGACGTACGCCGGTGTGCGCGGCCACCCCGTTCTGCTCGGCGCGGCCCATTGGACGGGCATCGCGGCGAGTGCCGGCGGGGACCAGGGGGCACGCGCCTATCTGAAGGAGCACGCGGACGCGATCACACTCGTCGAGTGCGGGGACGTGGCGCAGCCGTACGACATCGACACCGAAGCGGACCTGGGCCACCTCGAGTGAGCGCGGTGGCACCGAGCGCCACCTTGCCTCGACCCAGAGAATCTCGACATCAACAAACCATTGAAGTTCCACGATGAGGAAACTAGTATCCACTGTTCAGAAGCACCCGGCCGCACAACGGGTGCGATTCGTCCTGTTCGTGCCGCTAGGCACGTGGTGCCACCGCTGAAGGAAGTGACAGCTCATGTCCGCACCAGCGCCGTCCCCGCTGGCCATCGTCGACGCCGAGCCCCTGCCCCGGCAGGAGGAGGTCCTCACCGACGCGGCGCTCGCCTTCGTGGCGGAGCTGCACCGGCGGTTCACCCCGCGCCGTGACGAACTCCTGGCCCGCCGGGCCGAGCGCCGCGCCGAGATCGCCCGCACCTCCACCCTCGACTTCCTGCCCGAGACGGCCGCGATCCGCGCGGACGACTCCTGGAAGGTCGCGCCGGCCCCGGCGGCCCTGAACGACCGCCGGGTCGAGATCACCGGTCCCACCGACCGCAAGATGACCATCAACGCGCTCAACTCCGGCGCGCGGGTCTGGCTCGCCGACTTCGAGGACGCCTCCGCCCCCACCTGGGAGAACGTCGTCCTCGGCCAGCTCAACCTGATCGATGCCTACACCCGCGACATCGACTTCACCGACTCGAAGTCCGGTAAGTCCTACGCGCTGCGGCCGGCCGGGGAACTCGCCACCGTCGTCATGCGCCCGCGCGGCTGGCACCTCGCCGAGCGTCACCTCGTCGACGCCGACGGCAAGCAGGTCCCCGGCGCCCTCGTCGACTTCGGCCTGTACTTCTTCCACAACGCCCAGCGCCTGCTCGACCTCGGCAAGGGCCCGTACTTCTACCTGCCGAAGACGGAGTCGCACCTGGAGGCCCGCCTCTGGAACGAGATCTTCGTCTTCGCCCAGGACTACGTCGGCATCCCGCAGGGCACGATCCGCGCCACCGTCCTGATCGAGACGATCACGGCCGCGTACGAGATGGAGGAGATCCTCTACGAACTGCGCGACCACGCCTCCGGGTTGAACGCCGGTCGCTGGGACTACCTGTTCTCCATCGTCAAGAACTTCCGTGACGGCGGGGAGAAGTTCGTCCTGCCGGACCGCAACGCGGTCACGATGACGGCCCCGTTCATGCGCGCGTACACCGAGCTCCTCGTGCGCACCTGCCACAAGCGCGGTGCGCACGCGATCGGCGGCATGGCGGCCTTCATCCCCTCCCGCCGCGACGCCGAGGTCAACAAGGTGGCCTTCGAGAAGGTCCGCGCCGACAAGGACCGCGAGGCGAACGACGGCTTCGACGGCTCCTGGGTCGCCCACCCCGACCTGGTGCCGATCGCCATGGAGTCCTTCGACAAGGTGCTCGGCGACAAGCCGAACCAGAAGGACCGGCTGCGCGAGGACGTCCACGTGGAGGCCGCCGACCTCATCGCGATCGACTCCCTGGACGCCAAGCCGACGTACACGGGCCTGGTCAACGCCGTCCAGGTGGGCATCCGGTACATCGAGGCCTGGCTGCGCGGCCTCGGCGCGGTCGCCATCTTCAACCTCATGGAGGACGCGGCCACCGCCGAGATCTCCCGCTCGCAGATCTGGCAGTGGATCAACGCGGGCGTCGAGTTCGAGAACGGCGAGAAGGCCACGCCCGAGTTGGCCCGCAAGGTCGCCGCCGAGGAACTGGCGAACATCCGCGAGGAGATCGGCGACGAGGCGTTCGCCGCCGGCCACTGGCAGCAGGCCCACGACCTGCTGCTCCAGGTCTCCCTCGACGAGGACTACGCCGACTTCCTGACGCTGCCGGCGTACGAGCAGCTCAAGGGCTGACGCTCGTCCTGATACGCGTGGCCCCGGGAACGTCCGGGGCCACGCGGCCGTCTCCGGGGTCACACCGGAGCCACCGTTGCGAAGGGCCGGCCCGAAGCCCGAGGCGTCGGCCCGGAGGCGTCACCCCAGGTGGATCGACCAGTCCTGTTCGGCGGGCGGCTTGCCGTGCAGGTCCGGGACCCGCTTGAGCCACTTGGGCCGCCCCTCCTGCGTCCTCGCCGCGCGCAGCGCCTCCTCGGCCGCCAGCTCCTCGCGGCTGGGGAAGTCGGTGGGCAGCCAGGCCTCGGACGCGGCCACCCGGGCGGCGAGATAGTCGGCGTAGGCCGCCCTGGCCTCGCCCGGGGTCGCGAACCCGGGTTCGTCGGTGAGCCAGGCGTCGGGCACCTCCGCCAGAACCTCGTCCAGCAGCTCCCGCGTCACCTTCGGCGCCAGTTCGGTGTCGGCGGCGCGGACGTCCGGGGCGTAGTGACCGAGGGCGTGGTGGCGGAAGTCGTACGCCTTCTCGGGCACCGAGGTGTCCCAGCGGTGGTGGAAGACGAGGGCCGCGCCGTGGTCGATCAGCCACAGGCGTGGGGGTGCGACACCGAGGGTGGGCCAGACCATCAGGTTCGAGCTGTGCACGGTGCGGTCCACGTTCACCGTCAGCGCGTCCAGCCATACGATCCGGCCGGCCTCCAGCGGATCCACCGGGAAGGTCTTCGCCACCTGAGGGGTGAAGTCGCGCGCGCCCGGCAGATAGTCCATCCCGAGGTTGACGCCGGGGCTGGCGTTGAGCAGGTCGCGCACCTCCTGGTGCGGTTCGTGCGCGGCGAGCTCCGGGTCGAAGTGCACGAGGACCAGCTCGGGGAAGCGCAGCCCGAGAGCACGCGCCAGCTCGCCCACGATCACCTCGGCGACCAGCGCCTTGCGGCCCTGCGCGGAGCCGGTGAACTTCACGACGTACGTGCCCAGGTCGTCGGCCTCGACGACTCCGGGGACGGAGCCGCCGGAACGGAGGGGTGTGACGTAGCGGGTCGCGGCGACCTCCCTCAGCATGTTCCCACACCCCTTGCTTCGGACCTCCGGCATGAAGTGAGCATAGTAACCGCGCGTGACAGCCACGCGGAGTGCGCCGGATCGCTCACTGCGGCTCCATGGTGTCTGAAGGAGGCCGAGTCGTACGACGCCCGCTCGCGCCGTCAGGCGATGCGTTCCGGCCGGTCCTGTTCCACGGAGGTGAGGTGGGCCAGGCACAGCGAGGGCTCGACGAACGGCTCCAGCCGGTCGACGCCCACGGGGGCGCGCACTTCCTTCAGTGCGCCGCGCATGAGGCCCAGGTGCAGGGAGCACACCACCTCCCGGTGCTCCTCGGCGACCTCCCGGAACGGGCAGTGGCGCAGCGGGACGACCCGGTCCGGCCGGTCCTCGACGGGGCCGGGGGAGAAACCGACGTCCGCGAGCACTCGGGTCAGCCGCCGGACGGCCTCCTCCGCGTCGATGCGCTGGGCGGGTGAGGGCGTGTCGACCAGGTAGCGGCCCCATGCCTCACCGGCGTCGACCGCGGCCTGCGCGGGCTGCGGCAGTGCCTGGGTGATCAGGCCGGTGAGCATCTGGGCGAGCAGCTGGTAGCTGCGGCGGCCGGCCGGTACCCGCGAGGGGGCGGCGGCGCGGTAGACGGTGCGGGGCCTGCCGGGCCGGCCGCGCCCCTCGGTGCGGCGCTCGGCGAGTCCTTCCTTGACCAGCGTGTCGAGGTGGAACCGGGCGGTGTTGGGGTGCAGGCCCGTCTGCTCGGCGACCTCCCGTACGCCCACCGCTTCGGACGTGGCGCGCAGTACGTCGAGCACATGGGCCCGGCTCTCGCCCACGGCGGAAGGGCCGGCCGGATCATGCAACGTCTGCTCACTCATTTCACCAATTTTACCCGCAGCGGCTCGTGGAAAATAGGGAAAACCTGCCACCTACGCTCCGCCGTCGAGGTCGTCATGCGTCGTCGAGGTCGTCCAGCCGGGCCAGCCAGCTGGCGAGACGGTCGACGGGGATCTCGAACTCCGGGTTCAGGTCGACGAAGTGCAGCAGCCGGTCGGCGAGCCAGGTCATGCTCACGGCTTCCCCTCCCCGGCGGGTCCGGAGTTCGTCGATCGCCCGGTCGGTGGAGTGCAAGTGCCTCGCTTCCTCTCTCGTCGGCCGTGCCGCTGTCAGGGGCTGTCGGGCCGTGCCGTCACCGGGGCGAGATCGGCGCGGCGGCGGATCTGCATGCCGGGGCGGCGCCGGTGCACGGTGACGTAGGCCAGGCCCTCGGGTCCCGCGGTGATGCTGCGCGTCGAGCCGTGCGGCAGCCACAGGAGCGCCCCTTCGGCCAGCGGCAGCTCTCCCTCGGGGGTGTCCATCACGCCGTCACCGGTGACGACGAGGACCAGGACGTCCAGGTCCGGCTCGGCGTGCGTGCCGATGCGCTCGCCGGCGGGCAGCCGGATCAGGTTGGCGTCGAGCTGGCGGCCGGACTCGGCCAGTTTCCACAGGACGCCGGTGGGTCCGGTCGGTTCGCCGGTGAGGGCCCGGACGTCGCACAGCACACGCGCCACGGCCGCCTCCTCCGGCAGGTCACCGGCCCGCGTCTCAGGCATCGCCGGCCACCCGCGTGATGCGGATCTGCCACTGCTCGGGCCCGGACTCGACGTACTCCCAGGTGAAGCGGCGGGGGTGGGTGGCCTCGAACTCACGGCGCAGCGGCTTGGGATCGTGGTTGTTGACCAGGACGAAGGACTCCCCGTCCGCGAGGCGGGCGAAGCGGGTGAAGATGCGCGGGTGGCGCCGACCGTGCGGGATCTCGCGGACGTCGACGACCGCCGGATCCTCCAGCCGGCCACCCTCCAGGACGGTGGTGAAGTCGCCGACGAGCGCGGACAGGTCGACTCCCGGCAGTGCCCGCAGGGCGGGCAGCAGCACGGCGCGCTCCATGCCGAGATGGACGGTGAGCATGCCCGCGAGGGTGCGGACGGCGCCCGCGCGTTCGGCGCTGTCGGTCGCGGCGTCCAGGGAGGCGGCCTGCCCGCCGATCGTGCCGGCGGCGGCGCGCAGCGCCCGCACCAGCAGCCGGGTCTCGGCCGCGCCGGACGCGGCGGCGTACAGAGTCTGCTCGGTGGCCTCCAGGAGACGGCCCAGCCGTTCGGTGAACGCCGGGGTGAGTTCCTCGCCGGACTCGGTGAGCGCGGTCAGCCGGTCCAGCAGTCGCTGGTGGGTTTCCTCGACGACGGCCTGCGCCCGGACGTCCGGGTCGGTGTCGGTCGCCTGGATGTACACCTCTGCGGCGGGTGGCATGTGTGACCCCTCTGTTCTGGCTGTTCTGGCTGCGGCAAGTACGCCCGTGAAGAGCATCACAATTATTACACCCTACTTCGTAAAAATAGGAGGGACTCCGATCCGCCACCCCGGACCAACACGGGCAGCGGGTGTCGCGGACCTGGGCCCCTCCTGCACCCAGCCTCCCGCCGGAGAAACAGCGGGATTCTCACATGTATATTCGTAGAAACCCGGTTGCGGGACCTCTGCCGAAGGGAGGAGGAGCACCGATGACCTATGTGATCGCGCAGCCCTGTGTGGATGTGAAGGACAAGGCGTGCGTCGAGGAATGCCCGGTGGACTGCATCTACGAGGGGCAGCGGTCGCTGTACATCCACCCGGACGAATGCGTGGACTGCGGCGCGTGCGAGCCGGTCTGCCCGGTCGAGGCGATCTTCTACGAGGAGGACGTGCCGGCCGAATGGCAGGAGTACACCCGCGCGAACGTCGAGTTCTTCGACCCTCTCGGATCACCCGGCGGTGCCGCCAAGCTGGGGCTGATCGAGCGTGACCATCCGCTGATCGCCGCTCTTCCGCCGCAGGGAGAGTGAGAAGGCCGCAGGCCCCGTCCGCTCCCCGCACCACACCACCCGCCCATCCGCAAAGGGGACATCATGCACGTCGCCGACATCGCCGCCTCCCCCCGCCGCCGCGCGCCCATGCCCGGCGGCCCGACCGCGGCCCTGCTCACCACCGCGGAGACCTCCGAGCAGGTCGCCGTCGTCCACGTGGAGCTGCCCGCGGGCGCCGCCATGCCCGAACACGACCACGGCGCCTCGCAGATCGTGCTCATCCCCGTGGCCGGGTCCGTCGAGCTGCGCCACGACGGCCGGGTCCGGACGCTGACGGCCGGTGCGGCCGCCGCCCACATCGCCGTCGGCGAACGCGTGGGCCTGGCCAACCCGGGTGAGGAGCCGGCCTCTCTCGTGGTCGTGGCCTCGCCGCCGGCCTTCGCCCGCCGGCTGGAGTCCTGGCCGCCGGCCGAGACGGCCTGATCCACCACTCCCCCCAGCCGTTCTTCGGCCGAGCAGAGAGGCAACACATCGATGAACGCCACGTCGGCCGCGACCGCGGGCGCGGCAACCTTCGTCTGGCTCGGGATGGTGCTGGCGATCTCCTTCCTGGAGGCGCCGCTGAAGTTCCGCGCCCCCGAGGTGACCGTCCCGATCGGCCTGGGCATCGGCCGCCTGGTCTTCCGGGCACTGAACCCCGTCGAGGCCGTCCTGGCCGCCGCCGTCGTCGTGGCGGTGGCCGCCGGCGGCCCTCCGGCGACCGTCGTGGTGCTCACCGCCGTCACGGCCGTGCTGCTCGCCGTGCAGCTGGGGGTGGTCCGTCCCCGGTTGAACCGCAGATCGGACCGCGTCCTTGCCGGAGAGGACCTGCCCCGCTCGCGCGGGCACCTGTACTACGTGGCCTTCGAGATCGCCAAGGTCCTCGCCCTGGCGGTGCTGGGATTCAGCCTGCTGACGCAGTAGCCCGGACGCTTGCCTGCGCCTTGACCCGCCGGGCAGGCCCTACAGCGCCTCCACCGCCCGGCCGCCCTCCCCTTCCGCGCCGGCCAGAGGATTCGGCAGCGGCCGGTACCGGGCGTCGGCTCCGTCCGCGCGGGTCCAGCGCAGCAGCAGGTTCGTCTTGCCGGGCAGGGTCGGCGAGGTGAGCAGCCCGGCGGCCTCGGGCAGGTCGTGGCGGGCCAGTTCGCGCCGGACGGCCGGCCACGGGTCGAAGCCCGGGTGGCGTTCCACCAGGGCGGCGGCGATCTCGCTGAGGTTGTTGACGAACAGGCAGTACACCAGCCGCTCCCAGCCGGCCGCCCGGGACACCTCCGGCAGCAGCTTCACGCCTTCCGCGTCCCGGAACAGCGCCTGCACGGGAACGCCGTCGGCGTCCACGGCGACGAGCGAGTTCTGCAGATGCGCCTCCAGGACGACACCGTGCCGGGCGAAGGCCGTGAGGGCCGGCGGCAGGACCTGGCGCAGATACGCCGCCCACCACACCTCCGGATCCACCGGCCCGTCCAGCGGGTTGCCGTCGAAGCCCTCGGCCAAGGCGGCGGCGAGCAGCGGGGTCGCGCCGGGCGGCACGTGCCCGCGCAGCCCGTCGCGGACGACCACGGCCAGTTCCTCGAAGGCGAAGCCCGCGGTGCGGTAGCCGCGGTCGCTCAGCCAGGCCGCCGGGCCGCCCAGCGCCGCGAAGGCCGCCGTGACGGCCGAGTCCGTGCGGCGCAGCTTCAGCAGGTCGTGCCGCCACAGCCGCCGTACGTCGTTGGTGATGCGCACATCGAGGCTGAACTTCAGGAAGAGGTCGCTGTCCGGGGCGTGCACGGTGCGGATGGCCGCGGTGGGCCACACGTCGAAGGGGGTCGTGCCGAGCCGGATCAGCCGGCCGTCCGCGAAGGCCTCGGCGAGCCCGCGGCCCACCAGGTCCAGCTGCCAGGGGTGGGCGGGCAGCAGCCGGTAGCCGGGCGGGGCCTGGCCGAGGGCGTCGAGCGCGGCGGTGTCGCCGTCCTCCACCACCGTGTCCGCACGCGCCCCGAGCAGCACCAGCGGGAAGCGGACGTGCGCCTCGGGCGCGTACGGCAGCCAGGAGGTGACCGGGGCGCCACCACGCGCCTTGGGCGCCGGGTGGTGGGGATGGCCGGTGACGAGGGACTGCTCGGACCGCAGGTACGGGTCGCCGGGCGGCGTCGCCCGGTCGCGCGCGGTGAGCAGCGCCGCCACCGCCTCGCGGCTGTCGATCATCTCGGCGGGCAGTTCGTCGTTGGACAGGCCGGTGTGCCGCCGTAGCTCCTCGGCCACGAGTTTGACCAGTTCGGCATGGTCGACGCGCCGCCAGCGGCCCGCCGTGTACACCTCCGGTTCGGCGGGCCGCCGCCCGTCGCGCACCCGCAGCAGCCGCCCCGCGCCCGGCAGCCGGTACACGCGCCGTCCCTCCTGGTCGGCGGGGCACGGCTGTGCCACCTCGCGGATCAGGCAGTTCAGCAGGGGCGCGGACGCGTATGCGTCCGCGCGCTCCCCGACGTCGTCGGTGAGGGGCATGGGCTCCACGCGTTCCATTCGTTCCATACGATGCGAAGGTGATCAGTATGTCCGCCCGGCGCGCGTCACCGTGACGCCGGCGTCCGATCCGTACCCGAGGAGCCCGACCGTGCACCGTCCCCAGACCGCCGAGGTCGAGATCGGCGAGGAGCTGGCCGTGGTGCGCCCCGAGCTGGTCCCACGGTACGCGCGTGAACTGAGCGGCGCGCGGGCGTCCGTGCTGACCCGGTTGTGGCGGGCGCTGGCCCACGAGCCGCTGCCGTGGATCACGGGCCGGGAACGGGTGCGGGACGGACTGGTGCTGCGACTCGCTGACGGCCGCGAGTTGTACGGCCCGCCGTCGGATCCGTACGCCACGGCCGCGTATGTCACCACCGTACGACTCGGCGAGCAGTCCTACGAGGACCCGGCTCGGCTGATGACCGGCCTCGCCGTGCCGCACGGTGACGCCTTCGCCGCCGAACTGTCGCACAGTGCCGCCTCGTTGGCCCTGTCGCGGGCCGATCAGCCGCCGGGCACCGAGGCGCGTCGGCCGGCGTGGAGCGGGGCGGACTGGGTGTGGGAGCAGCGGGTGGTCGACGGCCACCCCTTCCACCCCAACTGCCGTTCCCGGCCGGGTTTCTCGGTGGCCGAGCAGCTGGCGTACGGTCCGGAGCACCGGCCCCTGGTGGAGCTGTGCCTGGTGCCGGTCGCGGCGGAGGAATGCCTGGTGACGGGGGCGTGGCCGCGGGATCTGCGGGACGGCGGACGGCTGCTGATCCCCGTGCATCCCTGGCAGGCGGAGCACGTGCTCAAGCGGCCCGGCGAGGGCGGCGGGCCCGTCGCGCACCCCTTGATGTCCCTGCGCACGCTGGCGCTGCCGGACGGGCCGCACGTCAAGACCGCGCTCTCGGCCCGCCTGACGTCGTCGGTGCGGGACATCTCGGTCGGCTCGGTGGCCGCCTCGGCCGTTCTGTCGTCCTTCGCGGAGGACCTGGCGGCCCGCACGGAGGGCGTGCTGCACTTCACCGGCACCGTCGGCGCGGCCACGGCCCACTCCCCCGACCTGGCGGCCCTGTGGCGCGAGTCGCCGCGGACGTACGCCGCCCCCGGCGAGCACCTGCTGCCGGTGGCGGCCCTGCCCGTCACCGGCCTGCCGGACTCCCCGTCCTGGCTGGCCGGCTTCGCGCGGCTCGCGCTCACGGCCGGTCTGCGCCTGCTGGAGCTGGGGGTGGCCCTGGAGGCGCACGGCCAGAACCTGCTGGTGGTGCTGTCCGGCTCCGGTGCCCCGCTGCGGCTGGTCTACCGGGACCTCGCCGACATCCGCGTCAGCCCGGCGCGGCTGGCCCGGTACGGCATCGCGGTCCCGGAGTTGCCCGCCCGCAACCTCACCGACGATCCGAGGGATCTGCGCCGCAAGCTGTTCGGCTCGCTGGTGGCCGGCGCGCTGGCGGGGACGGCCGGTTCGGGCGCGGCACTGCGGGCGGCCCTGGAAGCCGTCGCAGGGGATCTCCCGCGCACGGCCGATGTCCAGGCGCTGCTGGAGGAGCCGCTGCCCACCAAGGCGTTGACGCTGATGCGGCTGTCACCCGGGCATGCCGGGGACATCTGGACCGATCTGCCGCGCCCCCGGCCGGTCGAAGCACCGTCATCCGTCTGAGTGCGTCACCTGAGCCGTCGCCATCACCTGACGGTGGGACAAGTCCTGTTCCGCACAACCGCCGCCACCACCCGCTCGTTTTGGATCAGGGCGAGTCTGATCAATAAGATCCGCCGATGATCACAAGACAACGGCTGGCGGCAGGGGTCTGTGCTCTGCTCGCCGCCCTGACGGCCGGGATCGCCTTCCCCGCCGGCGCGGTCGCCGACGAACCGGACGGCCAGGCCGCCCCGAAGGTCGAGCTGGTCCTGGACGTCAGCGGTTCCATGCGCACACGGGACATCGACGGCGGGTCGCGGATGGCCGCGGCGAAGCAGGCGTTCAACGAGGTGCTGGACGCCACGCCGGAGGAGGTCCAGCTCGGCATCCGCACGCTCGGCGCCGACTACCGCGGCGACGACCGGAAGACGGGCTGCAAGGACACCGCTCAGCTCTACCCGGTCGGCCCGCTCGACCGCACCGAGGCCAAGACCGCGGTGGCCACGCTCGCGCCGACCGGCTGGACGCCGATCGGGCCCGCGCTGCAGAAGGCCGCCACCGACCTCGAGGGCGGGGACGGCACCCGCCGTATCGTCCTGATCAGCGACGGCGAGGACACCTGCCAGCCGCTGGACCCGTGCGAGGTGGCCCGCGAGATCGCGGCCAAGGGCATCGGGCTGACCATCGACACCCTGGGCCTGGTGCCCGACGCCAAGACCCGCGACCAGCTCAGCTGCATCGCGGACGCGACCGGCGGCACGTACACCTCCGTGCAGCACAAGGAGGAGCTCACCGACCGGGTCGGCCAGTTGGTCGACCGGGCCGCCGACCCGGTGGTGACGCCGGTCGCCACCGAGGGCGCCGACGACTGCGCCAAGGCACCGGCCCTCAAGTCCGGCCTGTACACCGACCGTGAGGAGTTCGGCCGGCAGCGCTGGTACCGGGTGGACGTCGAACCCGGCCAGGAGCTGCGGGCTTCGGTGAGCGTCGCCGACGACCGGGCCGTGAATCCCGACTACGGGCTGCTGCTGCGGGCCGTGACGGTGCACGGCCGGGAGATCGTGCGCGGCGAGGCGGCGGGCACCGGCCGTACCGACGTGATATCGACGGGACTTCGCTACCCGAGGCCGGAGAGCGACGACGAGAGCGCCCCGGCCGAGACGGTCTGCCTCCAGGTCACCAACTCCTTCTCGGCGGCTGCGGGTGTGAAGACCTCCCCGGGTCTGCCGCTGGAGCTGACCGTCGACGTGGTGGACGGCCCGGACAAGGCCGGTGACGTGGCGGCGTTCGGTCTGGGGCGCGGCTGGTGGCTGCTCGGGGTGCTGGTGCTGGTCGGCTTCCTGGCGGGCCTCGTATGGGGCTGGCTGTCGCGCTGGCGGGTCGCGGTCTGGAGGACGAACTGATGCGCATCACTCGTGTGTTGGGCGCCGCGCTGCTGGCGCTCGGACTGGCGGCGGCCCCCGCGGCGGCCGACTCCTCACCCTCGGCGAGTCCGTCCGGCGACAGCGGGGCGCCCACTCGGGCTGGCACGTCCTTCCGTACGGCGACGGAGATCGAGCAGGGGCAGCGGGCCACCGCCGACGCCTCCACGGGCGACTATCTGTACTGGTCGTTCGCGGCCGACGCCGGCCGGCGGCCCACCGTCCACGCGACGGTGAAGCTGCCGGAGCAGCACGCCACGCAGACCTGGCAGATCGACGTCTACGACGGGCTGCGGCGCCGTCAGGCCTGCCAGTACGGAGCCCAGACGCGCACCGCCGCGCAGGGCGCGGCCTCGGTGGAGCTGGCCTGTGTGCTGCGCACGGTCCGCGCCTGGTCGGAGCCGTGGGCCGACGACCCGCTGCCCGGCACGTACTACGTCCGGCTCACGGTGGTCGGCCTCCAGGCGTCCGATCTGGGCCTGCCGGTGAACGCCGAGGTGGAGGTCGGCTCCAAGGACATCGGCGGCGCGGCGGCGGTCGACGGCTCGCTGGCGCAGCCGCTGGTACCGGGGGTCGCGGTGAAGTCCCGGCAGGACGGGTCCGGTTCGGCGAACGGTGAGGGCGGCTCGAAGAAGGCGGCCGTCCTGTCGAGCATCGAGCCGGACGGCGGCTGGTCCTCCGGCTGGTGGTCCGACCGGTGGGTGTGGACCGGCATCGGCGCCGTGCTGGCCGCGCTCGCGGGCATCGGCGGGTACGCGCTGACGCGGGGATCGGGACGGCCCTCGCGGGTGCCGCCGGGCGTCTGACGCCCGCTCAAGCGCCTGGGCCGCAGGCCCAGATTCGGAAGGCCCGTCCCGGTCGGGGCGGGCCTTCTCTCACGCCTGCCGCAGGGCTTTGGCCAGGGCGCCGTCCCCGGTGACGTCGACTCGCCCGTCCCGCACCGCGTCGATCAGGCTGAACTCGCCCCCGGCGACGGCCGCGCAGGTCGCGAAGTCGAGTGCCAGCACGGCGTCGGGCTCCCCGGGGGCGGGCCCGTCCCCGTACACGGGACCGCTCCCAGAACCGGTGACCTCGGCGGCGTACAGGTGGAACACGCCTTCATCCAGCCGCACTTCCACGATGCCCACGCCCTCCCCTCCTTCCCGCAGGGCCCGAAGCAGCGGCAGCGCGAACCAGTGGGCGCGGACCGCGTCCGTGGGCCGCGGCTCGCCCAGCTCCTCCTGCCCCCACTCGCCCAGTGCCTGGAGAACCGGCAGCAACGCGTTGCCGCGCGGGGTGAGTTCGTAGACGTAGGCCGCCCCGGGCGGCGGCAGCCGGCGCCGGGTCGCCAGCCCGTCCCGTTCCATGTCCTTCAGCCGTGAGGCGAGGACGTCCGTGCTCACCCCCGGCAGATCGGCGTGCAGGTCCGTGTAGCGGCGCGGGCCGGCCAGCAGTTCGCGGACGATCAGCAGCGTCCAGCGGTCGCCGACGGCGTCGAGCGCGCGGGCCGCGGAGCAGTACTGGTCGTAGCTTCGGCGAGGTGACATGCGACGCAGTCTAGACACGTTGTTGGACTTTCCAAGCTCCCACTTGGTAAAACCAAGCAACACGAGTTCCCGGAGGGGCGCATGGAGTTCCGGCAGTCGAGCAAGCTCAGCGAGGTCTGTTACGAGATCCGTGGCCCGGTGATCGAGCACGCCAACGCGCTGGAGGAGGCGGGCCACAGTGTGCTGCGCCTGAACACGGGCAACCCCGCGCTCTTCGGCTTCGAGGCGCCGGAGGAGATCCTCCAGGACATGATCCGGATGCTGCCCCAGGCACACGGCTACACCGACTCGCGCGGCATCCTCTCCGCCCGCCGGGCGGTCGCCCAGCGCTACCAGGAGCGGGGCCTGGACGTCGGCGTCGACGACGTCTTCCTCGGCAACGGCGTCTCCGAGCTGGTGTCGATGGCCGTACAGGCGCTGGTGGAGGACGGCGACGAAATCCTCATCCCCGCGCCGGACTTCCCGCTGTGGACGGCGGTGACGACGCTCGCCGGGGGCAAGGCGGTCCACTACCTGTGCGACGAACAGGCCGACTGGTACCCGGATCTGGACGACATGGCCTCGAAGATCACGGACCGGACGAAGGCCGTCGTCGTCATCAACCCCAACAACCCCACCGGCGCGGTCTATCCCAAGGAGGTCCTGGAGGGCATCCTCGACCTCGCCCGGCGGCACGGCCTGATGGTCCTCGCCGACGAGATCTACGACCAGATCCTCTACGACGACGCCGTGCACCACTCGACCGCCGCACTCGCCCCCGACCTGGTGGTCCTCACCTTCTGCGGCCTGTCCAAGACCTACCGGGTGGCGGGCTTCCGGTCCGGCTGGCTGGTGGTGACCGGCCCGAAGCAGCACGCGAAGGACTATCTGGAGGGCCTGACCATGCTGGCCTCCATGCGCCTGTGCGCCAACGCTCCGGCCCAGTACGCCATCCAGGCCGCGCTCGGCGGCCGGCAGTCCATCCGCGAACTGACCGCTCCCGGCGGCCGGCTGCGAGAGCAGCGTGACGTGGCCTGGCGGAAGCTCAACGAGATCCCGGGCGTGAGCTGCGTGAAGCCCAAGGGCGCGCTGTACGCCTTCCCGCGCCTGGACCCCAAGGTGCACAAGATCCACGACGACGAGAAGTTCGTCCTGGACCTGCTGCTGCGTGAGAAGATCCAGGTCGTCCAGGGCACCGGCTTCAACTGGCCGTCCACCGACCACTTCCGGATCCTCACTCTGCCGTACGCGGACGACCTGGAGGCGGCGATCGGGCGCATCGGGCGGTTCCTGAGCGGGTACCGGCAGTAGGCGGCGCACGCCGGCCGGCCCTGGACCGCTCAGCCGCGCCCGGCCTCTTCGGGCGGCGGCGCCGGCGGATCGTCGGCCGTGATGCGGGCCAGCAGCGCGCGGACTTCCCGGATTCGGGGGTGGCCCGGGTACAGAAACCGCTCGCAGTCGCCCAGGGCCTCACGGGCTGCCGCCTCCGCCTCGCTCCGGCGGCCCAGACCATGCAGGGCGACGGCCGTGCCCATACCCAGGCGCCCGCTCAGGCTCCGATCCTGGCGCGGGACGAACCGGCGCGCCTCGTCAAGCGCTTCCTGGTACCGCTCCTGCCCGTTCAGGCTGAGCACCAGGCCGCAGTGCAGAGCAGCGAGCGTACCGCCCTGGGCCCGGGGCAGATTTCCCCGGGCGACGGCCTCGGCCTCCTCGTAACGGGCTTGCCCGCACAGGGCGTCGACCAGGGTGTCCAGCACGCACAACTCGAAGTTCGACACGGGGGCCAGATGCTTGATGAGCGTCAGGCCGCGCAGTATGTCCAGCCCCTCGGCCTCCGCCTCGCCGTAGAGTCCCTCGCTGTTGAGGACCAGCATGCGGTTGCTCCGGATCATCATCGGCAGCGCCCGTCCGGACCCGGTGATCCCGTCCAACTCCGCAGTGAGGGAATCGAGTTCAGCCAGCACCTGTGCCCCGCGTCCTTGGGCACAGGCCGCCGCCGTGGCCAGCCCCTTGGCGTGCCACCCGACAGCCAGACCCCGGGCTCGCTTGCGCAGACGCCCCGCTTCCGCCTCGAGCGCCCTGGCCCCGGCCTCGACCTCCTCGTACTCGCCGTCCCTCCATAGCTGATGGAGACGCTCCAAGGCGGCCACTTCCCGCGAGCGGCCCCGTATCACCCGTGCGATCTTCACGGGCCGTGAGGTTACGCGAGGCTGCCTGCCCCCGGAACTCCGCGGTCAGGCAAGCACGACCTCGCACCAGACGGTCTTCGTGTACGGGTCCGCGCACGTCGTTCCCCAGTGGCTTGCCAGGGCTTCGACGAGGAGGAGGCCGCGGCCGGACTCCGTGTCCGCGGCGGGCGGCCGGAGCGTGCCGGGAGTGGGTGGGCGGCGGTCCGTTCGGGGGTCCGCGACCTCGATGCGGAGCGCCGGGTCGGCGGGGTGCAGCGTGAGCCTCAGGCGGAAGTCGCGTCCCTTCACCCGGCCGTGCCGGACCGCGTTCGCGGCGAGTTCGGCGACGAGCAGGGCGGCCGTGCGGTTCGCTTCCGTGCCGTACGGCCAGCCCCAGGCGTCGAGTTGCTCTGCCGTCAGGCGGCGGGCGAGGCGGGCGCCTCTCGGGGTGGCCGAGAGCCTGATGGCGAAGTCACGGACGGTGGGGGCGGTATCGGCGTTCATGTCACCCAGCGTGGCCGGTCGTCGCTACGCTGCCCAGCGACGGAGGCCGTACGCAGCGTGACCGTCCGGACACTGTCCGGGGCTGTCCGGGCGGGGACGCGTAACGCGGCGGGCCGGCGGGGAGTTGGGATCGGGCAACACCCGGAGGAGTCGGAGCGTGGGCGCGATGGAGCAGGGATCGCAGGTCGGCGACGGGATGGGAACCGGTTGGGAGGACGAGGAGTCGGCGGCGGTGCTGCGCGCCGTGGGCAGGGTCGTCAAGAAGTGCCGGGAGAGGAAGGGGCTGACCCAGGCCGAGTTGGGGACGGCGATCGGGTACAGCGAGGAGCAGGTGTCCTCGGTGGAGCGGGGGCGGCGGGTGCCGAGGGGCCAGTTCCTCGAGGCGGCGGACCGGGTGCTCGACGCGGGCGGAGTGATCGTCGGGCTGACCCAGGACGTGGAGGTGGCCCGGTTCCCGAAGAAGGTGCGGGATCTGGCGAAACTGGAGGCCGAGGCCGTCGAGATCTGCGCCTACGACAACTCCGTGGTCAACGGGCTTTTGCAGACCGAGGAGTACCTGCGGGCCTTGTTCGGATCGCGACGCCCGGCGTTCTCCGAGGACGAGGTGGAACGGCTCGTCGCCGCCCGGCTGGCCCGGCAGAGGATCCTCGACGGCAAGCAGACGGTCCCGGCGTTCAGCTTCGTGCATGATGAGGCGGTTCTGCGGCGACCGGTAGGGGGCAGAATGGTGCTGCGGCGACAGCTCGAACGGCTGTTGGAGGCCGGGCAGATGCGCAACGTGGAGATCCAAGTGCTGCCCCTGGGCTGCGAGGACAACGCCGGTCTCGACGGTCCTTTCCATCTGCTGCGGCTGAAGAAGGGCACCACCGTGGGGCACAGTGACATCCAACTCGTCAGTCGGTTGATCTCGGACCGCAAGGAGATCCAGATCCTGGAGTTGCGTTATGGGATCATCCGCGCTCAGGCCCTCACTCCACGGGAGTCACTGGCCTACATCGAGAAACTACTTGGAGAGACATGAGCCTGGAGCCCTTGGCCAGTGACGGCACCGAGTTGACGTGGTTCAAGAGCAGTCACAGCAACCCCGACGGCGCCGCTTGCGTCGAGGTCGCCACAACCCCCCGGACCATTCACGTACGGGACTCCAAGACCCGGCAGGGCCCCCGGCTCTCCTTCGGACCGCAGGAGTGGGCGGCCTTCGTCTCGTACGCCGCCGATCACTGACGTGCGGCCCTCCGGCGCCCCGCATCCGGCTCCGTACCGGGTGCGGGGCGCCGGCGTATCGGCCGACGGGAATGATCGGCCGTGCGCCCTGTTGCCCGACGCAGCGGATGGTCACGGACAGGGGGACTCGCATGGCGGTCGGCGTACAGGGAACGGTGGCGGAAGGGTTCGAGGGCGCGCGAGGAGTTCGCCGCATTCCTCGCCGGGAGGCGCACGAGCCCGGCGCGCAGCTCGTGGCGTACCACCACGGGCGTCGGGTGGTAGACCTGTGGGCCGGTGAAGGGCTCGACGGGGACTCGCTGACCAGCGTGTACTCCATCGGCAAGGGGGCGGCGCACCTGGTCGTGGCGCTGCTGGTGCAGGAAGGGGTGCTCGACCTCGATCGCGAAGTCGCCTACTACTGGCCGGAGTTCGAGGCCGAGGGCAAGGAGCGGCTCACGCTGCGCGCGCTGATCTCGCACCGGGCGGGTCTCGTCGGCGTGGACGGCGGGTTCACCACCGAGGAGCTGGCCGACGACCGGGTGCCGGCCGCGCGGCTGGCCGGGCAGAAGCCGCTGTGGGAGCCCGGCGAAGCGTATGGACACCACGCCCTCGTGATCGGCGCGCTCACCGGCGAGGTGGTGCGGCGGGTGACCGGCCGCTCGATCCAGGAGCTGTACGAGGAGCGCGTACGGGCCCCGTACGGCCTGGATCTCTACCTGGGGCTGCCCGAAGAGCTGGAGCCGCGGTGGCGGGAGGTGCTGCCGCTGGTGCCCACGCCCGAGCAGGCCGAGCAGATCGCCGCGGGGGCCCCGGCGCCCGGCAGCTTCCGGGCCATCGCGTTCAACCAGCACGGGCCCGAGCCGACCGACCTCGTCGCCTTCGGCAACAGCCGGCTCGCCCGCGCCCTCGGCTCGGCGTCCGCCGGTGGCGTCGGCAACGCCCGCGGCACGGCCCGCATGTACGCCGCCGCCATCAGCACGGTGGACGGCAGGCCGCCGCTGCTCGCCCCGAGGACGGCGGCCGAGTTCGCCATGGTCCACACCCCGGGCACCGACCTCGTCACGGGCGAGTCGAACCACTTCGGTCTCGGCTTCGAGCGTCCCTGCGAGCAGTTCCCGTTCCTGGACTCCGGCGTCTTCGGGCACAGCGGGGCGGCCGGTTCCCTCGGCTTCGCCGACCCGGCGAGCGGGGTGGCGTACGCCTACACCCGGCGCCGCTTCGCCCCGCCGTCCGCGCACGGCCCCTCCCCCGAGAACCGCCGTCTGGCCCAGTCCGTCCTGCGGGTCGCCGCGGCGCTGTGACACCGTGCTGACGTAGCGCAGGAAGGGACGGCCGACGTGGGTGATCTCCTTCTCGTCCGGCACGGGGAGACCGAGTGGTCGCGGTCCGGGCGGCACACCGGATGGACGGACGTGCCGCTCACCGAGCACGGCCGGGAGGAGGCACGGCGGCTGGTGCCGTTGATCCGGTCGCACCGGATCGGCGCGGCGTTCGTCAGCCCGTCGCAGCGGGCCCGGGAGACGGCCGAGCTGATCGGGGTTCCGGACGCCCGGGTCGACGAGGACCTGCGGGAGTGGGACTACGGCGGCTACGAGGGCGTCACCACCGCCGAGATCCAGCGCACCCGGCCCGGCTGGTTCCTGTTCGACGACGGGGTCGTGCAGGGGCCGCCGGAGCATCCCGGGGAGAGCGCGGAGCAGGTCGGGGAGCGGGCCGACCGGATGCTGGGAAAGGTGGACGCCGCGTTCGCCGGCACCGAGGGAGTGGCGCTGCTGGTGGCGCACGGTCACTTCCTGCGGGTGCTCACCGCCCGGCGGCTCGGGCTGGCGCCGTCGGCGGGTGCGCTGTTCCAGCTGGCCACGGGCACGGTGTGCCGGCTGGGCACGGAGCACGGGCGGCCGGTGATCGCCGGATGGAACATCCGGCCGGGGCTGCCCGGGTGACGGCTGGCGCCGAGGCGGTTGTCAGACCCGGGTCGTAGTCTTCGAGCAGGTGGAGGACCGGGGGGAGGGAGGACGCCGTGGCACGACCGCCGACCGCCGCGCAGCGCCGCGTCGTCGAGGCCGCCGACCCTGTGACCGGACGGGTCCGCGGGACGGAGGCGCAACTGGCGGCGCTGGTGAAGCGGGGACTCGCCTTCCGCCACCCGCGTCCGCCGCACGACCACTTCCTGACCCCGGCAGGACACCGGATACGGGAGGCGGAGCCGGAACCGGACGCCACCGGCCGTCCCGCCGCCGAGCCGGGCGGCGCCCCCTCCCCCGGCGGCGTGTTCGCCGCCCGTGTCGGCGGCGAGGAGGAGACGGCCGCGGCCGACGGTCCCGGGCGGGTGCGCGAGGTGCACAGCGCCTGGCAGGGACTGCTGGAGCTGCGCCGGATGACCAATCCCGACGGGGCCACCGAGCGGCCGTGCGGCTGGGAGCGTTCGCATCTGGTGCAGGCCGCCGCGCTCGCCCTGGAGGCGGCCGGGCACCGTCCGGCCGGGCCGGACGGCGACGGCTACCGGGTGCGGGCGACGCCGCAGCCGGAGGCGGTCGCGGTGTACGGGCCGGACGCCGGAGCGCTGCACGCCTGCGCGGCCACGCTGGAGCGGGCCGGCTGGCAGGCCGGGGAGTACACGGAGCCGCGGACGAGGACGCGGTATCTGCTGGCGTCCCCACGCCGTGTGTGAGGCGCATGCAAGGATCGGGTCGGAGTGCGATGTGCCAGACGCGCGAGAAGGGGATGCAGTGAGCGAGCCGTTTTCCGTCCGGGTGACCGTCCGCGGGTACGAGACCGATGTGCAGGGACACCTCAACCAGGCCGTGTACCTCAACTACGCCGAGCACGCCCGCTGGTCGCTGCTGCAGGCGGCCGGGATCAGCCAGGCGGGGCTCATCGCCAGGGGGGTCGGGCCGGTCGCGCTGGAGACGACCATCCGCTACCGGCGGGAACTCCTCGCGGGCGAGGAGGTCGATGTGACGTGCGCCTTCGAGTGGGGCGGCGGCAAGACGTTCCGGATCGAGCAGACGATACGCAAGCTCGACGGCACGGTGGCGGCGGAGATCACGGCGGTCGGCGGGCTGATGGACCTGAAGGCGCGGAAGCTGGTGGCCGCACCCCAGGACCACTTCAAGGAACTCACCACGGAACCGGGGCTGTTCGGCCTGTGACACGCCTCAGGGGTACGGCACCCGCGGTGCCGTACCCCTGAGATGGCCGGATGCGTCAGTGCGCCGGTGCCGGATGGGCCGATTCCGCGATCTCCTGGCCTCCCTCCATCGGGTGGGTGACGTCCTCCGCGTCGCGGCCCTTGCCGATGTGGTTGAAGAGCAGGTTCAGCAGGACCGCCACGACACAGCCGGTGGAGATGCCGGAGTCGAGGACGATCCGCACGGTCTGGGGGAAGGCGTGGTAGAAGTCCGGCGCCGTGATCGGGATGATGCCGACGGCGAGCGAGACGGCCACGATCAGGACGTTGTTGTCCTTGTCGAGGCCGGCCCGGACCAGGGTCTGGATGCCGCTCGCCGCGACCGAGCCGAACAGGACCACGCCCGCACCGCCGAGCACCGGACGCGGCACCACGGCGATGAGG
Organism: Streptomyces carpinensis; assembly: GCF_002154505.1. Lineage (GTDB taxonomy): Bacteria > Actinomycetota > Actinomycetes > Streptomycetales > Streptomycetaceae > Streptomyces > Streptomyces carpinensis. The sequence goes on along the minus strand of NZ_MUBM01000105.1, from coordinate 19,209 downwards.
GAGGCGGCCATCGGGCACAGGCCCATCAGGACCAGGAAACCGCCGCCGACGGCGACCACGAAGCGGCTGCGGATGCGGGTCATGGCCACCAGGCCGATGTTCTGCGCGAAGGCGCTGCACATGAAGCCGTTGAAGAGCGGGCTGAGGGCGGAGCCGAGGGTGTCGGCGCGCAGGCCCGCCTCGATCGTCTTCTCGTCCGAGGGACGCTCGACGATCTCACCGAGGGCGAGCATGTCCGCGGTGGACTCGGTCATCGAGACCACCATCACCACGCACATCGACAGGATCGCGGCGATCTGGAACTGGGGCGCGCCGAAGTGGAACGGCGTGGGGAAGCCGACGACGTCGGCTTCCGCGACCGGGCCGAAGTCGGTGACGCCGAAGGGTATGGCGATGAGCGTGCCGGCGACCAGGCCGATGAGGACGGCGATCTGCTTGACGAAGCCCTGGGTGAAGCGGCGCAGCAGCAGCACCAGGACGAGGGTGATGCCGGCCAGGGCGAGGTACTTCGCCGATCCGTAGTCGTGCGCGGCCGGGTTGGGTCCCTGGGCCCAGCCGAAGGAGACCGGCAGCAGCGAGACGCCGATGAGGGTGATCACGCTGCCGGTGACGACCGGCGGGAAGAAGCGGATCGCCTTGCAGAAGACGGGGGCGGCCAGGAAGCCGAGGAGGCCGGCCACGATGACCGCGCCGAAGATGATCGGCAGGGCGTCGGACTTGTCCTTGGTGGAGGCGACGATCGCGGTCATCGGGGCGACACCGGCGAAGGTGACGCCGTTGACGAAGGGCAGCCGGGCGCCGATCTTCCAGATGCCGAGGGTCTGCAGGAAGGTGGCGAGGCCCGCGGTGAACAGGCAGGCGCCGGTGAGGAAGGTCAGTTCGGTGCCGGACAGCCCCACGGCCGCGCCGACGATCAGGGGCGGGGCGACCACGCCCGCGTACATGGCGGCCACGTGCTGCAGGCCACTGGTCGCCATTTTCAGGGCGGGAAGCTTCTCGTCCACGGGGTGGATCGACTCGGCTGGCGGTCGTGCCTCGTCGCTGGTGGTGGGGTGAGCGGCCACGGCGGCTCCTCCGGTCGGTTAACACGTCGGCTCTGACGTGGGTGTCAGGGAGGTAATGCGTGTGGTCGTGCGGGACCGGGGGCGGGTCCTTGGCAGGGCCCGCCGGGGTGTGGCGAACGGAGACCGTTCCGGGGCGCGCGTCCCCGCGCGCCCCGGAGCCGGCCGCCGTGGACCCCGCTCGGGTCCACGGCTGCCGGCCGGGAGCCGTCCCTCCCGGCCGGAGCTCTTCAACTGCTCAGCCCTGCGCCGCGATCCGCGCAAGCCGCTGCGCCTCGTCGCGGGTGGAGCGGGCGATCGCGTCCTCGTCGACGGTGAGCAGGCGGCTGTTCTCGACGATCTGCCGGCCGTTGACGAAGGACGCCGTGATCGGGGCGGCGGCGCCGAAGACCAGCGCGGTCACCGGGTCGGCGATCGAGGAGTGGGCGAGCGTGTCCAGCTTCCACAGCACCAGGTCGGCGAGCTTGCCGGCCTCCAGGGAGCCGATCTGCTCGGCGCGGCCGAGGACCTGCGCGCCGCCGTAGGTGCCCAGTCGGAGTGCCTGCCGGGCATCGAGGGCGGCCTCGCGGTGCGGGCCCAGGCGGTTGATGAGCAGGGCGTTGCGCAGCTCGGTGTGGAGTTCGCCGGACTCGTTGGAGGCGGTGCCGTCGACGCCGAGGCCGACCGGCACACCGGCCTTCAGCATGTCGGGGACCCGGGCGATGCCGGCCGCGAGGCGGGCGTTGGAGGACGGGCAGTGGGCCACGCCCGTCCTCGTACGGCCGAAGGCCTCGATGTCGGAGTCGGTCATGTGGACGCAGTGCGCCATCCACACGTCCTCGCCCAGCCAGCCCGTGGACTCGAAGTAGTCGGTCGGGCCCATCCCGAACAGCTCGTGGCAGAACTTCTCCTCCTCCACGGTCTCCGAACCGTGGGTGTGCAGCCGCACACCGAGCCGGCGGGCCAGCTCCGCGCCCTGCCGGAGCAGTTCGGTGGAGACGGAGAAGGGCGAGCAGGGCGCCACGGCCACCTGGGTCATGGCGTCGAAGGAGGCGTCGTGGTGCTTCTTGACGGTCTCCTCGGTGGCGGCGAGCGCGCCCTGAAGCGTCTCGACGGCGAAGTCCGGCGGCAGGCCGCCGTCCTTCTCGCTGCGGTCCATCGAGCCGCGGGCCAGGGTGAACCGCACCCCCATCTCGGAGGCGGCCCGGATGATCGCGCCGGACAGGTCGCCGGAGCCCTGGGGGTAGACGTAGTGGTGGTCCATGGCGGTGGTGACACCGCCGCGGGCCATCATGGCGAGGGACCCCTGCGCGGCCGAGTAGGCCATCTGCTCGTCGATGCGCGCCCACGTCGGGTACAGCGCCACCAGCCAGTTGAACAGGTTGTGGTCGGTGGCCAGGCCCCGGGTGATCCACTGGTAGAAGTGGTGGTGGGTGTTGACCAGGCCGGGCGTGGCCAGGTGGCCGCTCGCGTCGATCCGGCGTACCACGTCCTCCAGACCCGCGGGGGCGGCGCCGGCGCCGACCGACTCGATCCGGTTGCCGTTGACGACGATGTGCCCGGAGGCGTACTCGGTGTCGCCCGCGTCCACGGTCGCGATCGCGCAGTTCTCGATGACGATGCGCTGGGCTGCCGATGATGCCATGGCGCTTCCTTGTCTTTCGGTGGCGGCCCGTGAACGGGGTGTCCACGGGGAGGGCACGGCAGGACCCTAGGAGGATTTGAGTGCCGGAGCCGTGCGGCTCCGGGTGCCGAGATGGTGGAAGAACAGGTTGAGCAGGACCGCGACGATCGCGCCGGCGCTGATGCCGGAGCCGAGGACGGTCTGCGCCCAGGCCGGGAACGCGGCGTAGAAGGTGGGCGCGGCCAGCGGGATGATGCCGGCGCCGAGGGCCACGGCCACCAGGATGATGTTGGAGCTGTCGTCCAGCCCGGCCTCGGAGAGGGTCCGGATGCCGCTGACGGCGATGGAGCCGAACAGCACGATGCCCGCGCCGCCGAGGACCGGCATGGGGACCAGGGAGACGACCGCGCCGAGCACCGGGAAGGCGCCGAGGACCAGCAGCGTGCCGCCGGCGACGGCGACCACGTAGCGGCTGCGCACCCGGGTCAGCGAGACGACGCCGACGTTCTGTGCGAAGGCGGAGGTGGGGAAGCCGCCGAAGACGGGACCGAGCAGGGTGGCGATGCCGTCGGTGCGCAAGCCCCGGGTGATGGTGCGGGCGTCCGCGCGGCGGTCGCAGATCTCGCCGAGGGCGAGCATGCCGGCGGACGACTCGGTCATCAGCACCAGCATCACGATGCACAGCGACAGGATGGCCGCGGGCTGGAAGACGGGGGTGCCGAAGGCGAACGGCGTGGGCAGCGCGGCGATCGGGGCGGACCTGATGCCGCTGAAGTCGGCCAGGCCGAACGGGACGGCGGCCAGGGTGCCGATCAGCAGCCCGAACAGCAGGGCGACCTGCTTGACGAACCCCTTGCCGAAGCGCTGGATCAGCAGGATCACGGCGAGGGTGAACGCGGCGAGCGCCAGGTTCTTCATGGAGCCGAAGTCGGCGGCGGTCTTGTCGCCGCCCTGCGCCCAGCCGACGGGTACGGGCATCAGCGTGACGCCGATGAGGGTGATCACCACACCGGTGACGAGCGGCGGGAAGAACCTGAGCAGCCGGCCGAAGAACGGTCCGACGGCCAGGCAGAAGGCGCCGGCGACCAGCACCGCGCCGTAGATGGCGGGGAGTTGGTGGCCCTTGTCGTTGGTCTCGGCGATGGCGAGGATCGGGGCGATGCCGGCCGAGGAGGCGGCGTTCACGAATGGCAGGCGGTTGCCGACGAGGCCCTTGACGCCGATGGTCTGCAGAACGGTCGCGACGCCGGCGATGAGCAGGGACGCGGCGATCAGCCGGGTGCGGGCCGCGATGTCGAGTCCGCAGGCCTGGCCGATGATGAGCGGAGGAGTGACAACGCCCGCGTACATCGCGGCGATGTGCTGGAGCGCGGCGGGGACGAGCCGCGAGGGGTGGAGCTTCTCGTCCACCGGGTGCACGGACGTGACGGCGTCCTCGGTGTGCACCGGCGGGGTGGAACCCGGGGCTTTGGCGGGCCCCGTTGCAGGCTGTGCCATTTCGTTCCCTCCGGTGTGGCGCGCCACCGGCCCGGGTGGCGGGGCCGGTGGCGCGCGTCCCGCGTCAGAGGTTGGTCATGTCGACCGGGATGAGCTGCTCGGCGCCGTCCCGCAGGATGGTCGCCTCGATCAGGCCGTAGGGACGGTCGGCGGCGTAGTAGACGGCGCCGTCCTTGGCCTCGTTGTCGATCCCGAAGGACGACAGGTCCGAGCGGAAGTGGTGCTTGTTGGGCATCGAGAAGCGGATCTCGTCGACCTCGTCGCGGGAGTTCAGCACCCGCACACCCATCTCGAAGAGGGTCTGCTGGAGCGAGTACGAGTAGGTCTCGGCGAACGCCTGCAGCGCGTGCTTGCGCACCCCGTTGTACGAGCGGTCCCAGTCCGGGGCGTGCGAGTCGATGCCGTCCCAGTTGTGCCGCCACCAGGTGGAGACGGTGGTGGCGAGGATGCGGTCGTGGTCCTCCTGGAGGGTGGTGTACTTGTCTTTCAGGAAGCCGAAGAACTCGGAGTTGGTCGAGTTCAGGACGGTCAGGTCCTTGAACCCGGAGAGCACCTGGATGCCGTGGCCGTCGTAGGTGATCTGCGCGACGCGGGTCTCCTGGCCCTTGCGGACGAAGGAGTGCGCGATCTCGTCCGAGCCGACGAAGCGGGCGCCGGACTGCGAGGTCTCGATCCGCTCCCAGGCGTACTCCTCGATGCGGATGCGGGCCCGGTGGATGGGCTCGTTGTTGTCCACGAAGTGGCGCGCGAGCCTGACGCCGAGGTCCTCGGCGCTCTGGATCCCGTGCTCCTTGGCGAAGGCGAACACCGTGTTCTTGGTGGTGTCGGTCGGCAGGACGTTGGCGTTGGAACCGCTGCGGTGGACCTCCTCCATGTCGCCGGAGAGGGCGACGGAGACGTTCAGGTCCTTGATGTGGTGTGTGTCGCCGTCACGCGTGATCTTGACAACGCGGTTCTCCGCCTTGCCGTACTGGTTCTGTCCCAGGACGAAACGGGTCATGGTGTCGGTCAGCTCCCTCGGTAAACGGAGTAGCCGAACGGGTTGAGCAGCAGCGGAACGTGGTAGTGCTCACCGGGCACCACCGCGAAGGTGATGGTGACCTCGGGGAAGAACACCGGCCGGCCGTTCTCGCTGTCCCGGAGCGCGGGGGCGTCCTGCTGGGCCGCGGCTTGTTTCGTGGCGAAGTACGTCTCGGTGTCGAAGTCGAGCCGTACGTGGGTGGTCCCTTCCGGCAGGGCCGGCAGGTCCTTGCACCGCCCGTCCGCGTCGGTCGCGGAGCCGCCGAGCGCCTGCCAGTCCGCGTCGCCCCCGGCTCGGGCGGCGAGGTGGACGGCGACGCCCTCGGCCGGGCGGCCGATGCTGGTGTCCAGGATGTGCGTGGACACGGAAGCGGTGGTGCTGGTGCTCATTCTCAGGCGTCCTCTTCGACGAGTCGGGCCAGTCGGATGCGGTTGATCTTGCCCAGCTCGGTGCGGACGATCTCCCGCTCCTGCTCCGGCGCGTTGCCGATCCGCTCCTTGACCGCGTCCCGCATCTGCTCTCCGGTCCGGCCGGTGGCGCAGATGAGGAAGACGTGGCCGAACTTCTCCTGGTAGGCCAGGTTCAGTTCGAGCATCTCCGCCTTGAGGTCCTCGGAGGCGCCGGCCATGCCGCTCTGTTCGCGGGCAGAGGTCGGGTCCCCGGACTTGGGGCGGCCGATCGGCGGGTGGCCGGCCATCGCCTCCTCGAGGTCCACCGTGGTCAGTTCGGCCATGGCGGTGTCACTGGCGGCGTAGAGGTCCTCGGGATCGGCGCAGGGACGGGCGGCGAGCAGCCGCTCCGCCCACGCCGTGGAGGCGCACACCTCCAGGAGCGCGGCGCGGGCCGCGGATTCCGGGAGGGTGTTGAAGCGGGCGAGGCCCGACGGCGTGGAAGTCGTAGTCACGGGAGCCTCCGTGGCCGCGAACGGCCTTTGTGCTGAACGGGCTGCGGATAGCTAACGCCCTCCGAAACATCACGTCAACACTTTGTTGAAAATTCTGGGTGACCCCGGAGTTTCCCAGGAACGGCCCGGCCGCGAGCGGCTCAGGCTCGCTTCTCCCGGTTCAGGTGGCTGCGAGCGGCTCAGCCTTCCTTCTCCCGGTTGAGGTAGTTGTAGACGGTGAAGCGGCTGACGCCCAGTGCGCCGGCCACGGTCTCCACGCCGTGCCGCACGGCGAAGGCGCCGCGTGCCTCGAGGATCCGCACGACCTCCTGCTTGGCCTTGCGGTCCAGGTCCGCGAGCGGCATGCCCCGGCGCCGCTCCATGGCGGCCAGGATGTGGTCGAGGGAGTCGGCGAGCTGCGGCAGGCGTACGGCGACGGCGTCCATGCCGTCCCAGGCGAGCACGACGTCCTCGGGGCCGGCCTCGTCCGGCGGGAGCAACTCGCCGCCGATCGCGTCGACCAGCGGCTTGACGGCCGCGATGAAGGGCTCCTCGCCGGTCACCTCCCACCGTCCCCGATCACGTTGACCTGGAGCGAGATCCGGGTGGCGCCGGCCTTCAGGCTCTTGCGCAGCAGAGCGTCCACGGCGGTCAGGACGGTCTCCGCGCTCCCTTCCGCGGTGTTGCCGAACGGGCCGACGTCCACGGCGTCCAGTTCGGCGGCCTCGACGACCTCACGCGCCACCAGCGCGTGCGCGGGCGCCTCGTCCAGGTCGAAGGGTTCGGTCGTGAACTCCACTCTCAATCGCACGCGCTCAACCTAACGCGCGGCGCCGGTTTCCGGGCGGCCTCGGCCGCCCCGGAGCACGCCGGCCGACCGCCCCCTCTTGACAAGCCACGACACTCGGCGGCAGTCTTCCATTAAGCAGAAACGAACTTCCGCAATACGGAATAGAGATCGGAAGGGAGCGCGGCCCTGATGGGATTCGCAGACCAGCGCTTCAACGTCAACCTGTCGATCCTCTTCACGGAACTCCCGCTCCTGGAGCGCCCCGCGGCCGCCGCCGCGGCCGGCTTCACCGCGGTCGAGCTGTGGTGGCCCTGGATCGACACCCCCACCCCCGAGCGGTCCGAGCTCGACGCCCTGAAGAAGGCGATCGAGGACGCGGGCGTGCAGCTCACCGGCCTGAACTTCTACGCCGGACAGCTCCCGGGCCCCGATCGCGGCGCCCTCTCGGTCCCCGGTGACGAGTCGGAGAGGTTCCGCGCCAACATCGACGTGGCCGCCGACTTCGCCCGGTCCCTGGGCTGCACGGCGCTCAACGCCCTGTACGGCAACCGCGTCGAGGGCGTCGACCCGGCCGAGCAGGACGCGCTCGCCCTGGAGAACCTGGTGCTCGCGGCCCGCGCCGCCGACCGGATCGGCGCGGTCCTGCTGATCGAGGCGCTGAACAAGCCGGAGTCCCCGCTGTACCCGCTGGTGAGCGCGCCCGCCGCCGTCGAGGTCGTGGACAAGGTGAACGCGGCGACCGGCCTCGGCAACGCCAGGTTCCTGATGGACCTGTACCACCTGTCGATGAACGGCGAAGACCTGCCGTCGGTGATCGAGCGGTACGCCGCGAAGACCGGCCATGTGCAGATCGCCGACAACCCCGGGCGCGGCGCCCCCGGGACGGGTTCGCTCCCGCTGGAGGAGCTGCTCGACCAGCTGAAGAAGGCCGGTTACGACGGCTGGGTCGGGCTGGAGTACAAGCCGGGCGACCGGCCCAGCGCCGAGGCCTTCGACTGGCTTCCCGCCGAGGCCCGCGCGGCCCGCTGAGCACCGACCCGCAGACGCATCAGAGCAGTGAGAGAGGCACCCACAGCATGAGCACCACTCTTCCCAAGGTCGCCTGGATCGGCCTCGGCATCATGGGCTCCCCCATGTCCGAGAACCTGATCAAGGCGGGCTACGAGGTCACCGGCTACACCCTGGAGCAGGAGAAGCTGGACCGCCTGGCCGCCGCCGGCGGCACCACGGCCGGCTCGATCGCCGAGGCCGTCGCGGACGCCGACGTCATCGTCACGATGGTGCCCGCCTCCCCGCAGGTCGAGGCGATCGCCTACGGCCCGGACGGCATCCTGGAGAACGCGCGGTCCGGCGCCCTGCTGATCGACATGTCCTCGATCACCCCGCAGACCTCGATCGACCTGGCCGCCGCCGCCAAGGACAAGGGCGTCCGCGCCCTCGACGCCCCCGTCTCCGGCGGTGAGGCCGGCGCCGTCGAGGCCGTACTGTCGATCATGGTCGGTGGCGAGCAGGCCGACTTCGACGAGGCCAGGCCGATCTTCGAGGCGCTGGGCAAGACCATCGTGCTGTGCGGTCCGCACGGCTCGGGCCAGACCGTGAAGGCGGCCAACCAGCTGATCGTCGCCGTGAACATCCAGGCGTGCGCCGAGGCCGTGGTCTTCCTGGAGAAGTCCGGCGTGGACCTCGAGGCGGCCCTGAACGTCCTCAACGGCGGCCTGGCCGGCTCCACCGTGCTGACCCGCAAGAAGGACAACTTCCTCAACCGGGACTTCAAGCCGGGCTTCCGCATCGACCTGCACCACAAGGACATGGGCATCGTCACCGACGCCGCCCGCAACGTCGGCGCCGCCCTGCCGGTCGGCGCCGTGGTCGCCCAGCTGGTCGCGTCGCTGCGCGCCCAGGGCGACGGCGGCCTGGACCACTCGGCCCTGCTGCGGGCCGTGGAGCGCCTGTCCGGCGCCCAGGTCTGACCGCCCGGCGCCCACAGCTCCGGGAGATGCCGCAGCCGACACCTGACCTGTCGCGCCCAGGCAGCGGCATCTCCCGGCATCACGCCCTGCGGCGACCGAGGGGCTTCGACACCCCGTCAATCAATTTCAACAAACTGTTGACGCCCCGATCGCCCCAAATCTAGGCTCCACGAAGCGGAAACAAGTTTCCGCTGCCCCTCGCATGGAAGGTCCCCGATGTCGAAGCGCGTGCTCACGACAGAGTCCGGCGCCCCGGTCGCCGACAACCAGAACTCCGCCTCCGCCGGCATCGGCGGCCCGCTCCTCCTCCAGGACCAGCACCTCCTGGAGAAGCTGGCGCGCTTCAACCGCGAGCGCATCCCGGAGCGCGTGGTGCACGCCCGCGGTTCCGGCGCCTACGGCCACTTCGAGGTGACCGACGACGTCACCGGCTTCACCTCGGCGCACTTCCTCGGCACGGTCGGCAGGCGCACCGAGGTGTTCGTGCGCTTCTCCACCGTCGCCGACTCCCTCGGCGGCGCGGACGCGGTGCGCGACCCGCGCGGCTTCGCGGTGAAGTTCTACACCGAAGAGGGCAACTACGACCTCGTCGGGAACAACACGCCGGTCTTCTTCATCAAGGACCCGATCAAGTTCCCCGACTTCATCCACTCGCAGAAGCGCGACCCGTTCACCGGCCGCCAGGAGCCGGACAACGTCTGGGACTTCTGGGCGCACTCCCCCGAGGCCACGCACCAGGTGACCTGGCTGATGGGCGACCGCGGCATCCCGGCGTCGTACCGCCACATGGACGGCTTCGGCTCGCACACCTACCAGTGGACGAACGACAAGGGCGAGGCCTTCTTCGTCAAGTACCACTTCAAGACGAACCAGGGCATCCGCTGCCTGACCGCCGAGGAGGCCCAGGAGCTGGCGGGCAAGGACCCCAACTCGCACCAGACCGACCTGCTCCAGGCGATCGAGCGCGGGGTGCACCCCTCATGGACCCTGTACGTCCAGATCATGCCGGCGGCCCAGGCGGCGGACTACCGCTTCAACCCGTTCGACCTCACCAAGATCTGGTCGCACAGGGACTACCCGCTGCAGCGGGTCGGCCGCCTGGTCCTGGACCGCAACCCGGGCAACGTGTTCGCCGAGGTCGAGCAGGCCGCGTTCTCCCCGAACAACTTCGTGCCGGGCATCGGCCCGTCGCCGGACAAGATGCTCCAGGGCCGGTTGTTCGCCTACGCCGACGCCCACCGCTACCGCCTGGGCGTCAACCACACCCAGCTCGCGGTGAACGCCCCGAAGGCCGTGCCCGGCGGTGCGGACAACTACGGCCGCGACGGTCTCATGGCGTCCAACTCCCAGGGCCGGTACGCCAAGAACTACGAGCCGAACTCCTACGACGGTCCGGTCGAGACCGGCCGCCCGCTGTCGGCCCCGCTGGCCGTCACGGGCCACACGGGCACCCACGAGGCCCCGCTGCACACCAAGGACGACGACTTCTTCCAGGCCGGTGAGCTGTACCGGCTGATGTCTCGGGAGGAGAGGCAGCGTCTGGTCGCGAACATCGCCGGTGGCCTGTCCCAGGTCTCCCGCAACGACGTGATCGAGAAGAACCTCGCGCACTTCCACGCCGCCGACCCCGAGTACGGCAAGCGGGTGGAGGAGGCGGTCCGCGCCCTGCGCGAGGACTGATCCCACAAGCCGCGTCCGGTGTCCCGACGGGGAGGTCGGGAGCCGGACGCGTACGCCCCGCGCGGGCGCCGGGCAACCCGGATGAGGGGTGGTCGCCCGGCGCCGCGCGGTCAGGGCGAGGACCGCGGCGGCGTGCGAGCCAGTGCGGTGGTGAAGGTCCCGGGGACCGCCTTCTCGACCAGAGGGAAGGCATCCCGGCGCCGTCGCACCCGCCGCGGTCCCAGCCACGTCGCCTTGCGCTGCGCGAGGCCCCACGGACTCCGTCCGGCGGCGCGAACGTCCTGTCGCGCCCAGTCTCGCGCCGTCGGACGGCCTCAACGACATCCTGACCCGCTGAAGGGCGCCGGATGCGGACGGTCCCCGCATCCGGCGCCCTTCGGTGTTCCGCCGCGGTCCTTCTCGCGTCCCGGGTGCGGATCGGCCCCCCGAGCAGGACGCTGAAGGCATGGACCACTTCACGCAGCATCCGCACATCGTGGTGCATCCGCCGGCCCTGGACGGCTCCCGGCGGGTCACCGAGGGCGACGTGACCCTCGGGCTCGCGTCCCACCTGGACGACGTCGTCGAGATCCTCCGCCTGGCCGACCTGGACCGTGTCGAGGTCGAGGAGAGCGACCTCATCGAGTGGCAGGGCGGCGGCCCGGACGACTGGCCGGGCCTGTCGGAGCACGAGGACCGCTGAGCCACGGGCGCCCCCGGTCGCGTACGGCAAGCGCGTACGGCAGGGGTCGTAGGCGCGGCTACGGCATGCTCAAATCGAGCTCTGAACCCGGCCCGGGAGGCATCAACCGCCCCCGCACGCGGGCAGATTCCCTCACACGGGACCCGCCGGCACGGGGGCGGCGGGCCCCGTTCCGACGGCGGGGGATTGCTCATGGACAGTGCCGACAGAGCTGCGACGGACCGGCTGGAGCCGCACGAGATCGCGTTCCTGCGCGGCGGTCGCCGCGCCGCTCTCACGGTCGCCGTCCTCACCCTGCGACTGCGCGGCAGCGTCGGCCGCGGGCGGGGCGGCACCCTGTGCACCACGCAGCCGCTCGACGACACGGGCACGGTCCTTCCCGCGCTCCCGGCCCTCACGGAGGCCGTGCACGGCTCCCTCCGCAGCCCCGCGGACATACGGCAGTTGCTGGTCCGGGAAGAGGTCGCCCTCGCCCTCGTCGACGTGCGCCACGAGCTCACGGTCGCCGGGCTGATGCGCGTGCTGCTGCCCGGTAGCACCCGGGCCGGCCGGCGCACCCTGCGCGCCCTGCGAAGCGCGCACCCGATGCCCACGACCCGCAGAGGCCTGTCGCCCGAGGATCGGCTGCTGGCCGTGGCCCTGTACGGCGACCGGGCGCTGACCACGCTCATGCCCCGCTTCGCGCGGGAGGGCGGGCTCGTCGGACGGCGTGGCAGGGCCACCGAGCGGGAGCGGGAGTACGGGCAGTCCTGGGGCAGCGGCTCGGGCGGCCTCAGCTGCGGCGCCGTGTGACGGTTCGCGGGTCACCCGGACGAGCGGCGTGACGGCCGCGGGCTTCCCCGACGACGCGGAGGGGTGGCCCGTCCCCCAGGACGGGCCACCCCTCGCGGTGCGCGCGTGTGTCAGACCTTCAGGGTCCTGATCGAGGTCGGTGCGTGGCCGGGCTCGGTGGCCAGTTCCTCGAACTCCACGACGTTGCCGATGTCGTTGGTGCCCGACATCGAGATGTTGGTGACGCGCTCCAGGATCGCCTCGACGACGACCGGGACCTGGTACTCGGCGGCGAGCTTCTTGGCCTCCTCGAAGGCGGCACCGAGCTCGTTCGGGTCGGTCACCCGGATCGCCTTGCAGCCCAGGCCCTCGGCGACCTTGACGTGGTCGACGCCGTAGACGCCCAGCTCCGGCGAGTTGATGTTCTCGAACTCCAGCTTGACCTGGAAGTCGATGTCGAACGCCCGCTGCGCCTGGCGGATCAGGCCCAGGTAGGAGTTGTTGACGAGGACGTGGACGTAGGGGATCTTGTGCTGCGCGCCGACGGCCAGCTCCTCCAGCATGAACTGGAAGTCGTAGTCTCCGGACAGGGCGACGACCGGGGACTCCGGGTCGGCCTTGGCGACACCCAGCGCGGCCGGGACGGTCCAGCCGAGCGGGCCGGCCTGGCCGCAGTTGATCCAGTGCCGCGGCCGGTAGACGTGCAGCATCTGCGCGCCGGCGATCTGTGAGAGGCCGATGGTGGAGACGTAGCGGGTCTCCGGACCGAAGGCCTTGTTCATCTCCTCGTAGACGCGCTGCGGCTTGATCGGGATGTCGTCGAAGTGCGTACGGCGCTGGAGCCTGGCCCTCTTCTCCTGCGCGGCGGTGGCCCAGACGGAGCGGTCGGGCAGCTTGCCGGCCGCCTTCAGCTCCCGCGCGACCTCGACGAACAGCTCCAGCGCGGCCTTGGCGTCGGAGGCGATGCCGTAGTCGGGGGCGAAGATCTTGCCGATCTGGGTGGGCTCGACGTCGACGTGGACGAACTTCCGTCCGGCGGTGTAGACGTCCAGCTTGCCGGTGTGGCGGTTGGCCCAGCGGTTGCCGATGCCGAGGACGAAGTCGGACTCCAGGAAGGTCGCGTTGCCGTAGCGGTGCGAGGTCTGCAGACCGACCATGCCGGCGTTCAGCTCGTGGTCGTCGGGCAGGACGCCCCAGCCCATCAGGGTCGGCACGACCGGCGTGCCGGTCAGCTCGGCGAACTCGACGAGCAGGTCGGCGGCGTCGGCGTTGATGACACCGCCGCCGGCCACGATCAGCGGCCGCTCGGAGGCGTTGAGCAGCGCGATCGCCTTCTCGATCTGGGCGCGGGTCGCGGCCGGCTTGTAGACGGGCAGCGGCTCGTAGGTCTCCGGGTCGAACTCGATCTCCGTCATCTGGACGTCGATCGGCAGGTCGATCAGGACCGGGCCGGGACGGCCGGAGCGCATCAGGTGGAAGGCCTGCTGGAAGACGCCGGGGACCTGGGCGGCCTCCAGGACGGTGACGGCCATCTTGGTCACCGGCTTGGCGATCGAGGCGATGTCGACGGCCTGGAAGTCCTCCTTGTGGATCACGGCGGTCGGGGCCTGGCCCGTGATGCACAGGATCGGGATGGAGTCGCCGGTGGCCGAGTACAGGCCGGTGATCATGTCGGTGCCGGCCGGGCCGGAGGTACCGATGCAGACGCCGATGTTGCCGGGGTGCGTACGGGTGTAGCCCTCGGCCATGTGCGAGGCGCCCTCGACGTGGCGGGCGAGGGTGTGGCCGATGCCTCCGGAGGCCTTGAGTGCCGCGTAGAAGGGGTTGATCGCCGCGCCCGGCACACCGAACGCGTCGGTGACGCCTTCACGCTTGAGGATCTCAACTGCCGCGCGGGCAGCGGTCATACGAGCCATCGAGTACTCCTGCTTCGGCTGTCTTCTGCTGTCTCGGCTGCCGGATTCGCACTCCCGTCGCGCCCTGCGGTGAGCTCTTCCGTACTTCCGTATAGCGGAAAGTAGTTTCTACGATCTGGAAGCAATGTAGGGGGGTGCGCGAAACGCGTCAAGAGAGGGCAAGCAGGAGACGGCCGCTGGGCGAATCGCCGGACGGCCGGGGGCCGCCGAAGCACCAGGGGAGGCTGTTTCGGCCGCCACGTCGATGTGACGCCTCGGGTCGGGCCATGCCCGAGAGCGCGCCAGTGCGCCGACCGGCCCGCCGGCGCGAGACCTGTGCACCGCACCGCCGTGTCCGTGCGTGTGCGGCGCACCGGTCACGCCGTCGCCGGACCGCCGCGCGGGGGCCGGGCCCGCCTTCCACCTGTTTCTCGCGAGGAGGCACCGGCGTTCACGCCGGGGAGGAATCGCGTCCGGGTTCGCGACGCGAAGCGTCGCCGTATCCGGTTCAGGGCGCGGAGCGCCCGTACCGCCGTCAGGCGCTGCCGGGGTGATGCGAACCGTGTGGTCGCTGGTTGCGGTGGCGGCTGTGGGGTCGGGGTACGTGTGCGCAACCGTGTCCCCCGCGGGACAAGAACTCCGCACGCGTGATGCCCGCCCGGGCTGGTCCCGGCCCGGCTGGTGCCGACGGCGGAAGACCTCCTGGAGCGCTGCTCCAGGAGGTCGGCCGAGCCAGGAATCCCCTCACTTCGGGGAGGGGAGGATTCACGCCTCGTCAGGCACCGTACGTCTGGCGCAGCTCCACCTTGCGTACCTTCCCGGACACCGTCATGGGGAAGGACTCCAGGATCTGCAGCCTGCTCGGGATCTTGTAGTGCGCCAGCCGCCCCTCGCAGAAGGCGCGCAGGTCGTCCAGCGTCAGCGGGTCCGCCGCGTCGAGCGGGATGACACAGGCGAGCACCTCCTCGCCGTACTTCTCGTGCGGCACGCCCACGACCTGCACGTCCCGGATCTTCGGGTGGCCGTAGAGGAACTCCTCGATCTCACGCGGGTAGACGTTCTCCCCACCGCGGATGATCATGTCCTTGATGCGGCCGACGATCTCGACGTACCCGTCCTCGCGCATCGTCGCGAGGTCCCCGGTGTGCATCCAGCGGCCTGGGTCGATGGCCTCGGCGGTCTTCCCGGGCTCCTCCCAGTAGCCGAGCATCACGCTGTAGCCGCGGGTGCACAACTCGCCCGCCGCGCCCCGGGGCTGGGTCACCCCGGTGGCCGGGTCGACGATCTTCACCTCGATGTGCGGCAGCACCCGGCCGACCGTTCCGGTGCGGTGTTCTAGGTCGTCGTCCATCCGGGTCTGCAACGACACGGGGGACGTCTCGGTCATGCCGTAGCAGATGGCGACCTCCGCCATGTGCATCTCGGCGACCACCCGCTTCATCACCTCCACCGGGCAGGGAGAGCCCGCCATGATGCCGGTGCGCAGGGTGGAGAGGTCGTGATCGGCGAAGTCGGGGAGGTTCAGCTCGGCGATGAACATGGTCGGGACGCCGTACAGGGACGTGCACCGCTCCTGCTGGACGGCGTCCAGGGTGGCCCTGGGGTCGAAGGACGGTGCCGGGATGACCATGCAGGCGCCGTGCGAGGTCGCCGCGAGGTTGCCCATCACCATGCCGAAGCAGTGGTAGAAGGGCACCGGGATGCAGATCCTGTCCTGCTCACTGTAGGCGACCAACTCACCCACGAAATACCCGTTGTTGAGGATGTTGTGGTGGGAGAGGGTGGCGCCCTTCGGAAAGCCCGTGGTGCCCGAGGTGTACTGGATGTTGATCGGGTCGTCGCAGGACAGCTCGGCGGCGCGGAGGCGGAGTTCCGCGTCGTGCTCGGGTGTCCCGCGGGCGATCAGCGCGTCCCAGCTCGGATCGCCTATGTAGACGGTCCGTGTCAGCCTGGGGCAGTTGCCGGAGACCTGCTCCACCATCGCCCGGTAGTCACTCGTCTTGTGCCGGACGGAGGCGAAGAGCAGGGAGATGCCCGCCTGCTTCAGGACGTACTCCACCTCGTGGGTGCGGTAGGCCGGGTTGATGTTGACCATGATCGCGCCGATCCGGGCGGTGGCGTACTGGACCAGCACCCACTCGGCGCAGTTGACGGCCCAGATGCCCACCCGGTCGCCCTTGGCCACCCCGCTTGCCAGCAGCGCGCGGGCCAGCCGGTCGACGTCCGCGGCGAACTCGGCGTAGGTCCAGCGCCGGCCGGACTGCACGTCGACGAGCGCCTCGCGGTCGGGCCAGGCCGCTACGGCCCGGTCCAGGTTGGCGCCGATGGTGTCGCCGAGCAGGGCGGTGTCGCTCGTTCCGTGGCTGTACGACAGTTCCGAGGTCACCGGAAGTCCTCCTCGCGGTACTCGTCGTCGGAGCCCGCGGCCGTGGCCTCGCGCAGCTCGATCCGGCGGATCTTGCCGGAGACGGTCTTGGGCAGGTCGCCGAACTCCAGGCGGCGGAGGCGCTTGTAGGGGGCGAGGACCTGGCGGGAGTGCTCGAAGAGCACCTTCGCGGTGTCGGGGCCGGGCTCCCAGCCCTCCGCCAGCACGACGTACGCCTTCGGCACGGCCAGGCGCACCTCGTCCGGCGCGGGCACCACGGCCGCCTCGGCCACCGCCTCGTGCTCCAGCAGGGCGCTCTCCAGCTCGAACGGGCTGATCTTGTAGTCGGAGGCCTTGAAGACGTCGTCCGACCGGCCGATGTACGTCAGGTATCCCTCCTCGTCCCGCGAGGCGACGTCTCCTGTGCGGTAGTAGCCGCCGGCCATCGCCTGCGCCGTGCGGTCGGCGTCGCCGTGGTAGCCGGCCATCAGGCCGACGGGCCGTTCGGACAGGTCGAGCGCGATCTCGCCCTCGGTCACGCCCGGGGCGCCGGTCACCGGGTCGAGGAGTTCCACGCGGAAGCCGGGGCTGGGCCGCCCCATGGAACCGGTCTTCAGCGGCTGGCCGGGGCTGTTGGAGACCTGCACGGCGGTCTCGGTCTGCCCGAAGCCGTCCCGGATGGTCACGCCCCAGGCCCGCCGGACCTGCTCGATGACCTCGGGGTTGAGCGGCTCGCCCGCGGCGACGGCCTCGCGGGGCGGGGTGCGCAGCTGGCCCAGGTCGGCCTGGATGAGCATGCGCCACACGGTCGGCGGGGCGCAGAACGTGGTGACCCCGGCGCGGTCCATCTCGGACATCAGCCGGGCGGCGTCGAAGCGGGTGTAGTTGTGGATGAAGACGGTCGCCTCCGCGTTCCACGGGGCGAACAGGTTCGACCAGGCGTGCTTGGCCCAGCCGGGCGAGGAGATGTTCAGGTGCACGTCGCCGGGCCTGAGGCCGACCCAGTACATGGTCGCCAGGTGCCCGATCGGGTACGAGGTGTGGGTGTGCTCGACCAGCTTGGGCCGGGCGGTGGTGCCCGAGGTGAAGTAGAGCATCAGCGGGTCGTCGGCCAGGGTGGGGCCGTCGGGGACGAACTCGGCGGGGGCGGCGTACGCGTCCTCGTACGGCTCCCAGCCCTCCTCGGGCAGGCCGCCGACGGAGATCCGGGTGTAGGCGCCGGGCACGTCGTTGAACTTGGCGGTGTCCTCGGCCCGCACGATCACGTGCTTGACCCGGCCGCGCTCGACACGGTCGCGCAGGTCGGCGGGGCCGAGCAGCGGGGTGGCGGGGATGACGACGGCGCGCAGCTTCATCGCGGCCAGCGCGGTCTCCCACAGCTCGGCCTGGTTGCCGAGCATGACGAGGATGCGGTCCTCGGCGGCGACGCCGCGCCGGCGCAGCCAGTTCGCGGCCCGGCTCGAGCGTTCGGCCATCTCCGCGAAGGACAGGCGGGTCTCGGTGCCGTCCTCCTCGACGATGTGCAGGGCGGTGCGGTCGTTCCCCTCGGCGACGACGTCGAAC
This sequence comes from Streptomyces carpinensis, assembly GCF_002154505.1. Classification (GTDB taxonomy): domain Bacteria; phylum Actinomycetota; class Actinomycetes; order Streptomycetales; family Streptomycetaceae; genus Streptomyces; species Streptomyces carpinensis. Next base: position 1,428 of record NZ_MUBM01000105.1, on the reverse strand, counting down.
CAGTCCAGCGCCCAGTTGAAGTGCTCGGGGCGGGGCCACTCGAAGCCGGCGTAGGCCGTGGCGTAGTCCTCACGGTGTTCCAGCAGGAAGTCCCGGGCCCTGCGGAAGGTCTCCGTCGCCGTCGTCATCTGTCCTCCATGTGTGGTCCTGGGTACCGGACCATTGCGGGGCGGCTCCGCCACATCGTGTAATCCGTGATGCGGGTCTCACTACCCCCGAACGGGGGTGTGGTGAGCACGGGTCCGTGAGAAGGGGCGAGCAGGTGACGGCGAACGCGTCCGGGGCGGCGGAGATTCGGGGTGCGCTGGTACGGCTGCGGCGCGCGACGGGCCTTCCGGTCGCCTTCGGCGGCCTGGTCGAGCCGGGCCGGCCGCGGGTACGGATCAGTGAGCTGACGGGTACGGCGACGCTCGCGCTCAGCGCGCTGGCGGTGACCTCCGGCAACGGGCTCGGCGGCAAGGCGGTGGCGCTGGCCCGCCCGTGCGCGGTGACGGACTACTCGCTGTCCCGCCAGATCAGCCACGAGTACGACGCGGCGGTGGCGGCGGAGGGGCTGCGCTCGGTGCTGGCGGTGCCGGTGGTGGTACGCCGCCGGGTACGCGGTGTGCTGTACGGCGCCCTGCGCACGGCCCAGCCGCTCGGTGACCGGGCGTTGAGCGCGGCGGTGGCGGTGGCGCGGGACGTGGAGCAGGCGCTGGTGGTGCGGGAGGAGGCACGGGACCTGCTGGCGGCGGCCCGCCCGGAGCCGGCGGACGGGGACGCGGCGACCGGTGCCGCCTGGGAGCAGGTCCGCGAGGCCCACGCGGCGCTGCGCGCCCTGGCCCCGCGGATCACGGACCCCGCCCTGCGCGCGGAACTCCTGAGCGCCTGCGGCCTGCTGACCGCCGCCGCGGCTCCGGCTCCGGCGGGCGGCGTGAGCCTGGCGCCGCGGGAGGTGGACGTCCTGGCCTGCGTGGCCGCGGGCGCGACGAACGCGACGGCCGCCGCGCGCCTCGGCCTCAGCCCGGAGACCGTGAAGGGCTACCTCCGCTCGGCCATGCGCAAACTGGGCGCCCACACCCGGGGAGAGGCGGTGACGGCCGCCCGCCGAGCGGGCGTATTGCCGTAGGGCCCCGGTTGCCTGCCGTCCGGGGTGAACCCTGGGTTTCCGGGGTGAACCCTGGGTTTCCGGGGTGAACCCTGGGTTATCGGGAACCCGTGCCCGGGAGGCGGCGCCTGGGGTGCTCCAGGCACGGGCCCCGGCGACGTGGACGACAAGTGGGCCCGGGTGCCGCCGGGTGGACGCGGGGCGCCGGCAGGCCGCAGACGGCCGGGTGCTCCGCGCACGGTGACCGGGCTGCCACCTGTCGGGAGGGGCCGCCGCCGGCTGCCGCGGGGCCCCGCGACCACCCGGCGGAGGGCCGGGCGCCCTCCGGCCGGAGGGTCGAG
>NZ_MUBM01000104.1 GCF_002154505.1 Streptomyces carpinensis | reverse complement strand
GTTGCCTGATGCGGCACTAGGTGACGTGCGGCTGCACTTCTACACCTTCGGCGGCCTGGTGGCCACGTCGGAGTGGATATCCAACGCCCGATCAGCCAGGAAGTGAGATGAGGATGACCACGGCACTCTCACAGCTGCAGGATCACGCATGCCTCATCGTCGACGGCAAGGACCGGCCGGGCATCATCGCTGACGTCACCGCGCTCGTCACACGCAACGGGGGAAACATCGTCTCCCTCGACCAGTACACGGACGATCCCTCGGGCGGGCTGTTCTTCCAGCGCGTGGTCTTCCACCGTTCCGAATTCTCCGCAGCCCGTCCGGATCTCGAGTCCCAGCTCAACGACCTTCTGGCCCCCGACGGTTACCGCTGGAGTCTTACGGACCAGTCTGTGCCGAAGCGGATGGCGATCCTGTCGTCCAAGTCCGACCACTGCCTTCTCGACCTGCTATGGCGCCATCGGCGCAGCGAGCTGCCTGTGACCGTGCCCATGGTGATCTCGAACCATCCCACCTCCGCAGATGACGTGCGAGGATTCGGGGTCCCGTTCTTCCATGTCCCCTCCGCTGGGGCGGACAAGTCCGCGGCTGAGGACAGGATCGTCAAGCTGCTCGCAGGCAATGTCGACTTCGTCGTCCTGGCCCGCTACATGCAGATCCTGTCCGGGGAGTTCCTGAACCGGGTGGGTGTGCCGGTGATCAACATCCACCACTCGTTCCTGCCGGCCTTCATCGGTGCGGGTCCCTACGCCAAGGCGAAGCACCGCGGGGTGAAGCTGATCGGGGCGACGGCACACTACGTCACCGAAGACCTCGACGAGGGCCCGATCATCGAACAGGACGTGGTCCGGGTCAGCCACGCCGAGACGGCTGCGGATTATGCCCGTCGAGGCGCCGACGTCGAGCGCCAGGTGCTGTCCCGGGCCGTGTTGTGGCACGCCCAGGACCGAGTTGTCCTCAACGGCAATCAGACCATTGTCTTCTGATCGCACCATACGGCGAGGACCTTCTGAAGTCGATCGACGCCTGCGGTGCAGGTCGCGCGACAGCCGCGTGTCGGCGCCGTCTGGATCAACTCATGGGGCAGCCCGGAGCCTCCCCTGCCTTGGAGCGGCCGTGGAGCCGGCGGACTGGGAAGCGAACTCGGACTGAGTGGCCTCCAGTCCTACAGGCAGGAGAAGACCTGCTTCGTCGTTCTGTGACATCAAGCAAGTCCCACACCGGTGGCGGGGCCGGATACGGTCACGCCACCGGGAAGCCGAATCGTGAGGAACTCCCATGACTGCTCGAATGCTCCCGGGCAAGCCCGTAGCCGAGCGAATCCTGAGCGATGTCCGATCCCGCATCGATGCCCTGCGTTCCACAGGTTTCGCCCCGAGTCTGGCCACGGTCCTGGTCGGCGACGACGACGCGTCGGCCGGCTACATCCGCATCAAGCAGAGGCAAGCTGCGGATCTGGGCATCGACTCCCCCCATGTCCACCTGCCGCAGAACGTCGCGCAGGACGAACTTCTCGAGGTCATCCGCGGCTACAACGCGGACCCGAAGGTCAACGGGGTGCTGATCCAGTACCCCATCCCCGGCCACCTCTCCTATGACGCTGCGCTGAGCGAGATGGATCCGGACATGGACGTCGACGGCATGCACCCGATGAACATGGGCCGACTCGCCGTCGGACTGCCCGGTCCGCTGCCCTGCACCCCCGCAGGTATCGAAGAGTTGCTGGCGTTCCACGAGATCCCGGTGTCAGGCCGGGAGGTCGTCGTTCTCGGACGTGGTGCCACCCTCGGCCGTCCCCTCGCCATGCTGCTCGCACAGAAGCGGCCCACAGCCAACGCCGCAGTCACTGTGGTGCACACCGGCGTCCCGGACTGGCAACGCTACACACGGCGTGCCGACATCCTCATCGCCGCCGCCGGCGTGCCGGGGATCATCCAGCCCGAGCACGTCAAGCCCGGGGCGACCGTGATCGGCGGTGGGGTCCGCTACTCCGGCAAGCGCCTGCTGCCCGACGTCGACGAGTCCTGTGCCGAGGTCGCGGGCGCGATCACCCCGCGGGTCGGCGGCGTCGGCCCCACCACGGTCGCGATGCTCTTCCGCAACGTCGTCACCGCCGCAGAAAAGGCATCGGGAACTGCGGGCAGAACCCGGAGCCAAGCGAAGGCGAGCACTCATTGAACAGGTATTTCCTTCACCTGCAAGTCCCGAGTCGGAAGCCCGGCATTGCGAGACGGGCGCCGCGTGCTTACACACGGACGAAGCGTTTTCAGCCTGACTGCAGACCGGCAGTGCGTGTCATCGCACGGGCAGCCGAATGACGGTCCGGTTGAGGCGGCAACCTTCGACGGGCGGTGGGCGTACGGCTTCGTCTCTTATGAGGCCCGCCGTGCCGCATTCTGCCGAGCGAGGGCACTCGACCGAGTGGTGGCCCGACTGGGAACCGCCGCCGATGGGCCCCTGGCAGCCGCGCGGGCGTTCTTCGACGTCACCCTGGAACGCATCGCGGACCCCCGTCTGCCCGACGGATGCCTGGTGGCCCAAACCGTCATGGCGATCCCAGGGCTGAGCGCGAGCGTCGCGGCGCATGCACGGGAGGCGATCGGCTTCCAGCACACCCGGCTGCGCGCCGCGCTGAAGGCCGGCCGACTGCACGACGAGGCGGCCGAGTCCTTCGCGACCCATCTTGCGGCCGTGAACCAGTCCCTCGCCGTCATGAGCAGAGCCGGAACGAGCACGGAGCAGCTGCGCGCCATCGTCGACGTGACCCTCGACGCACTTGCGCAGACTCTCGGCGCGAGCGACTGAGATTTGTCCGACAAAGCGGACTTCGCCGTCTGCTTGAGCAGAACCCGCTATGCGTCAGGGTGCGCGTCAGGGCTCCGGTGTTTGCCGGCTCGTCCCAGCTTCAGTTGTTGGTTTGACGTCGGTGGTGGGTCCTGGAAGCAGGCGAACACGGCCCCTGTGGAAGCTCAGCCACCTGGGCGCCCTCGCGCAGGGATCCGTCCTCTCCAAGGGCGGGATGCCAGAGGGGCTCGGGCAGGTGACGAATGGCCTGGCGGGCCGGCTCGGTGATGGCCCGTCCAACGGAGAAGGATGCGCGGATCCCCTGCGAGTGCTGGGCTCGTCGCCATCCGGCCGGACACCGGCCGTGTACGGGACGCTTCCGCAATTACGTGAGAGCTCTGAGGGCAACGATGCAGAGCGCGCTGGCCAGCACAGGCGCTGAGAGAATGGCGGAGATTTCACTGACGTTCAGTCCAGATGTGATGAGCGTTCCGCCTGCCAGACCGCCGACGAGCGTGCCCACCCGGCCGGCGGTGTTGGCGGCTCCGAGGCCTGTGCCCCGCAGCGCGGTCGGATACGCGAGACCTCCGACCGTGGCCAGCGACGATGTTGCCGAGCTGAAGGTGAGGCCAAGGAACAGGAAACCAACCATCAGGGTGACGAAACCAGTCGGGACCAGAGCGATGGCAAACAGCACAGCGGCCGCGAGGACCAGCACCGTTGAAAGGGTGGCGAATCGGCTGACTCGCTTGAGTACGAAGGACACCGAGAGCCCGCCGACGAGCCCACCGATGCTGAAGACGGTCATGGTGAGCCCGCTCTGAGCCGTGGTGAAACCCGGGACCGGCGCTTGCAGCAGCATCGGGGTGTACTGCAAGAGGACGGTGAGCACGCTGTAGGCGGCGAGAAACAGCAGCCAGATCAGCAGGGTTCGGGCTATGTACATGCGGCCGAGGATTGCCGTCGGACGGACCAGGTGCTCTTCGCTCTCGGACAGGGAAAGGTCGACTGAGGAGGCGTCGCTACCCGGGAGCAGAGTCTGAAGCGCTGAGCGAACCGCGTCGGTGCGACCGCGTGCCACAAGAATGGTGGGGGACTCCGGCACAAGTCGTGTGATGGGACGGATCAACAGGAGCGGCAGCAGGCCAGAAATTCCCAGGACGGCCCGCCAGCCGAGCGGCTCGATGGCGACCGCGGCCAGAAGGCTGCCGAACAGAGAACCAAGGGTTACGCCCGCGAAGACGAGTACCATCATCTGACTGCGGCGAGCAGTCGGCAGCAAGTCGGCTGTGAGGGCCATGGTCACAACCACTGTGATGCCGAGCCCGATACAGGCGACACAACGCAGCGCGCCGAATACGATGACGTCTTGTGATAGTCGCCCCATAGCCGCGGTACCCGCGCCGAAGAGCAGGATCCCGACGATCAGCGGGGGCTTGCGTCCGAAGCGGTCTGTGATCGGACCCGCGACGACAGAGCCGACGGCCAAGGAGAGCGAGGACGCGGTCACAATCTCTGTGATGGACGAGACAGACGTACCCCACTCGTGGATCAGCTGAGGGAACACCTGGGCGGCGATGATCTGGTCGAGGCCCTCGAAAACCATCACCATCATCAGCAGGAATATGATGAGTCGCTGACGCCGGCTCACCGGATGTGAGTCGAGGAACTGCTGCACCGTCAAGGTTGTCTGTGAAGTGGTCATTGTCAGGCCTTCCGTGGAGGGATGCAGATCAGCCCGCAGACGCGGGCTGTAGTTCGGGCAGGACGACGCCGTCCGCTCGATAGTTGAAGCGGGCCGTCACCCATTGGCCTACCGCCACGTCCGACCACTCGCTGCTCCGCAGGCCCGAGAGCGGCACCATTTCTCCTGCGGTGTAGTCCAGACTGACGTGGCCAGCGCATACGGGGTGTCTGTGGCGGAGGCCGGGAGCGGGACACGATGGACGACATCGAACCCGACCACCGTGCCGGCTCCTGGCGCCTCGACCCACTGGGGTGCAGCGGTGTGACAGGACGCGCAGTGCTCGCGCGGCGGCCATCGGAAGGGCCCGCAAGCAGCGCAACGCCGGCCCATCAGGCGCTCGATTTGGCAGCAGGTCCGAATCGGTGCCTGTCTGTAACTGGCTGCGGCACGTGGTGCGCTGGTGTGCTCGTGCTGCACGTTCCAAGATCAGGCCGGTGTCTCCCGACTCACCGGATACCAGGGCTATACGGGATCCCGCACCTGCCGACAGTGAGAGCGGTTGTGGCGGCGAGGACCGGTGCAGAAGTCGTCGCGTACGCCTCCCGAGAGGAATTGCTGGGCAGCCTCGACGTCATGTCCGTTCCCGCGAGGTTGCCCCTGGGACACGTTGCTCCCGTGGGTATTGACCGGAACACGGCCATCGAGGCAGAACTAGCCATCGCGGAGACCAGCCGGCGACGCACCTGCCGCGGTGAGACCCAACTGTTCGACGTGCAGATGGTCATCTCGGTGGAGTTGGCGTAGAGCTCAGCGACGTCGATGTCGGCAGCGGTGATGCCAGCTCGAGTTGAGTGGAGGAGCGGCGCGCGGTGGTTATGGCTTCTTCACCAGTGGGCTCGGGCTGCGGTGCCGGACGGGGTTGTGGAGTGGAGCGAGCCCCGTGATCTCGACCCGTACCTCGTCGCCTGCCGACAGTTGCTCGCCGCGGGACTGTCCCACGCCGGCTGGAGTGCCCGTGGCGATGACGTCTCCCGGCTCCAGAGTCCAGCTGGCGCTGGCTGCTGCCACCAGCTCGGCGATGCCGGTGATGAGGTTCTCGGTGCTCGCCTCCTGCTTCACGACGCCGTTGACCAGGCACCGGATGGTGAGGTCGTCGGGGTCCGGCACCTGCCAGGCAGGGGTGACCGCGCCGATGGGGCAGAAGGTGTCCAGCCCCTTGGAGCCCAGCCAGTCCCAGGCGAACGGGGCCGCGAGGGCGACTTCGCGGCGTAGCAGGCCGCGCGCGGTGATGTCGTTGAAGCAGGCGTAGCCCGCCACGTGGTGCAGTGCCTCGTGCGGCGCTATGTCGCGGCCGCCGCGGCCGATCACGACGGCCAGTTCGGCCTCCCAGTCGACGCGCAGTGCGGGGCCTTCGGGGATGAGAATCGGTTCGCCGTCGCCGACCATCGTCGTGGTCGGCGGGACGGTGAAGAAGTACGGCCGGGTCCCGTCCGGAATCTCCTGCACACCCATCTCCGCCACGTGATCGCGGTGGTTCGCGCCGACACACAGCAGCTTGCGCGGATGGCGTAGAGAGAGGGTTTCGACCACGTTCGCCGGTTCGAGCTCGTCTGGCTCCAGGTCACGCAGCAGCGGCGCCACGGTGTCCCAATCGTTCAGCGCCTCCAGGAGACCGTCGTACTTCCGCAGGACGTCCGGGATGACGAACCGCCCGTCCGCGCGGCGGATCGCCGCCACCCGGGAGCCGGGCGCCGCTGCTCCGGCCTGGCAGGTCGTGAGACTCCAACTCGGCATGTTGCTCAGTCCGTTCTGTGAGGGCGTGGGAGCCCGACCGGGCTTCGGCCGGGCTCCAGGAATGTCGTCTCGGCCTTCAGCGCTTGATCACGCCGGGCGGGATAGGGCCCCACAGGTTCATGGCGGCGATGTCCGCCTCCCAGGTGGTGGGGCACATGGGGAAGTGCTCGTGCCACGGCCGCGGCTCGTAGTAGCCCTTCTCCTCGTCGAGCATCACGTCCAGCTGCGTGAACAGCTCGATGTGGTTGCCGTCGGGGTCCTCGTGGTACGTGAAAATGTTGTGACCCACGGCGTGCCGGCCCGGCCCCCAGTACAGCCGGTAGTTGTGCCTGGCCAGGTTGTCGATCATCGTCTGGAGATGTGCGAGGTCCCTGGCCTCGTAGGCGATGTGGTGCATGCCGGACATGGTGTCGCTCTGCATGAAGTTCGCCGCGTGGTGGTCGGCGTTGCAGCGCAGGAAGACGAAGAAGTCGCCGATCGAGTCGGACCAGCGGAAGCCCATGGCGTCCTGGTAGAAGGAGCGCATGTTGCCGGTCGAGGTGGTGTACGCGGCCACGTGCCCGAGCTTGCTGGGGCGGTGATCGAAGGTGGGTTCCACGCCGCTCGGCTGCTGGTCCTCGTAGAGGTGCAAGGTGGTACCCGTCTCGGGCTCCGTCAGCACCAGCACGTCGGGCGTGCCCGGTCCTATGTCGGTGCGCCGCTCGCCGTGGATCCCGGCCTCTTTGAGGCGGCGCTGGGCGTCGTCGAGGTTCTCGCGGATCTCGTAGCCGACGATCGACCGCCCGCGGACGACCTCAGCCTTGTTGATGATCACGCAATGGTGGTCGGCCCCGGTGGTGAGGAAGGCCTGCTGGGGCGAGTCGTCGACGAGGGCGAAGCCGAGCACCTTCGTGTAGTACTCCATCAGCCGGGCCACGTCCGGCGTCTCGAAGGAGACGTAGCCGAGGCGCGAGACCCGGACGGGGGAGTCGGTGGCCTTCGACGGGGGCGCCGTCGCGGTCTCTTCGGTCTGCTGCTCGGTGCTGCTGCTCATGGGTCCATTCCTGATTGCTGTCTGTACGTGTGGTGCGTGAGGTTTGTCAGGCGGCGCTGCCGGCTTCGTCGTAACGGCGGTGGAGTTCGGCCCATCGACGGCCGGCCTCGCGACCGCCCTCCAGGTGAGATTCCGGACAGCTGGTGTACGGGGGTCGCACCGGACCGGGCGTGAAGTAGCCGGATGCCTCGAACTCAGCCCGGTCGATCTGGATGTTGTACTTGGAGAACTCCTCGAAGCTCCCGTCCGGGAACAGGGGCTTGAGGGCGTGCGCGATGTCGGCCTGGATGCGCGCCGCCTCGTCCCAGTCCCGGGCCAGCACGGCGTCGCGCAGCCGTAGCACCGGGGCCGGACCGCAGGCGACGTCGCCGCTCCAGCACGCCACGACCTCATCGGGGAAGCGGTGTGCCGTCGTGGCCCAGTCCTCGGCGACGGGAAGGAGACGGATGCGCCTCGCGACCGCCTCCAGATCGGTGACGAACCGGTCCCCCATGAGGCCGAGACCCATGTGCTTGGCGGCCACGATCTGCGGGATGTCGGTCAGTTGGGCATATACCTCGGGGGAGATCTTTCCCTTGAACGCGCTCGGGTTGTCGTAGGCGATCTGCGAGAGGCCGGGGAGCGCCTCGGCGACCGCGCGGTGGTAGTCCACGATCTGGGTGTCGTCCAGGGCGACCCACATGGGCCTGCCGAGGAAGAGACCGTCGGCGCCCAGTTCGGCGAGCCTTCGCCCGCGGTCGATGGTGTCGCGTGTGTTGAGGGTGGTCGCGCCGGCGAAGACGGGTACCCGGCCGCGGACGGTGCGGACGACGGTGTCGTTGAACGCCAGCACCTCGTCGAGGGTGAGCGAAGCACCCTCGCCGAATGTGCCGTTGGTCAGGATGATGTCGACGCCGGCCTCGACCAGGGCGTTCGTCAATCGTTCTGTCTCCGCGAGGTCGACGGTGTCGACGGCGGCCCAGTGGTCGGCCCCGGGCAGTGCCGGGGTGGGCAGGATCGCGACGACACCGCGGATGTCGTGCGCAGAGAACCTGGTCATCGGACCTCCTCGGCTTCCAGCATCGCGTTGGTGCGGTAGACGGGGTTGTGCGGCAGCCCCGGAACGGCCGGCGCGGGGTGGGCGCCGACGGTGGGCACGGGTTCCTCGTAGAACAGGCCGAGCGCGGTGATCGCCGGTATGTCGTGCACCGAGAAGATCCGCAGTGGTTCGTCGGAGTCGTTGATCAGGCGGTGCCAGGCGTAGTTGGGGACGGCGAAGGTGTCGCCGGGCGTGATCTCCAGCGTTTCGTCGCCGACCTCGACCCGGCCGCGGCCGGAGATCACGAAGCCGACACTGCTGGAGGTGCGGCGGTGGCGCAGGCCCTCGAATCCGGGGACGAGCTGCTGGATCCAGCAGTCCATCGTGGTCATGGTGGGTCCGCCGGTGACGGGATTGGCGTAGCGCAGCGCCAGACCGTCGTACGGGTCGCCGGCCGTGTCGCCGTAGGAGTCGAGGATCTCCACCACGTCCGCCCATGCGTAGCGGATGGGGAGGCGGCCGAGGCGGGGGCGTTCCCAGGCCGGGCGCAGGGCCTTGGCGCGCAGTCCCTGGGAGTCCGCGACGCCCGGCCGCTGCGGCTGGCTCGCCTCGCCGAACGGCTCGTAGAACGCCTGGTTGAGGCTGAGCGTGAGGCCGAGGTCCAGGACGTCCAGCCACACGACCTCCTCGTCGGTCGGGTTGTGGTGGTCGTGCCAGGAGAATCGAGGGGTGATCAGGAGGTCGAACCGGTCCATCGTCAGAGGCTCGCCGTCCACCACCGTGAAGGCATCGGAGTTGCCCTCGATGACGAACCGCAGCGCGGACATGGTGTGCCGGTGCGACCAGCACACCTCCTGCGCCCGCATGATCTGGATGCCCGCAGCCAGGGTGTGCGTCGAGCCGGGGGGACCCTGAGTGATGCCGGGGTTGAGGAACGTGAGGTTGCAGCGCCCGACGCCGGCCGGGCCGAGTACCTCGGAGGCCTCGGCGAGGCGCGCACGAGTCGTCTTCCACGGCCACACGCAGGCCTCGCCGCGGGGCTTGGGGCCGCCGACCGCCGCGTCCAGAAGCGGCTCGAACGACCACTGGCCGATGAGGTTGTCCTCGCGGATGGACGCGTCGTACTTCTTCAGGGCCTCGTCGCCCTGCTGGATGTCGGTCATGCCGTCTGCTCCCGGAAGTTGATGTGGACGTTTTTGATCTGCGTGTAGGAGATAAGCTCGTCCAGCTCCTCCTCACGGCCGATGCCGCTGTCCCTGACGCCGCCGTACGGCGCGCCGGGAATGTGCCGGGACACCTCGTTGATCCACACGTAGCCCGCATCGACGGCCTCGGCGAAGCGATGAGCGGTGGCCAGGTCCGAGGTGAAGACACTGGCGGTCAACCCGAAACGGGTGGAGTTGGCGATGGAGACCGCCTCCTGCTCGTCCCGGAAACGGAGAGCGGCCAGCACCGGCCCGAAGATCTCCTCCTGGGCGAGGCGCGAACCGGGATCCACGTCGGTGAAGAGCGTGGGTCTCACGAACAGGCCCGCGGCGAGTTCACCGTCGGTGACGCGATCGCCGCCGACGCAGAGCCGTGCGCCTTCGTCGCGGCCGATCTGCACGTAGCGGAGCACCTTCTGCAACTGCTGGGTGTTGACGATGGCTCCCGTGTCGGACGCGGCATCCTCGGGCAGGCCGGGGCGCAGTGCCGACACCCGCTCTGCCAGGCGTTCCACGAAGGCGTCGTGGACGTCCGTGTGGACGAGGACACGGGACAGGGAGCCGCAGGACTGGCCCTGCCAGGTGAAGTTCATGCCCCGTACGGCCGCGTCGACCACGACGTCGAGGTCAGCGTCCGGGAAGACGACGAGCGGGTTCTTTCCACCGAGTTCGAGGGTCACGGTCTTCACCGCGGCCTCCGCCGCCCGCCGTTGGATGGTCAGCCCGGTGGCGACCGAGCCCGTGAAGGCCAGCCGTCGCACGCCCGGGTGGGCGACCAGGGCGTCGCCGGCCTCGGAGCCCCAGCCCGTCACCACGTTGACGACGCCGGCGGGCAGGATCTCTGCCGCGAGCTCGGCCAGACGCAGAGCGGACAGGCTCGTGTGCTCGCTGGGTTTGAGGACGACGGTGTTGCCCGCGATGAGAGGGGCCGCGAGCTTGCCGGCGGCGAACATGAAGGGGTGGTTGAAGGGGACGATCCGCCCGACAACCCCGTACGGGAAACGTGTGGTGTAGGTGAGGGTGTCGGGGGAGCCGGGCAGTGTGGTTCCGCGCGCCTGGAGAGCCAGCCCGGCGAAGTAGCGGAGCCACGACACCGTCGCCGTCACGTCGCGGCGCATCTCCCGCAGGAGGCTGCCGTTGTCCGCGGTGTCGAGGCGGGCGAACTCCTCGGCGTGTTCGGCGATGGCCGAGGCCAGCTGTTCGACGAGGGCCGCGCGTGCCGTGGCTTCGGTCCGGCGCCAGGCGGGCGCGGCGCGCTGTGCGGCCGTGACCGCCAGGTCGACGTCTGTGCGGGTGCCTGCCGGGAAGCAGCCGATGACCTGTCCGGTGGCGGGGTTGGTGGCCTCGATCATCGCGCCGTTGGAGGCCGGCCGGAGCTCGCCGCCGATGAGCATCGCGTGGTCGGTTCGGGTGGAGAGGGTCGTCATCGCCGTCCCCTTGCTGTCGTCGGAGTTTCGGGTGTGCTCTGACCCGCCACGAACAGGACGGCCGTCTGGGTCGTCACCGGCTGGAACTCCGGCATGGTGTCGTTGAGGAGCCGGACGGCGGTCCACGCGAGGTGGCGTGCTGTGCGGGCTGTGGCTGCCTCGTGGTCCCGGGCGGCCACCAGTTGGTAGATGTGCCGGTGGTCCTGCCCGACGCGGACTCTCGATGGAACACCGGCCTGTGCCAGTCGGCGGACGTAGCGCTCACTGTGCTTGGCGCGTTCGGTCAGTTGGGTCTGGAGGAGGACGGGCGCGTGACGGGTGAGCGCTCGGTGAAAGCGGTGGTGCGCACGGTGCCATCGCGCACTGACCCCCGGTTCCGGGTCGGCTTCCATGTCCAGCAGCGCCTGGTACGCGTCCTCCAGATCGGCCTGGTCGAGCAGCGGGAGGGACAGTCGCATACCCAGCGCTTCCAGAAGAACGCGTGAGCCGTATCTCGTGTCCACGTCCCACGCGTCGAGTCGGGTGGCCCGGTACCGGCGGTGCGGTTCGGCTTCGATCAGCCCTTCTTCCTGGAGCTTCCGGAGGACGCCGCGCAGCGCGCCACGGCTCACCCCGATGAACTCCGCCAGCTCGGCCAGGGAGAATTCCCTGTCTTCGGGCAGGGCACCGGAGTGGACGAGCTCGCGCAGGATCCTGTGCGCGTCTTCGGCGGCGCGACGGGGAGCAGGCTGCTCGAACTGGTCCAGCACATCGGACCCTGCCGTCATCCCGGCCGCGCCCTGCCAGTCGATGGCCAGGTTCAGCCAGCTGTACTCGAGCACCTAGATCGCCCCGGCCTCACGGAGTTCGTCGATCGTGCGCTCGTCGTAGCCGAGCAGCTCGCGGTAGACCTCGACGGTGTGCTCGCCCACGCCTGACCCGGCGTGGTCGATGCGCGCCGGTGTCTCGCTGAACCTGATCCACGGAGCCAGCAGCTTGAGCTTGCCGGCCTCGTCGTGCTCGACGTCGACGAAGGCCTGACGGGCGATGATGTGCTCGTCCTCCAGTACCTGGCCGATGGACAGGACCGGCCCGGCGGGCACCTTCTGGGCGCGGAGGATGTCGAAGAGCTCGCGGGCCGTGAACTGCTTCATCCACTCGGCGACCGTTCGCTGGAGCAGCTTCAGGTTCTCTCGGCGCTTCGCGGCGGTGGCGAACCGCGGGTCGTCGATCGCCTCGGGGTGGCCGAGCGCAGTGGAGTACCGCTTGAAGAGGTCGTCCGTCAGGTCGGGCAGGTGGGTGGCGACGTGGCCGTCCTTCGCCTCCATGTACGCCCCGGCGGGCCCCATGCCCTCGAAGTGCTCGTGGAAGGCGCTGACCATGAAGCCCATGAGGGCTTCCTGCATCGACACCTCGATCTTCTGGCCCTGTCCGGTCTGCGCGCGGTTGTAGAGGGCGGCGCAGATCCCCAGGGCCATGGAGACGCCGGCGGCCTCGTCGCCCGGCCCGAACACCTGTGTGCCCGGTGCGCCGGAGAGCCGCCAGGACGACTCCGCCCAGCCGCTCACGGCCATGGCGATCGTCGCGAAGGACCGCAGGTCGGCGTAGGGGCCGCTCTCGCCGTAGCCCTTCGACGAGGCGTAGATGATGCCGGGGTTGTGCTCCTTGAGGGCCTCGTAGCCGAAGCCGAGGCGGTCCATGACGCCGGTGGAGAAGTTCTCCACGATGACATCGCTGCGGCGCACGAGGTCCAGGAACACCTCGCGTCCGCGCTCGTTCTTGAGGTTCAGCGTGACGCACTTCTTGTTGGCGTTCACGGTGAGGAACTCGTATCCGTCGTGGTCGGCGTCCACCGGCATCCAGGCGTGGCGGAAGCGGTCGGGGCTCTCCCGCTGTTCGACCTTGATGACCTCGGCCCCCATGTGCGCGAGGAGCATCGTCGCGAAGGGACCGTTGAGGACGTGGGAGAGGTCGAGTACGCGGACGCCGTTCAGGGGACCGGTGGTGTCAGTCGAGGACATGGTGTGCCTCCTGCGGCTCGTTTTGGATGGTGAAGGTGGGGAGTGTCAGACCTTCGCGGACGCGGGTGAAGCGGACGGAGACCGGAGCGCCGACCGCCGCCGAGCTCCATTCGCCCGGCTGGAGCTGGGAGGTGAGCACCATCTCCCCGTCGGTGCCGTCGAGCTCCACATGGACGATGGCGAGCGGCGTCTCGTCTGCGAAGGCGGGGTCCAGGACCCGGTGCACGACGACGAAGCCGACGATCCGGCCCGTTCCGCCCAGCCGTTCCCAGACCGGATCCGCGGCATGGCAGCGCGGGCAGTGCTCGCGCGGCGGCCAGCGCCAGGCTGAGCACTTGCCGCACCGCTGACCGACCAGTTCCTCGCGTGCGCAGGCCTCCCAGAAGCCGGCGCTGTCGGCGTCCGCGACCGGGGCCGGCCGCACCGGGGCGGTCACGCGGCCCGTCCCAGGATGAGGGCACTGTCGCCGGACTCACTAGCCACGAGGGCGAGTTCAGGAGCGCGGACCTGGCGGCAGTGCTGCCGGTCGTAGTCATGAGCCCCGGGGCAGTGGTCGTCGGCGACACCGTCCTCCCGGAGCTGCTGAACCGCCTCGACGACATGGCCGAGGCCAGCCAGGTTGCCCTCGGACAGGTGGCCTCCGTGGGTGTTGACGGGGATGCGCCCGTCCAGGGACAGCTCACCGTCCCGGATCCGGTCGGGAGCCTGTCCGGCCGGCGTCAGCCCGAACTGCTCGATGTGCAGCAGGGCCATGCCGGTGAAGGGGTCGTAGAGTTCGGCGATGTCGATGTCATCGGCCGTCACCCCGGCTTTCATGTACAGGGACCGGGCCGCGAGCGAGGCGTTGAGCTCCCAGTGGTGCCGGCTCGTGCGTGCCTTGACCGGTGCGGCGAGGGTGCCGCCCTCCATCGCGCGGATGGTGACCGGGGACTGCGGCAGCCTCCGGGCATCCTCGGTGGAGGAGACGACCACTGCCATGGCGCCGTCGTTCCAGATGCTGCAGTCCAGGCGCCGGAACGGGTGGATGATCCAGGGCGACTCCTGGTGGTCCTCCACCGACATGGGCTCGGTCATCAGAGCCTTGCGGTTGAGCCCCGCGTTGGCCCGCTGCTGCACCGCCAGCGGTGCGAAGTCCGCGTTGTCGACACCGTAGTGCTGCATGTACGCCGTCACATACGGGCCGTACAGGGCAGCGGCGTGTGTGGCACCGAACGGCTCGCTCCACTGCCGCTGTCCCGACGGCCAGGCGTCCAGGCCTTCGAGCGGGAAGGGTTCCGAGCGCGAGTTGGCGGCGCGGTACACCAGCACATGGCGGCACATGCCGGAGTACACCGCCATGGCCGCGGCGGCGATTGCCGAGCAGGCCCAGGCCCCGCCACCGCTGTCGCAGTACGACATGTGGCAGGACGTCAGCCCGAGGCTGTTGGCCAGTTCGTACGGTGCCGGAGTGTCCCGTCGGCCCCAGTAGAAGGTGACCAGGCCGTCGATGTCCGTGGGTTCGAGCCCTGCGTCCGCGACGGCCCTGAGGCCTGCCTCGGTGGCGAGCGACAGAACGGTGCGGCCGCTGCGCTTCGTGATGTCCGTGCAGCCGATGCCTGTGATGGCGGTGCGATCCCTGATCGCATGTGTGCCCATGTCCGGAACCTCCTTGTTCCTCAGGCGGATGGGGAGATGCGTGGGCTCAGCTCGCCAGGTTGTTCGCGATCCACTGAGGGAACGCGGCGATGGCCTCGGGAGACGGCGGGACCTTGGAGGCGACGACGTGGGCCATCCGCTCCTGGATCTCGCGCGAGGAGTCGTCGAGCTGCCGCAGGAGGCCTTCCTTGTCGATGCCGACGAGTCGGCCGTCCCGCTTGACGGCCTTGCCGGCGACCAGCACGGTGTCGATGAGCCCAGGGCTGACGTGGAAGACGAGCTGGGCCACCGGGTCGTTCACGGGGCGGATGCCAAGGTGGTGTCCGCCGACCACGATGAGGTCGGCCTGCTTGCCCGGGGTGAGACTGCCGACCCGGTCGCCGAGGCCGACGGCGTCGGCGCCGTTGACCGTCGCCCACGCAAGGGCCTCGGCAGCCGTCGGCGACACCTGGTACACGTCGGCGCCCTCGCGGTTGAGGGGCTCCGCTTCGACCCAGCGCGTGTACGCCAGCGCCTGGCGCGTCGGCGTGAGGATGTCACCGCTGTTGAGCGACACGACGTCGGCACCGATGGTCGGCTTCAGGCCGTGCCGGAGCACGTTGTTGATCGCCAACTTGCCAGCGCCCATGTTCAGTTCGCTTTCGGGTGTCGTCGACACCTTCACCCCGGCCTCGGCGGCGAGCTTCCAGTCCGCCTCACGCAGGGTGTTGGCGTGGACGAGGACGAAGCGGGAATCGAGCACGCCGGCCGCGTGCAGTTCCGGGAGCCCCGAGGGGTTGGACCAGAGTGCGCCGATGTGCGCGGTGGAAATCGCCCCGTGCTCGTCGGCGAGCTGCTTCTGCGCCTTGTTCAGCGAGATGGGAGCCATACCGATCTCCGACAGCGCCGCGCCCAGCGTCACCAGGCTGTCGCGGGAGGAGAAGCGCTCGCCGGCGATGCGGGCGAAGTCGGCGAGCCGGTCGTGGTCGGGCGGCCCGAAGACGTTCGCCTGACCCAGGCCGTATGCGAAGACCGCGCGGATCCCGGCCTGCTGCAGGGCGTCGACCGCGGCGTCGGCATGCTCGGGGGTGTTGGTGATGTGTGCGTAGTCGAGGAGGGTCGTCACCCCGCCCTCCAGGGCCTCCAGCGCACCCACGAGCGTGCCGAGCTTCGCGTCCTGGGCGGTGTAGGAAGGCGTGGCATCGGCCCAGAAGCCCTGGATGTACTGCTGGAGCGACATGTCGCCGCAGCAGCCGCGCATCTGCGCCTGCCACGTGTGGCGGTGAGTGTCCACGGTTCCGGGGGCGACGATCCCACCCTCGGAATCGATGATCTCCGCGTCGCTGACGCCCAGATTCTGGCCGACGGCGGCGATGACGCCATCCTCGATCAGCACCTCACCGTCACGGATGACACCGAGCCCGGGATCGACGGTGACGACGTGGCCCCGGACGAGAACGCGATGTGTGGTCATGACCTTCAACTCCTGTATGTACTAGGGAAATGGTGGGGAGGGTGTCGAGCGTGTGGGCGCGGACCGGTCTGTCCCGATTCAGTGCCCTCGGTCGATCCATTCCTGGAGGTGCGGGGCCTCAATGCCGACAGTGGTGGCCTCCCCGTGACCGGTGAGCACCTGCGTGTCGGGCGGGAGGACGAGAAGCCGGTCGCGGATGGAGCGGATGATCGAGGTGAAGTCCGAGTACGACCGGCCCGTCGCCCCGGGCCCTCCGGCGAAGAGCGTGTCGCCGGTGAAAACAACGCCCATTTCAGGGGCGTAGAGGGACACGGCGCCGAAGGTGTGGCCGGGGGTGTGCAGGACGACCAGCTCGGTGCCCGCGACCTTCAGCCGGCGTGCGTCGGACAGATATCCGTCCGGGCCGCGATCCGGGTGCACCTGGCGCCACAGCAGCCGGTCGTCCAGATGGAGGAAGACGGGTGCGCCGGTGCGCTCGGCGAGTTCCGGGGCCGCGTTGATGTGGTCGTTGTGGGCGTGCGTGCACACGATGGCGGTGACCTCCCGGTCGCCGACCACCTTCGCGATGCTGGCGGCATCGTGGGCGGGGTCGATGACCAGGACCTCTCGGGTGTCGCCGACGATCCACACGTTGTTCTCGACGTCCCAGGTGCCGCCGTCGAGAGAGAACGTGCCATGGGTGACGACGCGCTCGATCGCCGCGCTCACAGGACCACCACCGAGCGCAGGACGTCGCCGCGGTGCATCCGTTCGAAGGCCTTCTCCACATCGTCCAGCGCGATGGTCTCGGTGACGAAGGCGTCCAGGTCGAGGCGGTTCTGGAGGTAGAGGTCGATCAGCATGGGGAAGTCGCGGGAGGGCAGGCAGTCGCCGTACCAGGAGGACTTCAGTGCGCCGCCGCGGCCGAAGACGTCGAGGAGCGGGAGTTCGAGTTTCATCTCCGGAGTGGGCACTCCGACCAGGACCACGGTGCCGGCGAGGTCGCGGGCATAGAAGGCTTGCTTGTACGTCTCCGGGCGGCCGACCGCCTCGATGACGACGTCGGCGCCGAAGGCGCCGGTGAGTTCGCGGATCGCCTCGACCGCGTTCGTCTTCTTTGAGTTGACGGTGTGGGTGGCGCCGATCCGCCGGGCGGTCTCCAGCTTGCGGTCGTCGATGTCGACGGCGATGATCTTCGCCGCGCCCGCGAGCTGTGCCCCGGCGATGGCGGCGACGCCGACGCCGCCGCAGCCGATGACGGCGACCGTGTCGCCGCGCCCCACTGTGCCGGTATTGATGGCCGCGCCGATGCCCGCCATCACACCGCAGCCCAGCAGGCCCGCCGCGGCCGGCGAGGCCGCGGAGTCGACCTTGGTGCACTGGCCTGCGGCGACGAGCGTCTTCTCGGTGAAGGCGCCGATGCCGAGGGCTGGCGAGAGCTCGGTGCCGTCGAGGAGCGTCATCTTCTGCTTCGCGTTGTGCGTGTCGAAGCAGTACTGAGGGCGTCCACGCCGACAGGCACGGCAACGCCCGCATACGGCGCGCCAATTGAGAACGACGAAGTCGCCGGGCTCGACCTCCGTCACGTCCGCGCCGACCGATTCGACGATCCCTGCGGCCTCATGGCCGAGGAGGAAGGGGAACTCGTCGTTGATCCCGCCCTCACGGTAGTGCAGGTCGGTATGACAGACTCCGCAGGCTTGCACCTTCACCACCGCCTCACCCGGCCCCGGATCGGGCACGACGACGGTCTCGACGCCCACCGGAGCGCCCTTCACCCTCGCGACGACGCCTCGTACCTGCTGGGGCATGGTGTGGTTCCTCTCGATTGGATGCCGGGGGGCGTTGGTCGTGGCGGTGTGTTCAGGCGGCTGCACGCACACGCACGGGCAGGGACGCCCAGGAGCGCAGCGTGTTGTTGAGGTGCCGTTGGGGGAGCCCGGCTGGTTCGATCCGCTCGACGCGGCGGGCCAGCGCGGTGAGCAGCGCCTCGGCCTCCAGGCGCGCGACGTGCTGGCCGACGCACTGGTGGATGCCCATGCCGAAGCCGACGTGCCCGGAAGGATCGCGGCTGAGGTCGAAGCGGTCGGGGTCGTTCCAGCGGGCCGGGTCCCGGTTGGCGGCACCCAAGAACATCAGGATCTTCGAGCCCTCAGGGACGAGAGCACCGGCGATGTGCACGTCGGTCGTCGCGGTACGGAAGAACGTCTGTACCGGGGACTGCCAGCGCACCGCCTCGTCGAAGGCGACCCGCGCCAACTCGGGCCGCTCCCGGAGCCGCTGCCACTGCTCGGGATGAGTGGCGAAGGCGAACAGAGCGGCTGCCAGGCCGTGGACGGTGGTGTCGACTCCCGCCGTCAGCAGGGACCGCACCACAAGAGGTGCCTGCGCGTGCGTCAGGTCGCCTCGGTCCGCGGCCGCCCAGATCCCTGCTCCGATCCCGTCCTCGCGCAGCTTCTCGCGGGCGCACTGGGCGTTCACCCAGGCCGACAACTCGCCCGCGCGGTGTGCGTCGGCCTCCACCAGGTCGTTGACCGGACCGAAGGCGTTGAAGGCCATGTTGCCGTAGGGGAGCAGGTTCTCCCGTCCGTCGGGGCCGAGGCCCACGGCATCGGGGAAGACCCGCAGGGGGAAAGCGCGAGCCAGCGCCGTGAAGGCGTCGAACTCCGTTTCTCCACTGACCACGTCGTCCACCAGCGACTCGGCGGCGGCGAACCACTGCTCGCGCAGCCGGCGCAGTGCGGGCGGGGCCAGCAGCTCGCGCAGTACGCGGCGTGGGGCGTCGTGCCGGGGCGGGTCGGCCTCCAGCAGCAGGCTCGGCGGGCGCCACGGCTTCTCGTGCCGGAAGTTGGCCAGTCCGACACCGGACCCCGACTCGAAGCGCTGCCAATCGGTCAGTGCGGCGTGTACCTCTCTGTGCCGGGCTATGGCGTGGACGCTGTAGCGGGTCAGGTACACCACGGGGCCGGCCGCGCGAAGCTCCTGGTGCAGGGGTTCGGGATGCTCCAGGACGTCGTGGGCGAAAGGGTCCGCGTCACTGACGGGTAGCCCGACAGGGCGCTGCAGGGCCTCGGTCATGGCGGCTCCTCGACTGGTAACAGGGGATACGAAGGGGCAGAAGGACGGCGAGGTCTCAGAGATCGAGGACCAGGCGGTCACCGCGCGAGCGGGACACGCACGGCAACATGCAGTCGCCGGCGGAGCGTTCGTGGTCCGCGAGCACGGAGTCGCGGTGCTCCGGGGTGCCTTCCAGAACTGGCGTCAGACAGGTGCCGCAGGTTCCTTGCTCGCATGAGGACAGCACGTCGGCCCCGGCTTGGCGCACCGCCTCCAGGATCGACATGTCGGGGGTGACGGTGACGGTCCGCCCTGTGCGGCGGAGTTCCACCTCGAACGGAGTGTTGGGAACCGGCCCCGCCGCAGCGGCGGTGAACCGTTCGGTGCGCAGGGCGTACGGCGGCCATGAGGAGGCGGCCTTTTCGACGGCGGCCAGCAGCGGCCCGGGGCCGCAGCAGTAGACCTTGGTGTCCGGACGCGGGGTGCCCAGCCACGTGTCCAGGTCGAGCAGGCCCAGTTCGTCCTGCGGGACGAGGTGCACACGGTCGCCGTACGCGGTGGTCAGCTCCTCGCGGAACGCCATCGAGACGCGAGTACGGCCGCCGTAGTGCAACTGCCAGTCAGCGCCGAGAAGGTCGGCCTGGTGGACCATCGGCAGCAGCGGGGTGATGCCGATTCCGCCTGCGATGAACAGGTACTTCTCTGAGGGCACGAGGGGGAAGTGGTTGCGCGGTGCGCCGACGCCGACCAAGTCGCCGGATCGCAACTGGTCGTGCACGTATGCCGATCCGCCGCGACCGGCGGCCTCCCTCAGCACCGCGATCCGGTAGGTGTAGGCATCCCACCGATCGCCGCACAGCGAGTACTGCCGGGTAGTCCCCTCCGGCAGCACCAGGTCGATGTGGGAGCCCGGGGTCCAGTCCGGGAGCCGGGCACCGTCGGGGTGCGCCAGAGTCAGTGCGACCACGCCGTCGGCCACCTGCTCCTTGGCTCGGATCTGCAGCGTGACGGCGCCGGTGCGGAGACCGGGATCCGCGCTCGTCGTGCTGGTCGTGACCATCACGCCTCTCCTGTCCGTCAGTGCTTGAGGTCGACCAGCGCGCGGACCACGGGGGACCAGCGCTCGGCGTAGGCGTCGAGGGCGGGGTCGTCCGAGAAGGAGGAGTCGCGTAGGTAGAGGCCCGGAACGGCACAGGTACCGCCGAGTTCGGAGAGGACCGGCCGGAGGGTGAGCTCGGGGGCGAGCGCGTGGGCGGGGCCGGCTCCGAGCATGAGCGGGACGGCGACCACGTGCTGGAGGCCGGTGCCGCCGGCGAACTGGTCGAGGAAGAGCTTGAGCAACCCCGTGTAGGTGGCCTTGAAGGTCGGGCTGGCGAAGACGACGAGGGAGGAGGACTGGACCGTCTTCACGGCGGCGGCGACGGATGCGTCGCCCCAGCCGAGCAGGCCCGGACCGAGCTCGATCAGGTCGAGGGTGTGGTCGGCTCCGCTGCCGGGGGCGCGGCCGCTGAGCTTTTCGGCGAGCAGGGTCGCCGCGGCGAGGGTGCGTGAGGCGGGTTTGGGATTCCCGACGACGACGGTGACGGTCACGGGTTCCTCCTTCGGGAGGCGTGGTGAGAGATGGGGGTGCCGATCGGGGGAGTGTGGCCCTGCCCGGGGTGAGCACCTCGAAAGACCCCGGGCAGGGAGTTCGGTGAGTGAGGTGAATGGTCCTCAGGCGGCGGCAGCGGCGAGGGAGTGGAATCGGCTCGCGTGGAAGACGAGCGGCGGAATGCCGGGATGCACTCGCATCGCCTCGACCTTCAGCAGGACGAGGTCGTGGTCCCCGGCCGGCACGATCTGGTGGATGGAGCAGTCCAGCCAGGCTGCCGCCTCGTCCAGCAGGACGGCGCCCTGTTGTGTCGTGGTCACGGACACTCCTGCGAAGCGGTCGCCCGACTTGGAGGCGAGCTGACGGCAGGCGGTGCCTTGGGTGTCGGCGAGGACGGACAGGCCTATGCGTTCGCGGTCGGCGAGCAGGGGCCAGGTGGCGGAGGTGTGCTGGACGCACACGGAGACCAGCGGCGGGTCCAGGGACACGGGTACGAAGGAGCTGGCGGCGAAGCCCACGGGCGTGCCGTCACGCAGGGAACACACGGCGGTCACTCCGGTCGGGAACGTGCCGTATGCCGCCCGCAGTTCGGCGGGGTCGCAGGGGTTCGGTGCGGTCAGCATCAGTGATTCTCCTTGAGTTCGCCGAGGATTTGCCGGGCGGCCCGGCGGCCACTTTCCAGGGCGCCGTCGATGTAGCCGGCCCAGCCGTTGGCGTAGTCGCTGCCGGCGAGCCGCACTCGGCCCTCGGGGCGCTGCAGCTCCTCCAGTTCGGTCGAGAGATGACCGGGGCGGGGCATGGCCCAGGTCTCCCCGGACAGGGGGTCCGCCGTCCAGTCGTGCGCGTCGACGTCGGTGATCTCGATGTCGGGCCGCCAGCGATGCACGGCCTCCTGGACCGCGTCGACGTCGGTGACGTCGAGCTGCGCGGAGTGCGGGCCGAAGCCCAGCAGGATCGTGTCGTCGTCCAGCTCGTACTCGGTGCCGACCATGGTCAGGGGGTGGTCGTCCGGGGCGAAGGCGATGAACGGCTTGATACGACCCCGGGCGCGCATCCACAGCTTGACGCCGTTCGACACCTGACCGCGCTGGGCCGCGTCCCGCTTTCCGGGGGACAGGGAAGGGTGGAAGTCGATCGAGCTGAGCACGTCCAAAGGCAGAGTGACGATGGCGTGCAGCGCCGTGACGCGCTCTCCGTCGCTGGTGACGACCTCGACGCCGTGCTCGCTCGTGTGGACCGCGGTCACGGTGGTGGACAGGCGGACGGTGGCAGTGGAACCGCGGTGCACCGCTTCCAGCAGGCGGCCGGTGCCGCCCTTGACCGTGTAGGCGCGGTTGGCCTCGCTGACCATCCGCCAGTCGCCACCGCAGAGTGCGGTGAGGCGGAGGGCCTGGGCCCATGAACCTTCCTCGGGGGACCCGTTGAAGGACAGGGCCCACCGGCTGCGGGCCAACTCCACCTGTGAGGGTGTCAGCCCGAGGGCTTCGAGGCGGTCGGTGATGGACAGTCGGTCGGCTGCCACGGCCTCGGGCGTGAGGGGAAAGAGCTGGTGAGGTACGGGGAAGGCGGTCTGGGCGCCCTCGGCGAGTGCGGCCATGCCGGGCACGACCAGCTCGGAGTACTCCTCGACGGAGGAGCGGTGTACCTCGCCGTCGCCGATCCAATAGACCTCGTCCACTCCTGGGGAGGGTTCGAGTTCCAGACCGTGTGCGACCATCTCCGACCACAGGTGCGGTTGCAGCCAGTGCACGAAGGTCCCGCCGAGTTCGAGGGGACGGCCCAGGTGGCTGTCCCGGTACCAGGTCCGTCCGCCGAGCCGGTCACGCGCCTCCAACAGGATGACGTCGGCGCCCGCGCGGCTCAGGTCTCGCGCTGCGACCACGCCGGCGAAGCCTCCGCCGACGATCACGACGTCCGTGTCGGGCGTGTGAGTGTCGTTCACCGTGCTTCCTTTCGGTCAGGGCCCCGCGGGTGCCGGAGTGTGCTGACGTGGCGGCACCCGCGGAGTGGTTGGCACTTGGTGCCCAAGGGTCAGAGATGTTCGGTCGCCGGGGTCTGTCGTCGCTGCCGGATGACGAGGGCGGCGACCCAGAGGACCGCGATCGACGCCAGGGTGATCCACGGCAGTTCGGTCATCGTGGCGCCGGAGCCCTGGTCGGCCAGGGAGAAGACCGCCACACCCGTCGTCGCGGTGGCGCTGAGCAGCGAGACGATGCCGAAGACGACGTCCCGGCGGCGTACTGCGTCGGTGACACCCGCGATCGCGATGAGGATGTACGCCGTGAACCAGGAGTAGGAGACCAGCACGGCGGCGGAGATGAAGATCGTGAAGATAGGACGGTGGCCGACCAGCAGGAAGGCGGTGAGGATGCCGGCCGTGAGCAGTCCGAGGAAGAGCATGGCCTGCGCCGGGACCTGGTGCTTTCCGTCGACGTGGGCCAGGCCGCGGGGGAGCAGCCCGTCCTTGGCGGCGGTGGCCACGACGCGGCCCGCCTCGTTGAGGTAGACCAGCAACACGGCGAGCAGGGTCACGAACATCAGCGCGTCCATGATCGAACCGAGAGCCGACACATGGCCGACGGTGGCCAGGACGGAGAGCGGGGAGCTGCCCGCCAGGAGGTCGTCCGAGTGCGTCATCATGATCGGGATCGTGAGGGCCACACCGCTGACGGAGACGACGCCGAGGACGACGACGACCGTCACCAGCAGCCGGGGGATGGTACGCCGCGGATCGGCGGTCTCCATGGCGAGGGCGGTGAAGCCCTCGAAGCCGCCGTAGATACCGAAGGCGAGGATCACGGTCTGCGCGAAGGAGCCGGCGGAGAAGCCGTTCAGCGCCAGCTGGGGACCGAGGTCGATGCCGTGCCGGGCGATCGCGCAGGCCATGATGACGAGGACGAAGGGCAGGCTCGCCCAGCCCAGGACGACGGCGGCGTTGACCGAGAGCGAGATGCCGCGCCAGGTCAGTACGACCGCTGCGGCAAGCAGGGCCGTGCCGATCACCGCCTGCAGTGAGCCGCCGTCGGCGTGCACGCCGATGTCGCGCAGGAAGCTGAAGAGGAAGACGAGCGAGACCGCGACGGTCAAGACCATGGCGGCGACGTACCCGACGAGCAGGGCGGCACCGGTGAGGGCGCCTGCGCGGGGGCCCAGCTCCAGATTGACGTAGGACATCAAGGAGCCGGTCGCGAGGTGGCGGCGGGCGAAGCGGACGACGATGACCGCGATCAGGAGGGCCATCAGTGAGCCGACGGCCATGGCGAGCCAGGAGCTCCAGCCGGCGAGGAGGGACATCTTGCCGCCCTCACCGCTTACGACGCTGGGGAGGGCGAGCCCGGACAGGGCGAAAAACAGCGCCTTGCGGGGCGAGATGACGCCGGCGCGCAGCTGCGACTGCGCGGGTGCGGGTGGTTCTGCGGACAGGGGAGAGGAGCTGATGTCGGACTGGGCCATCGTGGACCTTCCGCAGGGATGAGGGCGGGTGCGGCAGGGCAACGTGCGGGACGAGCGGGCTCGTGAGGGGGAGGGCACGTCGAAGGGGGACGCGTGGGGCCGGAAACCGGAGCCCTCGGAGATCGGCTGTGCCGAGCGAGGGCGAGACCGGAGGAGGTGGGTGTCAGAAGGCGAAGAGGTTCTCGCGCAGGGTGGTGCCGGAGTAGTCGGTCCTGACCACGCCCATGCGCTGCAGACGGGGGACGACCTCGTCGATGATGCCGGAGACGTGCTCTTCGTTGGCGTTCTGAGTGGCCATGATGATGAAGCCGTCGCCGCCCACGGCGTCCATGGCGCCGGCGAGGTTGTGTGCGATGTGGTCGGCGGTGCCGACCAAACCGAGCTCGTCGTCGCCGAGGCAGACGTCGAGGATGGCCTCGCGCAGGGTGATGCCCTGCTTGCCCTTCTCCTTGATCGAGTCGAGCATGCTCGTGGTGCCGTTGGCCACGACGTCCTGTGGCAGCGGCGCGTCCAGGTCGTACTGGAAGAGGTCCACGCCGATGTGGGCGGCGTGCTTGCCGAGCATCGACACCAACTGGCTGTCGGTGACGGTCGAGCGCAGGTCGCGGGTGCCGTCGGTGACATGGACGTGGGTGGCGTACATGATCCTGCACTCGTCGGGGCTGCGCCCGAACGCCTTCATCCTGCCGTGGATGTCCTCCCGGAAGGCCCGCATGGCCTCGATGCCGCCGATGGTGGTGGCCATGATGAGCTCGGCGTTCTGAGCGGCGAAGTCCCGCCCACGCGGGGAGCCGCCGGCCTGCGCCAGTACCGGGATGCGCTGGGGCGAGGGATGGCTGTTGAGCGGGCCGCGCACTCTGAAGTGCTTGCCCACGTGGTTGATCTCGTGGACCTTGGCGGGATCGGCGTAGATTCCGCGGTCGTAGTCGCGGACCACGGCGCCCTCCTCCCACGACGTCCACAGCTGCCGGGCGACCTCGACGAACTCCTCGGCCCGGTCGTAGCGCTCGCCTGACGGTGGCAGGGCCGCGTAGCCGTAGTTGTGCGCGGACTCCTCCTCGCTGGAGGTGACGATGTTCCACCCGGCTCTGCCGCGGCTCAGTCCGTCAATGGTGGAGTACAGGCGGGCCAGCAGATAGGGCGGGTAGAGCGTGGTGGATGCGGTCGAGATCAGACCGAGACGGGTGGTGACGGCCGACAGGTAGGAGATCAGCGCCACCGGGTCGTTCTTGGGTGCGCTGAGGCTGTTCTTCAGGTCGGTGTCCATCAACCCGCCGAACGTCCTCGACACACCGCTGGTGTCCTCGAAGAACAGGAAGTCGAAACACGCCTCCTCGACGCGCCGGGCCAGGCGGGCGTGGTAGTCGCCGGACCACCAGTCTTCGCCGTGCGCCCGGTCCGTCGCCGCATGCCAGGCCGGCGGCGAGAACGAACTGAAAAACCCGAGATGGAACATTTTGGACATGAGTCATGTCCTCCTGGGCGTCGAATGAAAGGTAACGCGCCTGTGGCAAGCTGGGCCGCCAGTGACCGGTAGGCGTCTAGGTGTTGGCCATCGTGTCCCCTCCCAGCAAACATTGCAAGTGCTCTGTTTCGGGTTTGTGTGTTCTGCCAGATGGCGCTGTCGGGTCGGTTCGCGCGGTGGCTGACGATGGCGGTGTGGATCTCCAGGTGTCCTTATACAGTGGTTGCGAAGAGCCTGGGAGTGGGGCTGTGGCCCCTTCGTCTGTGGGGATGTGGTGGCGTGGCTGTCGGAGGTGAAAGGGCACCGGTTCCCTACGGCGAGGGCCGTCAGGCGCTGGTGGAAGCCGCGATCCGGCTGGTCGCGCGGGACGGGCTGGCCAAGCTGACGTACCGGTCGCTGACCGCTGAGGCCGGGGTCAGCCAGGGGAGTTTGCGGCACCACTTCCCGAACCTGACCGGAGTCCTCGAAGCGGCGCTGGAGCGCTGCCTCGAGGTCACGCACACGTACCTGGGGCGGCAGAGCGAGTCCCTCGAAGATCTCTTCGCTCATTTCGTCGACTCGCTGCAGGAGCACCCCGAGATCCCGGCGTTCCAGGCGGAGGTCTTCCTCAAGGCGCGTCACGAGTCCGAGCTGCAGGAGCTTGCTCGGCGGCACCAGCGGGCCTACCGGGAGCGGGCCTATGACGCGCTCGTCGCATCCGGTGTGCGGCCGGACGACGAGCTCGTCGACGTGATCGTCGCCCTCGCTGAGGGCATCGTCTATCAGCGAGTGGTCTTCGGGGCTTCGTACGCCCCTGTGACAAAGAGCCAAGTCGCCGGCTCACGGCGCATGTTGTCGGCCCTGCGGTCTTCCTTCGCCGAGGCGTCGGGCGACGCTCTGGGCTGAGTCCGGACGGCTCGGAATCGAGGCTGGTCCGAGTCGACGCCTTGCCGCAGAACATCGCACTTGCTATGTTTCCGGTTCGTCAACGGCAGGCACTCCCGTGAGCTGCCTGTCATGAACCGCGTCGGCGGGAGCGATGACCATGTCCACGATCGTTCGCGACACCCTTTTTATCGGCGGTGAATGGCAGAAGCCGACTTCACTCGCTTCTCTCACGGTGATCTCACCCTCGACCGAGCAGGCCGTCGGCCAGGTGCCGGATGCCGGAGCCTCCGACGTGCACGCGGCCGTCGACGCGGCACGGCGGGCGTTCGACCAGGGACCCTGGCGGTTCCTGTCCGTCGGGAAACGTGCGGAGGTACTCGAAAGGGCGCTGACGCTGCTGGAGACGCGCCTCGAGGAGATCGCCGACCTGGTGACGGCCGAGATGGGGCTGCCGACAGCGATCGCGAAGAGGAAGATTCCGGGAGCGGTGAACGCCGGCCGGTACTTCCTTGACCTCGCTCGCAACACCCCGGTGAGCGACGTCCGCGAGACCCCTTTCGGCCCGGCCGCCGTGCTCAGGGAACCGGTTGGTGTGGTGGCGTCCATCGCGCCGTGGAACGGCCCCTTCAACATGGCCGTCGCGAAGATCGTCCCGGCGCTCGTCGCCGGATGCAGCATGGTGTACAAGCCCGCCCCCGAGACACCGCTGGACGCCTTCTTCATCGCCGAGGCACTTATGGAAGCGGGCCTGCCACCCGGGGTGTTCAACCTCGTGACGGGCGGCCGGGACGCCGGACGCGCGCTCGTGGCGCACCCCGGGGTCGACAAGGTCAGCTTCACGGGTTCGACTGCGGCCGGCCGGGAGATCGCCAGGGAGTGCAGTGGCCGGTTCGCACGTCTTCAGCTCGAACTCGGCGGAAAGTCCGCGGCGATCGTTGTGGAGGACGCCGATCCCGACACGGTGATGAAGGGCGTCGCGGCAGGTCTGTTCGCCAACACCGGTCAGACCTGCTCGGCGTTCAGTCGGATCCTTGTACCGGCGTCCCGCCGCGACGAGTGGACGGACGTCCTCGTCGCGGCGGCCGAGTCCTTCAAGCTCGGCGACCCGTTCGACCCCACGACCACCATGGGACCGCTCGTGTCCCACACCCAGCGGCAGCGCGTCCTGCGCTACATCGAACTGGGACGGGCCGAAGGGGCCGTAGCCGCCACCGGCGGCGGCGTTCCAGAGGATCTGGAGGTGGGCTACTACGTGCAGCCCACGGTGTTCGTGAACGCGCACAACTCCATGCGCATCGCCCGGGAGGAAATCTTCGGACCCGTCGCCACGGTACTGACGTACGAGTCGATCGACGAGGCGATCGAGATCGCCAACGACTCCGACTTCGGCCTGCATGGCGCGGTGTTCACTGAAGACCCCGCCCTGGCGGCGGAGATCGCCCGGTCCGTGCGGACCGGCACCTTCAGCATCAACTCCTTCACGCACAACACCCACGCGCCGTTCGGCGGCGTGAAGGACTCCGGCATCGGCCGTGAACTGGGCCCGGAGGGCATGGAGGCCTTCCACGAGCTGAAGACGGTCAACCTCACCCAGGCGACCGAACCCTTCTTCATTTGACGGGAGGCTGCTCCACTGCGGCTCCCCGACCGTGCAAGCCACTGAGAAATGAGGCGAATCCCATGGCTCGACGCCTGTCGATTGCCGTAGTTGGCGGAGGACTGGCCGGTCTCGCCACAGCTGTCGCCCTGTCCCGAGCGGACTTCGAGGTCGACGTGTTCGAGCAGACCGAGCGACTGGGCGAGGTGGGCGCCGGCATCAACATCAGCCCGCAGGCCACCAAGGCCTTGACTGCCATCGGACTCGGAGACGACCTCGAGTCCGTCGGAAACGCCATGACCGGCCAGATCCAGCGGTCCATGTACACCGGCGAACAGCTCGCCGAAACACGCCTCGCCGAGAATGGAGACGCCTCGAGCCGGTTCGGAGCCCCGTACTACGTCTTCCACCGCGCGGACCTTCTCGACGTCCTGGCCCGTTCCGTCGACAGCACACGCGTCCATCTCGGGCATCGCTGCACGGGCCTCGTCGAGGACGCCGGGGGCGTGACGCTGCACCTCGGGAACGGCAGGCGACACAAAGCCGACATCGTGATCGGCGCCGACGGCATCCACTCACAGATCCGGCGCTCGCTGTACACCGAGGAAAAGGCCCACTTCACCGGCCAAATGGTGTGGCGCGCGCTGGTCGACGGGGCTGCGCTTCCCGCCGACGTGCTCGGCCCGCACGGGTTCTGCGGCTGGATCGGCCAGGGCTGCCACATCATGACGTACTACCTGCGTGGTACCAGCATCATCAACATCACCACCCAGTCCGACGCGGACTCCTGGGTGGAGGAGGGCTGGTCGACCAAGGGCGACCCGGACGAGATGCGGAGCTGCTTCCCCGGCGCCGCGCCCCCGTTGCAGATGCTTCTCGACGAGGTCCGGGACTGCTCGAAGTGGGGTCTGTTCGGCCGGGAGCCTTCCACCGACTGGGGACGGGGCAGGATCCAGCTGATCGGCGACGCCGCTCACCCGATGCTGCCCAACGCCGGGCAGGGAGCAGCGCAAGCGTTCGAGGACGCCTACGTCCTGTCTCGCTGGCTCGACGTGAACCGCGAGGACCCCGAGCTGGCACTGGCCGAATTCCGCAACGTGCGTATTCCCCGGGCGCACGCCATCCAGCGCCAGTCTCTCCTCAACAGCAAGCTCGTGCACGCCGGGGACTGGGAGAAGCGCCAGGAGACGTTCAAGGCCCGCGAACGACAGGGCGACACCCCCCTCGGCATGAACTGGATCTACGGATACGACCCCGAGAGCGAGTGGCGTCACCGCCGGGAATATCCGCTGTCCTTCGCGTCCGTCGAAGACGTCGCCGTCTGATCGCGGGGAGGGGCAGCCGATGAACACGACAGACCCTGCCGTCGAAGTCGCCGCAGCGACCCGCGCACTTGGGGCCGCCGGACAGTCCGATCTGGTCTGGGGGCACGTCTCTCTGCGAGACCCGGACGGTCGCGGCGTCTGGATGAAGGCGTCGGGGTGGGGGTTCGAGGAGGTCACACCTCAGCGCGTTCTCCTCGTGTCCCCCGAAGGGAAAGCACTGGTGGGGGAGGGGCGCCCCCACCTGGAGTATCCCATCCATACGGAGATCATGGCCGTACGCCCGGACGTCGGCGCCGTGGTCCACACCCACGGACCCGCGGCGGTGACCTTCGCCTCTTTGGACATGCCTCTCCTGCCGCTTTCCCATGACGCCGTGCCCTTCGTCGATCCGGACATACGCCGCCATTCGTCGGGGAGGCTCATCAGCGATCGCCGGCTCGGCGCGCGGCTCGCGACGTCGCTGGGCCACGGTGCTGGGTGCCTCATGGTCAGTCATGGCCTGGTCACGGTCGGGCCCGATCTCGCCTCCGCGGTGATGCACGCCGTCCTGCTCGAACGGGCCTGTGCGATCCAACTGCGCGCGCTGGCGGCCGGCGGTCCCACCGCCTGGTCCGACGCCGACGAAGTGGCGCAGAAGAGAGCGGAGACCTGGTCCGCCCGGCAACTGAACGCCGGATACGCCTATCTCTGCCGAAAGGCACTCGACGATCCGATCCCCACCGAATGAAAGCGCTCCGCCATGACCGCAGGTGTTGAGACTTCGACGGGCACCGTGCCCGGTTCCATCCGGCCTCGTGTCGGACGGCGGGTGCTTTCGGTGGTCGGCCCCGCATTCGTCGCGGCCGTCGCCTATGTCGATCCGGGTAACTTCGCGACCAACGTCGAGGGCGGAACCCGCTTCGGATTCCTGCTGCTGTGGGTGGTTCTCGCGGCCAACGTCGTGGCGATGCTCCTTCAGTACCTCTCCGCCAAGTTGGGCACGGCGACCAGCCGCAACCTGCCCGAACTGTGCCGCGACCTCTACCCCCGCCCGATCGTGTGGGGCCTGTGGCTGCAGGCGGAGATGGTGGTGATCATGACGGATCTGGCCGAACTCATCGGTGGCGCCGTCGCGGTGAACCTGATCTTCGGCCTTCCGGCCCTGCAGGGCGGGGTGCTGATCGCCGCCGCGTCATTCGCCCTCCTGGCCGTCCGCACGGCCGGCCAGCGGCGGTTCGAGGCGGTCATCACGGCCATGCTCGCCGTAGTGACAGGAGCCTTCTTCTACCAAATCCTCCAGACTGACGTCCCGGCGGCGGATTTGGCCGCGGGCCTCGTCCCCCGTTTCGACGGCAGCGCCAGCTTGCTGCTGGCCGCCGGGATCGTCGGTGCGACGGTCATGCCGCACGCCATCTACTTGCACTCCGGCCTCACCCAGGAGCGAATCGCCGCGGGCCACGGTCTCTCCCGGCGCGCGCTGCTGCGCGCCCAACGACTCGACGTCGTCCTGGCGATGGGGGCCGCAGGCCTGGCAAACGTCGCCATGCTGGTCGCTGCCGCGACCATGCTGTACGGCTCCGGCGCCGAACCGACCCTCCAAGGCGCCCACGCACAGTTCGCCACAAGTGCAGGTCCGTTCGTCGCGATGCTCTTCGCCGTCGCACTCCTGGCTTCGGGCCTGGCCTCGTCCAGCGTCGGCATCTACGCGGGCCAGGTCGTCATGCAGGGTTTCCTACGGCGCAGGATCCCGTTGTACGTGCGCAGGAGCTTCGCGGTCGTGCCCGCTCTGGCTGTCCTGAGCCTCGGGGTGGAGCCGTCCCGAGCCCTCGTGATCAGCCAGGTGACACTTTCCTTCGGTATCCCGTTCGCGTTGATCCCGCTCCTCCTCCTAACCCGTCGGCCGGACGTCATGGGCAAGTGGGTGAACCGCTCGCTCACCACAGCGTTGGCAGGTACTGCGACCCTGGTCATCGTCGCCCTCAACGCTCTGCTGATCGTGCTGGCGTTCTGACTGCCCAGACGGAGAAGCCAAAGTCCTGGGCGAACGAGCCAGGGCGCAGAATCGTCCGGTCCGCGCCCGAGTCGCGCGGTGCGACTTGGCCCCGGACGCATCTGATGTGACGTCAGTTAAGTCAGCATCCGGTCAGCATCATCTCCCGAACATGCCGAAAGGCTGTCCGAGCAGGCACCTGATCGGCGGCGTCACAACAGCCTCGTTGGCGCGGAAGCCCAGGCCGGAAGCCTTCGCTCCGAAGACAAGCGATGTTCCTCGCAATCATCGACTTCGCCGCGTCCCCGTGCAGAGTGAAGACCACCCTTGACCTGCAGAAAGCAGGCAGGGAGCCGTCTTCCAGGAGTCCAAAGTGCTGCGAACTCTATTCAAGTCCAAGATCTAGCGTTTGGGTGGTTCCGCAGGTCAGAGCCGCGATCGCCGCGTCCGGGTCAGCAAAAGGTCAGCATCAGGTCGGACGGTGTCCGGCTTGATGACCTGCGGTCCGTGGCATGCCCTGCCGTGCCGCCCGGCGCCCGTTCGGAACGCTTGATACGTGGCTCGACAGCTCGCTCGTGGGATGAGGTCCTTCTTCGAGGAGTGCGGTTGTTCCAGGACGACCCGTTGTCCGCACCCGTACACGATTCGGTTCCGGGACGCTCTCGGCGAGCAGCGTGAAGAGGCCGGGTACGGCACGCAGGACGATGGGATCGAGCGCCTTACGCAGATCTACGCGGAGAAAAGGAAGACGGCGCCGTCCGTCGCCGAGGCCCGCCGGGAACTTGGTCAGCAAACGGTCGCGGAATACGCCAAGCAGCGGCGGCCGCGGCAGCGGAGGATGACGGAGTACTCCACGGGCTGGCACGTCGACAGCTCCGTCAACGTGCACATCATCCCCCGTCTCGGATCATGAAAGTTGAACTCCGTCAAGGGCCTCCCCGCGGAGGACGGTGTCGGCATGTACAGCTTCTGGCACTTCGCCTCGAATGCGCTCGGAAACGGAATACCGATCACCGACGTGGCCGAATGGATGGCGTACCACCCTCCCGCGTTGCAGACGACGGAGGTTTCGGACGGGCGTGGACCGGATGGCTGGGTCACGCCGGGAGAACTCCGTCGGTGAAGACGCTGCGCAGGCTGGTACACGCATCCGCGACGGCTTCGGTGGCCTTCGTGAAGGCGCCGATCTCGGTGAAGAAACCGTGGTACATGCCTGGATACCGGCGGTGCCGCACCGGGACGCCCTCTGCCTCGAGCCGTCGCGCATACGCCTCGGCGTCGTCGCGCAGGCAGTCCGCTTCTGCGGTGATGACGTGGGCGGGGGCGAGGCCGGCGAGGGTCGCAGCCTTGAAGGGCACCGCGAGCGAGCTGGGAGCGACGCCACCCTCGCCCACGTACTGACGCCAGAACCATTGCGCGACGGCGGCTCCCATCAGGGGGGCGTCCGCGAACTCGGTCCAGGACGGGCGTGCGAAAGAGTCGTCCACCGCCGGGTAGACGAGGACTTGGAGCGCGGGCTGGGGTAGCCCGCGGCTGCGCAGGTCGAGGCAGAGCGACGCCGCCAGGCCTCCACCGGCCGAGTCGCCGGCGAC
>NZ_MUBM01000103.1:360-43999 GCF_002154505.1 Streptomyces carpinensis | reverse complement strand
GTGAGGGAACGGCGCGGGCCGGGAGAACCGGAGCTGGGGGTGAGGGCTGAGGCCGGGCCGGGTGGCCCCGGTCCAGGTGTGAAGGATCGGCGCCGGCCGGACGACCCGCGCAGGCGGGAGGCCTCGATGCGAGGCCGGCCACACCAGCGCGGACGTACACCTCGACACGAGGCGGGCCACCCCCGGCCAGGACGTGAGGGAACGGCGCGGGCCGAGGGGCCTCGATGCGTGACCGACCGCACCGGCTCGGGCGTGCAGCACCTCGGCACGAGGCGGACCGCCCCGGTCCGGGCGCGGGCAGGGTGTCCGGGCGGGCGAGCACCCAGTACAGGCGTTGAAGACGCGGCGGGCGAGCAAACCGCCCGCCGTCCCGGCATGAGAACTCGGTGCGGGGCCGATGGCCCGCCGTCCCGGGTGTGGGGCTCGGCGCGGGGACCGATCGCCCGTCCCGTGTGAGAGTTCGGCGCGGGGTCGATCACCCGGCCTGCCGGGCGCGGGGGCCCCGATGCGGGGACGGCCGACACCGGTCCGGGCGTGACCGGGCATGGTTGCGTGACCCGTGTCACCCGGCCGGGTGGCGCGGGGTCACGTCGACCGGCTGGATGTCACGACGGCACGCCGCGCGTGCGGGCGGGGCGTGAGCCGGTGTCTCAGCCCTCCAAGAGCCGGCCTCGGTCAGCCCTTGGAGGGCTGGGCCGTGCCGCTTCCCGGGGTGCCCTTGCGGGGCTTGTTCTTCTCGGTCTCCGAGGGCTCCTTGAAGTCCACCTTGCCCATATGGCGGCTCATGGACTTCATCAGGCCCCACACGGCCAGGGCCATCGCCGCGAAGACGATGAAGCCGAGGACGCCGGGGGTGACCTTGTTCTGGTCGAACTCGGCCAGAGTGACCAGATGCGTCGTTGCCAGGCTCGCGCTTGCGCTCATGTCAGGCATTGTCCCTCAGAGGCGGTGGACGCCCGCAAAGAGGTCGTCCTCGGGGAGCGAGGTGTCCACGAGGGACTTCGCGAGCTCGTACTCCTCGGTCGGCCAGACCTCCTTCTGGATCTCCATCGGCACGCGGAACCAGCCGCCGTCGGGGTCGATCTGCGTGGCGTGGGCGATCAGCGCCTTGTCGCGGACCTCGAAGAAGTCGGCGCAGGGAATGTGCGTGGTGAGCGTGCGGTCCTTGTGGCCGGACTTCTCCCAGCGTTCGAGCCACTCACCGTACGGGGACTCCAGGCCGCGGTCGAGCAGGGCCTTGTGCAGGGCCTCGGTGCGGGCACGGTTGAAGCCCTGGTTGTAGTAAAGCTTCAGCGGCTGGTACGCCGGGCCGTACTCCGCCTCCGGGTACTTCTCGGCGTCCGCGGCGCCCTCGAACGCCACCATCGAGATCTTGTGGGTCATGATGTGGTCGGGGTGCGGGTAGCCGCCGTTCTCGTCGTAGGTGGTGATCACCTGCGGGCGGAAGGAGCGGATCTTCCGCACCAGCTCACCGGCCGCCTTGTCGACGTCCTCGAGCGCGAAGCAGCCCTCCGGCAGCGGGGGCAGCGGGTCGCCCTCGGGCAGCCCGGAGTCGACGAAGCCGAGCCACTCCTGCTTGACGCCGAGGATCTCCCGGGCCTCGTCCATCTCCCTCTTGCGCACCTCGTGAATGTGCTCCTCGATGTACTTGTCACCCTGGAGCTTGGGGTTGAGGATGGAGCCGCGCTCTCCGCCCGTGCAGGTCACCACCAGCACGTCCACCCCCTCGGACACGTACTTCGCCATGGTGGCCGCGCCTTTGCTCGACTCGTCGTCGGGGTGCGCGTGCACGGCCATCAGTCGCAGCTGGTCAGTCAAGGCTCATTCCTCAAGGTCAGGTCGATACCCGGTGTCGGCGGGCGTGTGCGGGTCCCACCCCGGTGGGTGTGCGTCGTCGCGGGGTGGCGGCCGAGCGGCGCGCCGGGGCTTCTATAGTGACCGAATCGGGGGCGGAATAATTCCGGAGTACGGCTCCGGGAGCCCCCCGCGGGACGTGCGTCCCGCCCCGGCCGAGAGGACGATCATGAGTACGGCGAGCACGCGGCTGCCCGAGGGCCGCTACGGCCGCTCCTCGGACGAGCGTGCCGACCACAAGCTCAAGATCGCAGGCGTCGCCCTGGGCGCGGTTCTGCTCGCCCTGATCGGCTACTTCGCCTACCACTACGTCGCGCAGAACAAGATCAGCGCGCAGGTCGTCTCGTTCGAGACCTCGGACAACGCGGTGCGGGTCCATCTGGAGGTCCACAAGGACGCCGACGCCCGCGGCTACTGCACGCTGCGCTCGCAGGCGGCCAACGGCAACGAGGTGGGCCGGGCCGACTTCCGCTTCGACGAGCACGCCAAGCAGATCGACAAGGTCCTCACTCTGCGTACGACGTCCCGGGGGACGACCGGCGAGCTGCTGGGCTGCCACGCCGACTGAACGCTCCGGTGCCATCCGGAATACGTAGGCACTGACCTGCGTTGACGTGAATCTGAGGCTTATGTCCTCCCCCTTTCCCCCGTGAATTGTTAGGCTCGTGGTTTCGCCCATCCATGAGGGAACATTCTTCTGGGTAGGGCGATGCTTTGTATTCCCAGTACCGACGAGGAGCACCTGTGACCCAGACCAGCGAGAACGTCACCTGGCTGACCCAGGAGGCGTACAACAAGCTCAAGGACGAGCTTGAGTACCTTACTGGTCCTGCGCGCACGGAGATCGCCGCCAAGATCGCGGCCGCGCGCGAGGAGGGCGACCTGCGCGAGAACGGCGGGTACCACGCGGCCAAGGAGGAGCAGGGCAAGCAGGAGCTCCGCGTACGCCAGCTGACCCAGCTCCTCGAGAACGCCAAGGTCGGCGAGGCTCCGGCCTCCACGGACGGCGCGGTCGCGCCCGGCATGGTCGTCACGATCGCCTTCGACGGTGACGAGGACGACACGCTGACCTTCCTGCTGGCCTCGCGCGAGTACGCCAGCGCCGACATCGAGACCTACTCGCCGCAGTCCCCGCTGGGGTCCGGCGTGATCGGCCACAAGGTCGGTGAGGACGCGGAGTACGAGCTGCCGAACGGCAAGAAGGCCTCGGTGACGATCCTCAAGGCCGAGCCGTACACGGGCTGAGCGCCCGCGCGGACAACCCCTCTCTTCGGCGAAGCCCCCAGCACCCCGATCGAGTGCCGGGGGCTTCGTCGTGCCATGGGCCGGCCGTGCTCAGGCCGTGGCCGAGCGGTACTTGCGTACGGCCAGGGTGCGGAATATCAGGATGATCAGGGCCGAGTAGATCAGCGAGGCCCAGACGGGGTGCTGCATCGGCCAGGCGTCCGACTGCGACTGGCCCGGGTTGCCGAAGAGCACCCGGGAGGCCTGGACAGTGGCACTGAACGGGTTCCACTCCGCGATGTGCCGCAGCCAGGGCGTCATCTTGCCCGAGTCCACGAACGCGTTGGAGATGAAGGTCACCGGGAACAGCCAGATCAGTCCGCCGGAGGTCGCTGCCTCGGGGGTGCGCACCGACAGGCCGAT
This sequence comes from Streptomyces carpinensis, assembly GCF_002154505.1. GTDB lineage: Bacteria > Actinomycetota > Actinomycetes > Streptomycetales > Streptomycetaceae > Streptomyces > Streptomyces carpinensis. The sequence goes on along the minus strand of NZ_MUBM01000103.1, from coordinate 40,498 downwards.
CAGGGCGCCGATCCAGGTGAACGCGTAGCCGAGCAGGAGCAGCAGCCCGAAGGCGGCCAGCACCCGGCCGGTGTTCGTGTCGTAGTCCGAGCCGACGCGCCAGCCGACCAGCAGGGCAACGACGGCCAGGACGAGCAGGGTCAGCGCCGTCTGCACCAGGTCGGCGAAGGTGCGCCCGGTCAGCACCGCGCCGCGCGCCATGGGCAGCGAGCGGAAGCGGTCGATGAGGCCCTTGTGCATGTCGTCGGCGATGCCCGCGCCGGAGCTGGCGGTGGCGAACGTGACGGTCTGCGCGAAGATGCCGGCCATCAGGAAGTTCTTGTACGTGGTGGCGTCGGTGGTGGCACCGATCTTCATGGAGCCGCCGAAGACGTAGGTGAACAGCACCACGAACATGATCGGCTGGATCAGCCCGAAGATCACCATCTCGGGGATCCGGGACATGCGGATCAGGTTGCGCTTGGCGACGACGAGGGAGTCGCGGACGGACTGGGTGACGGCGTTGCCGGGCGGAACGGTCCGCGCGGTCTCGGTGACGGCACTCACTTGACGGTCTCCTTCTTGCGCCTGCGGTCCTTGGCGCCGGTGCCCGACGCGCCGCCCTCGCCGTCCTTGACCTCGGCCACGTGCCCCGTCAGGGAGAGGAACACGTCGTCGAGGGTCGGCCGGCGCAGTCCGATGTCGTCGATCTCGATGCCGCGGCCGTCCAGCTCGCGGATGACCTCGGCCAGCAGCTTCGCGCCGCCCGTGACGGGCACGGTGAGCTTGCGGGTGTGCTCCTCCACCGTGGTGTCGCCCTTGCCGAAGCCGCGCAGCACCTCGGAGGCGGTGGCGATGTCCTCGCGCTCGTGCACCACGACCTCGACGCGCTCGCCGCCGGTGCGGGCCTTGAGCTGGTCGGAGGTGCCGCGCGCGATGACCCGGCCGTGGTCGACCACCGCTATCTCGTGCGCCAGATGGTCGGCCTCTTCCAGGTACTGGGTGGTCAGCAGCAGGGTCGTACCGCCGGAGACCAGTTGCTTGATGACCTCCCACAGCTGCTGGCGGTTGCGGGGATCGAGGCCGGTGGTCGGCTCGTCCATGAACATCACCGGCGGGGACACGACGAGCGCAGCCGCCAGGTCGAGCCGGCGGCGCATGCCTCCGGAGTAGGTCTTCGCGGGCCGGTCGGCGGCGTCGGCGAGGTTGAACTGCTCCAGCAGCTCCTGCGCCCGGTCCTTCGCCGCCCTGGCCCGCATCTGGTACAGCCGGCCGACCATCTCGAGGTTCTCGCGGCCGGTCAGGTACTCGTCGACTGCGGCGAACTGACCGGACAGGCCGATCGAGCGGCGGACCTCGTTGGGGTGCCTGAGCACGTCGATGCCCGCGACGACGGCCTTGCCGCTGTCGGGGCGCAGCAAGGTGGTCAGACAGCGGACGGTGGTGGTCTTGCCCGCGCCGTTCGGCCCGAGCAGTCCCAGCACCGTGCCCTCGGGGACATCGAGGTCGACGCCGTCCAGAGCCCTTACGTCACCGAAGGTCTTCACCAGGCCTTCGGCGTAGATGGCGCCTGGCATGTGAGTCTCCACGTCATCGGGGATGGGTCGAAAAGGCTAGGTTCGCAGGCCTTGGCCGTGATGCGCTGGAATTTTCCAGACCCGCGGGGATACGTCACGACTCCATGGATGCCATGGATGCCATGACGTGCGACACACCATAACGCGATGTATCGCGTCTCTCAACGATTTTGCCCGAACGAGTGACGAAGAGGGTTCTGACCTCGGTGTTCCGCTGCCCGACGGCTCAGTCGATGACCGTGTAACCGGCGTCGCGCAGGGCCCGACCGACCTCGGCGCAGTGCTCCGGGCCCTTCGTCTCCAGGTGCAGTTCCACCTCCGCCTCCGTGAGCCCGAGCCGTGGGTCGGTCCGTACGTGGCTCACATCGAGGACGTTAGCGTCGACCACTGACAACACCCCGAGAAGCGTGGCGAGCGCCCCCGGACGATCGGTCAGACGCAGGCGAACGGCCAGGTAGCGGCCCTGCGCGGCCATACCGTGCCGGAGCACTCGCTGAAGCAGCACCGGATCCACGTTGCCGCCGGACAGCACCGCCACCACCGGGCCCACGATGTCGCGCTGCGCGCCGAGCAGCGCGGCGACCGGGCTCGCCCCGGCCGGCTCGACGACCAGCTTGGCCCGCTCCAGGCACAGCAGCAGCGCGGCGGACAGCTGGTCCTCGCTGACCGTGCGCACCTCGTCGACCAGCTCGTCGATGATCCCGAACGGCACGTCGCCCGGCCGCCCCACCCGGATGCCGTCGGCCATCGTCGCCGGGTTCTCGATCGCCACCGGGCGCCCGGCCGCCAGCGACGGCGGGTACGCCGCCGAGCCCGCCGCCTGCACCCCGACGATCCGCACGTCCGGGCGCAGCGACTTCACCGCGACCGCGATACCGGCCGCGAGCCCGCCACCGCCGATGCCGACGACGATCGTGCGCACCTCCGGGCACTGCTCCAGGATCTCCAGCCCGACCGTTCCCTGACCCGCGATGACGTCCGGGTGGTCGAAGGGGTGGATGAACACCGCGCCCGTCTCGGCCGCGTACTCCTGGGCGGCGGCCAGCGTCTCGTCGACCACCTGACCGTGCAGCCGCACCTCGGCTCCGTAGTCCCGGGTCGCGCTGATCTTCGGCAGCGGGGCGCCCTTCGGCATGAACACCGTGGCGTGCACGCCGAGCAGCGACGACGCCAGCGCGACCCCCTGCGCGTGGTTGCCGGCGCTCGCGGCCACCACGCCGGCGGCGCGCTCCTCGGGCAGCAGACCGGCGATCCGGACGTAGGCGCCGCGCAGCTTGAAGGAGCCCGTCCGCTGCAGGTTCTCGCACTTGAGGTGGACCGGCGCGCCCACCAGCTGGGACAGGTGCCTGCTGCTCTCCATCGCGGTCGCCCGCGCCACCCCGGAGAGCATCTTCTGGGCGCCCCGCACGTCGTCGAGGGTGACGAGCGGGAAGGAGACAGCCGTGCCATAGCTCATGCCCCAAGTCTCGCAGTTCACGGGCGCGACGGGCCGGTGTGACCAACCTCTGGGACCGGTTTGCGCAGCGCCGGTACGACCTGCCGCCGGGCCGCGTACCCTGTCCCCCAACCCAGCAGCCCGTCAGAAGTGAGCCTCCGGCCATGCCCACAACACCTGAAATGTCGATGGACATGACGACCGTCGGTGATCCCGGTCTCCTCGACACCCTCCAGCACGAGGTGGCGCTGTTCGCCCGCCGTGCGGAACAGACCCGGCTCGGCGGGGTCGGCCAGGTGCGCAACTCCATGGACCGTGCCGCGTATCTGCTGCTCAACCGGCTGGACCGGGAGGGCCCGATGGGCGTCAAGGCGCTCGCCGCGAGCATGGGCATCGACTCCTCCACCGTCACCCGGCAGGTGGCACCGCTCGTCGACACCGGACTCGTCAAGCGCACCTCCCACCCCGAGGACGGGCGGGCCGTGGTGCTGCAGCTGTCCCCGCGAGGGCTGTCGCGGCTTGAGGAGGTGCGCTCGTCCAGGCGCAGGCTGATGGCGGAGCTGACCCACGACTGGGCCCCGGAGGAGCGCGAGACCTTCTGCTCTCTCCTGACCCGCTTCAACCACGCGCTCTCCACCCGTCAGGCCTCCCAGGGCTCCGGCCCGGCGCCGGAAGCGGGGGTAGGGCCGGGGTCGGGTGCGGCGACCGGGGCCGGGGCGGAGACGACGCCGGCCTCCTGAGCCGCGCCCGCGAGCCGCACTCCGCCGGCCGTCCCGTCGGCGTGGCGCGCGGCTCTTGACCCCCGGGCCACCCCTGGCGTGATAGTGAGACCGGGGCCTTGACGCACAACGGTTCCGTATCCCGTACGCGAACGGGGTCCCGCTTCTTCAGGATCGCCCTTGGGGGAGGCGCGGTGCGAGAACGGCAGGCGTTCCAAGGCGCTCGCCGGGCCCGGGAGTTCGAGGCGTTCGTCGCGGGCGCGGCCGGGCGGCTGCTGCATGCCGCGACGCTGCTCACCGCGGAGGCCCCGAATGACAACCCGCGCGCGTGCCGCCTGCTGACCCTGGCCCTCGCGCACACGTACGCGTGCTGGGACCGGCTGCGCGGCGAGGACCCGTACGAGCGTGCCCGCCAGCACCTGGCCGGCCGCTTCGCCCGTGAGGCATGGCACCAGCACGGCGGACCGGGCCGCGGCCGGTCCAGACTCCCCGGCACCCTGGCCGCCCTCACCCCCCAGGAGCGCCTCGTCCTGGTCCTCAGGTTGTACGAGGGGGTCGCCGAGGAGCAGGCGGCGGCGCTGCTCGGCCTGCCCCCGGAACGCGTCCGCGTCATCTGCGACCGCGCGATCACCACCCTGGCCCGGCCACCCGCGCGCCCCGCCCCCGCGGTACGCGACCCGGAGGTGGCCCCGTCGTAGCGGCGCACGAGGCAACAGGCAGACGCGTAGCTGGTGGCGGCGGGCGGAGTGAAGGGAGGCGGACGTGAACCGGATGGAGCGTGAGGCCGCCGTGCGGCGGCTCCTGGAGCAGACGCCTCCGCAGGTGCCTGCGGAGCTGTACGCCGACGTGGTGCGCCGCGGGGGCCGCATGCTGCGCCGCAGGACACTCGCCCGACGCACGATGTGGCTGCTGTTGTTCGCCGCGGTGGTCGCGTTCACCGTGTGGGCGCTGACGGTACGGCCCTGGGTGGAGCCGCCGTCGCAGACGACTCCACCCGTGAGCGGCTGGTGAGGGCCGCGGTGGCCGGACCGGACCGCGGCCGCCCTCTTCAGGCCCTCGGCCGTCCTGCTCGGACCGATCGGGCCGGTGGCCGGGCCGCTCGCTATCCGAGGGCCTGCTTCAGGTCCTCCAGCAGGTCGTCGACGTTCTCGATGCCGACGGACAGACGGACCAGGTCGGCTGGGACCTCCAGGGCGGAGCCCGCCGCGGAAGCGTGCGTCATCCGTCCGGGGTGCTCGATCAGGGACTCCACACCGCCCAGGGACTCGCCGAGCGTGAACACCTTGGCCCGGTTGCAGACCTCGACGGCAGCCTCCTCGCCGCCCTCGACCTGGAAGGAGACCATGCCGCCGAACGCCTTCATCTGCTTGGCGGCGACCTCGTGACCGGGGTGGTCCGGCAGGCCCGGGTACAGGACGCGCGTCACGCGCGGGTGCCGGGACAGCATGTCGGCGACCTTCGTCGCGTTCTCGCTGTGCCGGTCCATGCGCACCGCGAGCGTCTTGGTGCCGCGCAGCACCAGCCAGGAGTCGAAGGGGCCGGCGACGGCGCCCATGGCGTTCTGGTGGTACGCCAGCTCGTCGCCGAGTCCGGCGTCGCCGACGATCAGCGCGCCGCCGACGACGTCCGAGTGGCCGCCCATGTACTTGGTCAGCGAGTGCACGACGACGTCCGCGCCGAGCGCGAGCGGCTGCTGCAGGTACGGCGTGGCGAAGGTGTTGTCGACGACCAGCCGGGCGCCGGCGTCCCGGGCGACCTGAGCGACGGCGGCGATGTCGGTGATGCCGAGCAGCGGGTTGGAGGGGGTCTCCACCCACACCACCTTGGTCTTCGGGGTGATCGCGGCCCGCACGGCGGCCGGGTCGCTGGTGTCGGCCACCGACCACTCCACGCCCCAGCGGGAGACGACCTTGGCGAACAGGCGGAACGTGCCGCCGTACGCGTCGTTCGGGATGACCACGTGATCACCCGGGCTGAGCAGCGTACGCAACAGGCAGTCCTCGGCCGCCAGTCCGGACGCGAACGCGAGCCCGCGGCGACCGCCCTCCAGGGCGGCGAGGTTCTCTTCCAGGGCGGTCCTGGTCGGATTGGCGCTGCGGCTGTACTCGTAGCCACCGCGCAGACCGCCCACGCCGTCCTGCTTGTAGGTCGAGACCTGGTAGATCGGCGGGACGACCGCGCCGGTGAGGGGGTCGGCGGTGTTGCCCGCGTGGATCGCGAGCGTCTCGAAGTGCTGACTGATGTGCCTGTCGCTCATGGGCCCGAGGGTAGTGCGCCCACGGGCCTGGTGCGGGACAACGGTGCGTGGCGGCCCGCGACGGTGGGGCCCGGCGCGGAAAGGGGCCGGGACGCGGGAGTTTTCCACAGGCCCGCGGCACGGGTTGGCCAATTGTCGGCACGGTCTGGTTCGCTTGAGTCATGGAGATTCTCTGGGTCCTGATGGCGCTGGTCATGCTGGGCTTCGTGCTGCTTCCGTTCCTGAGGCGCAGGCGTGGCGTCATCGAGCAGGTGCCGCCCGGGCACCCGGACGCCGCGGACCCGGCGAACTACGGATTCGCGCCCCAGGAGGAGCTCGACGTCCGCATGCCCGGCCCCGACCAGGACCTCCTGGACGTGCTGGACCTGGTGCAGCGCACGCAGGACTACCGCGCGGCCGCCCAACTCCTGGCGGGTACGGAGAGGGAGGGCGAGCTGCGCTGGCAGCGCGTGCAGGCCTTCGCCGGTGCCGCGGCGCTGGAGCTGCAGCAGCGGCCGGGCGGGGTCCACGAGACGCCGGGCGGGCAGTGGCTGCGGGTGTGGCGGGCCGAGCAGCCCAAGGACCCGGGCGGTGCGGCGGTGCACGCCGAGTTCCTGGCGCAGCAGGCGTGGCGGACGTCGACGCCGGGGACGGACGAGTTCAGGATCATCATGGAGGAGGCCCGGGAGACGTGCGGCCAGGCCGCGCTGCTGGCGCCGGGCGACCCGATCCCGTACATCGTCGAGCTGTCGGTGGCGCGCGGACTGGCCTACTCCCAGCCGGACTTCGAGAAGCTGTGGCTGAAGATCCTGGACCGCGCGCCGACCCACATGGGCGCACACCTGGCGGCCCTGCACTACTGGTGCGAGAAGTGGCACGGCTCCCGGCAGCTGGCGATGGCGTTCGCCGAGGCGGCGGCGGCCCGCGCTCCGCGGGGCTCCCTGCTGGCGGCGATGCCTCTGTTCGCGGTCTTCGAGCACCTGCCCGAGGTGAACCTGGTCAGCAGCTTCTACCAGAGCGAGGTCGTGACCAAGGCGGTGCACGGCGCGCTCCACGCGGTCCACTCGGCCCGTCCCGGCGACCCCGTGGCGGCGCACGTCCGCCATCTGCTGATCTTCTTCCTGGTCCGCTCCGAGCGCTGGGCCGAGGCCATGAGCCAGCTCATACAGGTCGACGGCCACGTGGGCGCGCTGCCCTGGACCCTGTCCCAGGACCCGGCGGCGGAGTTCGCGGTCTACCGGGCCCTGGCGGTGGCGGGCTACGAGGCGAACGGCGGCAGCCCGGCGACCCTGCCGCACTGACGCTCCCGCGCGGGGCGCGGGGGCGTCGGACCCCGGAATTCGCCTGGGCCCGCACTCGTTGAAGCCTCCCGATCCCCGGATTGGAGACCGCATGTTCCTGCACAGTCGTACGCCCCAGCTGCCGACCCGCGAGCAGGCTCTGCGCGGCCGCCCGGAGCCGGCGTTCACGGTCCCCGCCCGCCACACGGTCCTCGGCAACCCGCTGCTCGGCCCCTACCCCGAGGGCCTGGAGATCGCGGACTTCGGCCTCGGCTGCTTCTGGGGCGCCGAGCGCAAGTTCTGGCGGCTCCCCGCGGGCGTGTGGACCACCCTGGTCGGCTACCAGGCGGCTACACCGAGAACCCGACGTACGAGGAGGTCTCCTCGGGCCTGACCGGTCACGCGGAGGTGGTCCGCGTGGTCTACGACCCCGAGGTCATCTCCTACGACCGCCTGCTGAAGACGTTCTGGGAGTCGCACGACCCCACGCAGGGCTTCCGCCAGGGCAACGACGTGGGCACCCAGTACCGCTCCACGATCCACACCCACACACCCGCCCAGGCCACCACCGCCGAGGCCGCCCGCGCCGCCTACCAGAAGGCCCTCACCGCCGCCGGCCACGGCGTGATCACCACAGAGATCCTCCCCGCCACCGACCGCCCCTTCTACCCGGCGGAGGCCTACCACCAGCAGTACCTCGACAAGAACCCGGCGGGCTACTGCGGGCTGGGCGGGACAGGGGTGTCCTGCCCCACGGGCATCGCTCCGGTGCCCGAGGCGTTGGAGGAGTAGCAGAACCAGCCTGAGGCCGTCGCTGACCGGCCGTGGGGTCGATGGGCGATGCGGTACCACGGCCGGGGGAAGGAGGCGAACCATGGGCGCGTTCCCGTTCCGTTCCCCGGCACGTCCGTCCGCCCTCCGAGTCTTGCTGTATTGGCCCCATGCATTCCTGCCGGTGCTCCCTCCGTAAGATCCCCAAGTCTGTTGAGACACGAGATGCCGACAGGATGGGGGATGCGGCATGGGAGTACCCGACACAGGCGCGGACGAGAAAGGCGGCCCCGATCTGCGCGTGTCGTCGAAGGGCCTGACGAAGCTCGCCGGTGACCTCGGCGACATGCAGGACCATCTCGACAAGCAGGTCAAACGCATGGACGCGATCGTCGACCGCATCGAGGCAGGCTGGCGCGGTCCGGCGGCGACGGCGTACCGCGAGTTCCACCGGGCGGCGGCCGAGGACGCCGTGCGCATCCGTGAAGTGCTGAAGCTGCTGGAGGAGGCCGTGCGCCTGAGCCGGGACGGCTTCAGCGAGCACGACCTTGACGTGCTCGAACAGATACAGCGTGTCCAGGTGGATCTCAGCACCGAAGTCGACAAGCTCTCCACGCCCAATCCGGAGGCCGGGACAGGCGGCGCACCGCCACCGCCGCGCAGCAGCCTCGACCTCTTCTGAGCTGAGGCGAAGGCCAAGTCTCAGCTCAGACCCAGTTGCCGACACCAAGGGGGATCATGTCGACCGGGCCCACCAATGGCAGCGACGGCCATATAAGCGTCTCCTTCTCCGCTCTCCAGGAACTCGCCACCGAACTCGAGGACATCCTCAAGCAGCTCAATGACAAGCTGGAGGGCCTCTACGAGCGCGTCGAACCCGTCGTGCTGTCGTGGAAGGGCGAGGCTCGCGAGGTCTTCGTACAGAAGCTCGACGAGTGGGACCGCTCTGCACAGGACCTTCAGACCGCTCAGAAGTGGCTGCACGCCTACGTCACCACCGGTCATGCCAACTACGCGGCGGCACACCGGGCGGTGCTGCGCGGCTGGGGAGCCGCCTGATGGCCACTCCGCCGGCTCCACAGAACGGCACGATCGATGTGACTCCGTCTGTTCTCTACGGGGTCTCGACGAATGTGGCGGGCCAACAGGACCCTCTTGACCAGGGCATCAAGTCGTTCCTCGACGAACTGGCACGTTACCCGGACGGCGGCGGCAACGGATCGGCCATGAAGGACTTCACGGCCGCCTACGTCAAGGTCGCCAACAGGTTCCTCGAAGTCTGGGCCAGATCCGTGGTGAGTGTCGGCGGCGCCGCTGTCGGATTCACCACCACCGCCAACAACTACGCGGCGGCGGACGCTGCCACGCACCCTTCTCCGTCAGCGCATCCGGCGCCCCGGCCGATCCCGTACGTGATCGACAAACCCCCTGCATACGGTCCGGTCACGGACTTCAAGTGGGGTGACCTCGACCCCGGCCAGAGCATCATGCAGGAGGCCTTGGAAGGCCTGGAAGCAGCGGTTCTGGCTGTCCTGCGCCCCTTGCTGGAGCACGAGTGCCGTTGGGGCAAGGCGGCTACCATCCTGCCGTTGCCCAACCACCTGCGTCTGTACTCGATCTCCCAGACATGGCGGATGCCGCAGACCACGCTCGGCCTGGTGGACGGGACGCTGACGGGCCTCGTCGGCAGCATCACCGACCAGGCCGACCAGGAGTGGTACAACGCGATGCGGACGTTCTGCAGCACGTTGTGGGGAACCTCCGCCTGGGGCAAAGACCGCGAGGGTTACGACTGGTCCAACGACGACGCGAAGAAGAGAGGGACCAGCCATCCCGTCTTCGCCGTCCTGTTCGACACCTGCGACGCCATGGTCGATGCGGTCTATGCCGTCGCCAAGGCGGCCGAGGACGTCCGGGACGATCTACACCGGATCTACCGCCAAGCCGTCCTGGACAGCCTCAAGCAGCTCGATCCGCGAGAACTGGACATCACGGATGCCAAGAGCCTGGTGAAAGGACTGTGGCACGCGGGCAAGGGCCTGGTCACCGACCTCTCGGTCGGCATCGTCCTGGACATCGACGAGGCCGCCCTGAACGACGCCGTGGCGGCCTACAACAACCGGGTCCATCGACAGGTCGGCGAAATCAAGGCGCTGCTGCCGGCACTGGACGAGGCATACTCGAGCGCACCGACCTTTGATGCCGAATCGGCCAGGGCGGAGGCGTTCGGTGCGCGCGCCCTGACTGATTTCAAGGGCGATCCGCTCTACACGGTGCCCGGGGACAGCGAGGCCAATCACGCGTATCCGGTCGATCTGGCGAATCAGGAAGGAGTCCACGGAAGCCACATCATCGACAAACATGTGGGCAAGACCGATGAGCAGCTCGCGCAGCGGCTCAGGGATCAGCCGACGATCGATGCCGCTTCCAGCTTCACGAACCTGACATCCGCCCAGAAGTACACTCAAGACACGCTGGAATATGTGGGGCCGCCCGCTCATTCTGGTCAGCAGAACGCCGGAGTGGACAATCAGGAAAAGATAAAGAGATGGCTCTCCAGACCGCGTCGCGACACTTCGATTCTGACCCTCGATCCGGTGGAGTTCAATGCTGTGACCGGTCGTACCGTTGAGGCAGGCAACCCCAGGGCGAGTGCGGCGCAGGACACGCACACGGTGAAGGTCGTACTCAAGTACAAGAACGGCCTTCACCCGCCCTATGTTGTCTACACGTCCATGCCCACGCTGCCGTGAGCACACATCGGGAGGATCTGTGACGGAGAGGGAGACGGGTCTGCCCGCCTGCGCGCGGGGACGTTTCGAGGAACGCCAGTCCTTCGCCGCGCTCGTAGCCCGCAGGGGCACGGACTGGCACGGCACCGTAATAGAAACGATCCAGGGGAATCCCGTGCTCCGGCAGGTAGACCGCAGCGAGTTGCGGAACAACCTTCTGGAGGTCTCGCCTGCCCAAGCCTTGGATCTGGCCCGGCTGATCTCGGTCGGATCTCTTCTGTACGGTCCTCACGCATCCCTTCGCATTCCAAATACGGAACGCGATTCCTGTCTGCGGGACATCTTGAAGGCCGTAGGGGATGGCGCACGCTTCTTCACCAATCATGGGCATGCGGAAGACGGCGAAGAGGCAGATTTCCTTGCCTCGTCATTTCACACCAATGCCCTTGCCGACACCACCATCGACGTCTGTCTCATCGGGGTTTCGGGTGAGAACGTCCTGGTGCTCTGGCGGTTCGAGGACGATTAGCCGTTCGCGCCCATCCGACAATCACCCGCCGCAGCATTCAGGAGAGACCAAAGGTGCGCACCCGTTCCGCCACCTACCCCGACCACGAGACCGCCCAATGGGCCACCCAGCACGTCGTCACCGCCAACGAGCAGCTCATCCACCGCTGGCTCGCGCAGTCGACGCGCCCGCGCCTGACCATCGAGGCGTCCTGGCCGTCCCGGTCCGAGCCGGTCGGACGCGTCCTTCTGCAGGCCATGATGCTGGCCGGACGGGGGTCCGTCGATGTGCGGGCGGCCCGTGTGATCCTCAAGCGGGACGCCTCCCGCCCCCACGGTTTCGCCGTCCACGCCACCTTCCCCATCTACCTGTAGCAACCCGTAGAGGCAGACCACCGTGCCGCTGAGCCCCCTCGAACACGACCGCCGATACGGCGAACTCGACCACGTCCTGCGCGCCTACGCCGGACAGCCGGCCGACGACACCCCCGACAAGCCCGGCCAAGCCCTGACCGCCTACCTACGGCAGACCTGGCACAGCCGCCCGTGGGCCCTCGCCATCGCCGAGCGGCAGTTGCGGGACTACGCCGAGAATCCACCGGGGCGGCTGCGGCAGCGCCTCGGGGAGTTCTACGTGATCCCCGACGTCGGGTTGGCCGATGGCGCGGTCCAGCAGTGGCTGCTCTGCCTCGCCGACCGCATCAGGCACAGCGTCGAAGAAGGCGAGGTCCCGCTCCCGGCGGCCCCCGTCACCCACTGGGAATGGCACGCCCGCTTCCCCGAGCTCGGCCAGTTCCTCGGCGGCTGGTTCTCGCAGGACATGCCGGACGAGTTCGACAACCACGACGCAGCCCTCGAGGACTATCGGGCCTCGACCGACCCACAGCTCGTCGCTCACCTCGTAGGGGAGCTGCACGAACTCCTCGCGCTGGATCTCGACGAGTCCGACTACGCCCTCGCCGTCGCCGAACTGGGCATGGAGGTCGATCCGCCGGCACCGTATTCCCCCGGCGGCTGGCTCGCGGTCGCCGCCGGCCGGCTCGCCGCCCCCCGGGCCGATTACGGGTCCTGAGCGGAAGTCGACGTGCCGACGTCACATCATGTCGTCCGCCAGACCGCCGACTCGCTTCCGGGGGATCAGGCAGTACGGCTGGATCCCCTGGATCTGTCGGCGGACATCCGATGACGTCCGGGCGCCTACGGCCTGGACGGCCCCTTCTGGCCCTACGCGGCCTACCTCGACGGCTACCACGAGGGCAGCGGTCGAACGGCGCTCGCGGGCTTCCGCGAATGGCTCGCCGAAGACCTGTGCCATGGCACCAACCTCGTCCGGAGAGCACTCGCTCTCCGCCTCGTACGGCCAGCGGTCGACACATCGCGCTTCCGGTCGCTGACCGCAGACGAAGGCAGTGCCGCAGTGACCGGGCTCTTCAAGCTGGGCGGGCAGTTCCGTGAGTCCCGGACGTCGAGCGATCAAGCACGGGCGGACAGCCCGACGTGCATCGCTCCGGCGTGCGAAGTCACCAGCGACTAGTCCGTCCGGGCCGCCACGAGGTGGGCGTCCACGGCGACGACACCGTCGACGCCCTGGCACAGGCCCACGACCACCGGGACAAGACGCGGTTCCGGAACGTGACCCCGCAGGGTAACGGCACCCTCTTGGACCTCGACCGCGACGCTGCCCTCTTCCAGGCCGAGGATGCGCCCCAGGACGTCCCGCTCGATCTCGCCGCGGATTTCGACGTCGGAGCGGATGAAGACGTTCAGCAGGTCGCTACGGCTGACGATGCCGGTCAGGAGCCCGTGGTCGCCGACGACCGGCAGTTGCTTGACGTGCCGCCTGCGAAGTTCCCGCGCGGCCCGTGGGATCGTCCAGTCAGCACGGGCGGTGAAGACAGGGCTGCTCATGAGCGCGCCCGCGGTCCGGGCCCGGGCCTTGCCCCACGCGCGCTCGTCGTTCCCGTCCTGCCCCTGTGGATCGGGCATGCCGGTCTCGTGCCGCAGTACATCGGACGCGGACACGACGCCGACGGGGGCGCCCTCGTCATCGATGACCGGTGCCGCGGCGATGTCGTTCGCGTCCAGCAGGGAGGCGATCTCTTGGAACGGCGTGTCGGGGCGGAGGGTGATGACTTCTTCGGTCATCACGTCACCGACCGTGCGGCGGTGCAGCATGGCATCGGCCTCCTCCGCTTCGCGACGGCGCGTGCCCCGGCCTTCGCGACCGCTCGTCCACGCCCGTCTCTACCAATGACAACACCGCGCCGCTCCGGCGACCAGTGACGTTCGGCCTGGCGGGGAGGGCCAGCGGTCCCCCGGTGGCGTCCAGCGACTCCGATCACCGCGCCTGAAGCCACGGGGAAGTATTCATCGACGCTCTTCCGAGGCGGGAGAGCGGCTGAGCCCTACCCGAGGGGACAGGTCGGATGTCAGCGGCCCCTTCTAGGCTGCCGGTCATGAGCAGATGGATGGGGAACACCCAGGTCCTGGCGGAACAGGCCGCTCAGTACCGGGCCCTGGCGGAGCGAGGCGACCTGCCTGAGCTGTCTCGCGCCGTCATGCGGGCCGCCTGCAACAACGGCTCCATGACCGGTGTGGGGTCCGAGAACATGGAGCTCCTAAGGGCGCTGCCCGACAAGGACCGGCAGGAGCTCGCCGGCATATGGGCCCGTTGGTACGCCCACGTGGAAGATGACTGGTCCGCCGAGGAGTTCAGGCGGGATCGGGGATACCTTCGCACCGAACTCCTCATGGTCGCTTCCGGAGTCGTCCGTGGCCTCGACGGGGACCTGTTGGCTGCCGAACGCCGGGAACAGCTCTCCCGGTTGAGGGACCAGTACCTCATCTGGTCGAGCCACCGGATCTGGGAACTGGCCGACGCGGAACTCGCAGCCGGGCGTACTCCCGACACGGCCGTCCTGGCCGCCTTCCGGCGCACGAGTGCGGCGGTGAACCTGCCGGGCTTCCGTCGCACGCAGGCGGCCGCGAACGGCGCGGAACCCGAAATGCGCAACCTACTGGCTCATTTTCCTGGTCCGGTGCTCAATCCCGGCGAACCGTGGGCCGACGCGGCTCTCAAGGAAGCAACTGCCGGAGGAGAGCCGTGGCAGCGGCTGCTGGAGCATGCGGCCCCCGCGACGGCCGACGCACCATCGGCGAAGTGGAGACGGACCGGATCGGCCCTGCTGGACGCCGTCGGCCCGGAGGAGGCACGACGAGCAGTGCTCAGGTGGCTGGAGCTGGCTCATCTGGATCGAACCTTCCCGCTTCTCGGTCATCCGCACCTCCCGTTCGATGTGAACGCGTGTTTCGACCCCTACAACTCCCATGTGCTCCGTGGACTCGCTTGGATGCTTTCCCTCCTTCCGCCTGAGCCGGACACCGTCCATGCCCTCGTCGGCCTCGTCGAGACCTCCCTGAACCATCGCTCCGGAGGCGCTCCCCGCTCGCCGCAAGTGGCGGAGGCGGGCATCGTCGCGCTGGCTCTGCTCGGGAACGGGGCAGCACGGGCGGAACTGGAGACCCTGAGCAGATGGGTCACGCACAAGGGCACGGCACGGCGCATAGACAAAGCGCTCGCGGTGCTCTGATCAGGCCGCGAGCGCTCTCGCCAACACCTGGACCACCACGCCGTCAGCCATATCGAACCACGCCCTCTCCCGTGGATCGAGAACGGACCCGGCCATCGCCGCACGGACTGTCTGGGGCTACAGACGGACGGTCACCTCCACGGTCACGTCATCCCCTGGCGCGAGGCCCTGCGGCCCGCGCACCGCGTTCTTCAGTGGCAGCAGGTAGCCGCCGTCCTTGGGAAAGAGCGACGTGCCGAACGCGACCTCGCCGATCCGAGCCCTGACCGGGATCACGCCCCAGCCGTACGTGACCGTCGCAGCCACCTCGTGGATATCGGCGGACTCCTCGTCGGGCACACGGACGAAGTGGTACGGAGACGGCCCGCGCCATTCGATCACCCGACCGGTGAAGACGAGATCCACGGCGTCAGCCCCGTTCCTCGAGGACGGCCAGATCGCGCTCGGCGTACATGCGGTGCCACCACTCCTCGTTGAGGACGACCAGCAGGCACTCGCGGACGAGGAAGGTCTCACCCTCGTCCGGCCAGCCGGGACCCACGAGCGGCTCGGTCCGGCTGTCGAGCTGCTCGTCGGTCAGGCCGTCGACCACGCGCCGCATGATCGCCATCGCCTCCAGCCGCAAGGCGAGCGTCTCTTCGAGCGACGGGCGCGCGTCACGGTCGTGCGGCACTCCCGGCCGGGGACCCATCTGGTCCCACGGCAGGGACAGCGGGTGCCAAGGGCTGGGATCGCCCAGGATGCAGCGGCCGACCCACGACTCGGTGGCGAACGCCAGGTGGCGCAGGGTCTGGATGAACGACCACTCGCCGCCGACCGACTCGTGCAGCAGCTCCGGGGGCAGCCGGCGCGCCCGCGCGACGGTCGATTCCCACAGCCGTTCGTCGAGGTCCCAGGCATCCCGAAACCCCTCGGCAGTGTCCGGCCGGAACTTGCGGCGGTCGGGGTACCGGCGGTCCAGCTCGGCCTCCAGCAACGGCACGACGTCGACTCCGTTGACGACGAGGTTCTGGATCTCACCGTCGATGGTGACGTCGACCATCTCGACACCGCGCATCACGACCCGGTTTAACTCACACGCCCGGAACGTCGCCTCGTTCAGGCTCACCGTGGTGAACCGCGCCCCCGTCATGTCCGCGCGCTCGAACTCCGTACCGCGCAAGCCGGTGAAGTCACTGTCGCTCATGGTGCTCAGACTAGGGCTGATGAGTTGTCCACCGGGGGCCCGCGAGCTGCAGATCTCCCTCGCCACGACCGCGGACTTGACCGCCGCTGACTCCGAGGCACCTGGAGTTGCTGATCGTTCATCGCTGAACCAGGGAGCGTGCGCCCACGCGATGTCGGGTCGCACACCCGTGACCGATCCGATCGCCAGCGCCGGACCGTCCATGTCACCCTCGAGGAAGCTGATGTATGACTGCCCCGGTACCGTGCTCAAGGAGTCGGCACCCTGAACGACCTCGGCCAGCTCCGAGCCTGTCCCTCCACAACTCGGCAAGAACCGTATAGGGCTCGGGGTTCTCGGGCGCGGAGGCGATGGCACTCGCCAGATCGTGCACGGCTGCTGCTGGACTGCTCCCGCGGTGCGCCATCACCCGCGCGAGACGCTTCGCCGAATGCCGGTCCTTCGCCGCGCTCACAGCCCATAGGGGCGCGGACAGGCACGAGGCCGTCATGGACACGATCCAGGAGAAAGATCCGGCACCCCGTCAGGTCGACCGCAGTGAAAATCAATGGCCGACGAGGATCCGTCGGCCTCACCCTGTGCTCCATGGAAGAACCGCAGCGCAGGATCCGTGCGTTCTACACGGTGTCCACGATCACCGTCTATCAGGCGTACTCCCCCGAGATCGGCATGCCCGCGGTTCGCCTGGGCCGTTTCCCCGCCGCGTGGAAGCGGGACCGCATGACGTGGGTCATCAAGCCGCGTTCGCAGCCCCCGTCTCTGCCCGGCCGAGGGCGGCCACGCGTCGACGCGATGTCAGCCGTCGAACTCGACCCACTCGACCGCGGCCTCGGTCAGCGGGGCGAGAGCGCTCCGGTGGGTTGCGCCGGCCCAGGCGCGGAAATCGTCGTTACCTCCCTCGTCCGAGACGTGCAGGACGAGCCCTGGGGCCACGTAGAAGCGCGTGGGAGCCCAGGGCCAGAAAGGCCGCAGGGGCACGGGGTGGAGCCCTTCGGTGAGCCGGTTCACCTGTTGCGCGGTGAGCTGGCGGGACAGTGCCACGTAGTCGGCGCCCATTGAAGCTTCGAAGAGCGAGAACTGGATGAGGAAGCCGCTGAGCGGCTCTTGCTCGGCGATGGGAGGTTCGTCGTGTTCACGGAACCAGACGGTCGGATCGGTTTCGAGACCGTCAAGCGTCCACAGCAGCGACCAGAAGAAACATCGCTGGTTCTCCTCGCCGAAGACGAGCATCTCTCCCCTGGGGTCGGTCTGGCGTTCGGAAGCGGGAAGGATTCGGTTCTGCGCTCCCAGGGAGCCTGGGCGGTGCTGTGCCAGTTGGTAGAACTGCCGCAGTCCGTCCGGCAGGTCTCGGCCAGGTGCCTGAGCTGAGGGTGGCTCGGGAGTCTCGGACGTAGCGGGATACCAGCCGGCGATGAACTGTTCGAGCGCGCTGGCCCTGTCGCCGTTCACGTGGCTGAGCCATTCCAGGCTCGGGAGGTTCGCCGGGGGGAGGAGAGGACGGACTTGGTCCAGGTCGAGCTTGCTCAGGGGAGAATCGAGCCGCACGGCACAGTCGGTGAGAACGTGCTCGTTGCAGCCCGTAGGTAGCACCGTGGTGGTCCGAGTCGCGGATCCGGTGCCGAGGTACACGAGGCTCTCCGAGACCCGGACCATCAGATGAATGGGCAACTTCGCCTCGTCCGCACCCAACGCCGAGGGCCGCCCCACGAGTCTTTCCTTGACTGGCGGTGGCGCGGGACCGAGGAGCCGGACTTCGTCGGCGTTCCACACGCAGCTCCTGTCGAGTGCGTCGCCTGCTTCCACGACAATCACCGTCCCAGCGTTGCCGATGACGACGGTGGCGCTGCCGAAGGGGAAACTCTCTGCGGCCGCCCTGTCACCGCAGAGCGCATACGCCTGCACGTCATTCACGAGTGACATCGGAGACAGCGCGGGAGACCGATCAAGCATGTGCACATCTTCCTTGATCACCGGGTGTCGGCTTCCGGTGTTTGGGCTAAAGGTTTGCGAGCGAGGCTTGACGTGGGTCATCAAGCCGCGTTGACAGACTCGTGTGCGTCGCCGGCGAGCCGAAGTCGAGGCTCCAGCCCAGTCGGTTGCGGCGGGGCCCCGTGAACGCCATACGGAGTAATGCAACACGCACAAGACTGCGTCCTTCGCGGAGAGTAGGGGAATGGAAGAGGCTGCGGCGGGGCCGGCGAGGTCTCGTGGGAGGCAACGATTCGAGGCCGTGCACAAGTGGTCTGCAACGGCCGCAGCTGTCGTCGCCCTGGCCATTTCGCTCTACAACTTCGCTGAGTTGCAGCGCCAACCTAACGTCGATATGGCGCTTCCTCATCTTTTTCGCCTCGAAAAGCTCGGAAACGATGTGCGATTCTACGTGCAGCCGACAGTTTCCACCAGATTTAAGAGCGAGAATGTCGAAGTGATTCGTGACGCGCACTTAGAGCTTACCCCTAGTGACTCAATCTCTCATTCGAAGCGCCCGGTCTTTTATTGGAAGGAAAGCGACACGTGGTATTACGATCCGACTACGGACACGGTAAATAACCACTGGAGTGGCGATCCTGCCCCATTTGTTGTCAGTCAAGACAAACCACAACAGCCATCCTTCCAGTTCCGTGCCGACAACTGGATGTACCAGGCGGGCCGGTACGAAGGCTCCCTTGAGCTGCTTCGTTCAGGGGATCGCACTCCCTTGACCAAGAGTTTCTGCCTGATCATTTCTGCGGCAGCTGTCAATGAGCTGCAAAATCCACAGCCACCGGACCAGACGATCCGCTTCTTCCGCAACGACCTGCCCAAGTTCGCCTCGTCCGGCAGCTCTTCAGGTTGTTACCGGAGGGACACGGATTAAAGGCCACTGAGCCGCTTGCTGATCGAGGAAGGGGGCTCAGAAGGCCACACCATCGCGCCAAGGTCTACGGCCGGCGCAGACTTACTTTCCCTATGAGCGGTTGTTCAAGGTTCCTGGCGTTGCACCCTCGCTGCGGAGCTGGCTGGCGACGCCTCAACGCACCGACAGCGGCCAACGCGGCAGCTACCTCATCCTCGCTTGCCCCGCCTGAGTCTCTCTCCTCAGTGCGCGTGATTACCCCGGTCAGGTCGAGTTTCCTGGTCATCAAGCCGCGCTGACAGACCGGGGGCTGGTTGCTGGGTGTTGGCCTGTGTCAACTCGGTTGGGCGAACCCGCCGAAGTATGGATCATGGCTGCGTGGCGAAGTGGACGAAGAACGAACCTCCGGTTGAGCAGCCAGGGCCTGAACCGGAGCTTTCCCCCTACCAGCAGGCGATGAGGCGAAGGCTTCTCGCTGCCCCGGTGGTACAGGCCCCCGAGCCCTGGCGGCGCAGCGCTTACGCCCCGGTCGGCGGACTTATCGGGATCGGCTTCGCCTCGCACCCCGGCACCGGCCAGGACCTGGTGATGGTCGTCTCGCACGACGGTCACGGTCTCTTCGACGCCGTCACGGGAGAGAAGATCGCGCGGGATCGTGACGCCGACCCCGAGGACAGCAGTCCCGACGCGGATCCCGCTCTGCAGTGTCCTGGATTGGGACCGGTCGCCGGAAGCAGGGTGCGCATCGCCGGGCTTTTCGGAGGAGGGTTGCACACCACCAGCGGAGACGGTTGGAAGCTGGAGGTCGTTGCTCCGGCCTGGCCGAACGAGCGTGTCCTGCTCTCCCGGGACGGCGGTTTGCCGCACTCCGGTCCGCACGAGGAGCGTTGGTGGCACATCTTCCACTCCAACTACTCCGAGCTACGTGCCGCTGGGTTCTCGCCTTCCGGTCAGACCCTTGCCGTAGCGACGAGCAGCGGTCTGTCCCTGTGGACTCGCGACCCAGGCCACAGCCGCGGTAGTGGTGAATGATGTTGTTGTCTGGGGCCGGCCACCTGGTGTGGTCTCGTGCTGTAACCAGGAACCCTCACCGGCTGGTGGTTTCTCCTACGAGGTAGGTTTGTCCCCGCCGGTCGGATAGTTGGGGGCCAGCGTGAGTCGGGACGACGATCACCATTGGCATGGGATCTTCTACATCAACAGGGGTGATCCACGGCTTGCCGTTCCCAAACGCATCGGGTGCGGCCGGACGTGGAACTACAGCCATCCGATGCCCTGGATCTGAACATTCGGCGTTCCCGTCGCCATGGGAGTGATCGTCTACCTGAGCAAGCGGTAACGCCACGGTGCTGCGCACTTGATGGAGCCGAATGAGCTGCTCGCGGAGCAGTCAACTTGGCCCCCCGGTCGTCGCTACTGAGACCGGTGAGGGTTCTGGTCACAGCTCGACGAATGGTTTGTGGGCGCGGCTTGACGTGGATCAAACCCTCGTTCCTCTGGATTATGTACCGCTGCGGCTGGGGCACGAAGGCGGGGCAGGAGACCGTGGTTGCCGTCGAGATCGCTCGCGACGGCTTCGAGTGGGCGCTGCGCAACGCGTGCATGTCGAGTTACGTACGCGGGCTGCATTCCGACCGCGGCGCGTGGCAACGCGAGTTGAAGCGTGCGCCGGCCCGCGTCCAGTGGGACCCGGAGCGCGATCTGCGCCTGCGGCCCCTGCCCTACCGCTCGCTGCAACTCGGGCTCTCCGGTGAGGCCGCACGGCGATACGCGGACGAGTGGACGGTCTCCATCAGCGACGTGACTCCGCTCGCCCACGAGATCCACGCACTCGTCGGCGACGGCGACCTCGACTCCGCGGCCCGGCTGCTGCCCCAGGAGCGGCCCTACCCCGCCGGAGACGAACTCACGGCGCACCTGCGCCCGTGACCGGGACACTCGCCGAACGGCAGGCTGCCGCCGGCGAAGCACATAACGGCACCGGCTCGTCGGGACGGGTGTCCGCCCTATCGGCGTGGCCGAGGCCGCGGCCTGACAGCCACCCACGGGCTTCGGAACCTCACCTCGGGAAACAGCCGTCACCCCGGCTCACAGCAGGGCGTCCAGGGTGATCGGCAGCTCGCGCAGGCGTTTTCCGGTGGCGTGGTACACGGCGTTGGCGATGGCGGGCGCGATGCCGACCAGACCGACCTCGCCGACGCCCTTGGTGCCGGTGGCGGTACCGCGGTCGGGCTCGCCGACGAAGACCACGTCCATTTCCGGGACATCGGCGTTGACCGCGACCAGGTAGTCGGCGAACGTGCCGTTGGCGATGCGTCCGGTGCGCGGGTCGGTGACCGTGTCCTCGAACAGGGCCATACCGATGCCGCCGACCGTCCCGCCGATGATCTGGCTCCTCGCCGTCTTCTCGTTGAGGATGCGGCCACCGTCGATCACCGAGACCACCCGTGCCACCCGGAGGAGACCGAGATCCGCGTCGACCCGGACCTCCACGAACTTCGCGCCGTACGCGCCGGCGAGGGACATGCCCAGTTCGGTGGCGACCGGCGGCGTGCTGTTCCCGTTCGCCGTGAGCTCGGACAGCCCGTGCCGGGCGAGGATGTCGGCGTACGACTCCCCGAGGTGCGGACGGCCCACGGGGTGGACCTTCCCGTCGGTGCACTCCACGTCGTCCGGGGAGAAGCCCAGCAGGGGCGAGTCGGCGTCGCCGCACGCGAGTTCGGCGAACGAGCGCACGAGTCGTCGGCAGGCGTCGTGCACGGCGTTGCCCAGCGCGCCGGTGAGGCCGGAACCGCCCGCCATCATCGCATTGGGCATGTCGGAGTCGCCCAGGTCGAAGCGGACCAGGTCCAGGGACAGCCCCAGTTCCTCGGCGGCCAGTTGGGCCATCACGGTGTAGGTGCCGGTGCCGATGTCGGTCGCCGCACTGCGCACCAGCGCGCTGCCGTCCCTGTTGACGGTCGCCTGCGCCGCGCAGGGCTGCGCGAAATAGGGGAACAGCGCACTCGCCATGCCGTAGCCGACGAGCCAGTTGCCGTCACGCATGGAGCGCGGCTCGGGGTTCCGGTCGGACCAGCCGAAGCGTCGCGCGCCGACCTCGTAGCACTCCAGGAGCGCCTTGCCGGACCAGGGCAGCCCGTTGCGCGGGTCGACGTCCGTGTGGTTGCGCAGCCGCAGCTCCAGAGGGTCCATGCGCAGGCTGTGGGCCAGCTCGTCGAGTGCCGACTCCAGTGCGAAGTTGCCCTGCGCCTCGGCCGGGGCGCGCATGGACGTGGGCACGGCGACGTTCAGCCGGGCCTGCCGGTCCTGGGTGGTCACGTTGGGGCAGCGGTAGGCGAAGGAGGAGGCCCAGGCGAAAGGCTCGTAGTCGTTGTCCTCCATGCTCAGGGAGCTGAGGCTGCGGTGGTCCAGGGCGACCAGCTCGCCGTCGCGCGTGGCGCCGACGCTCAGCCACTGCACCCCGCTGGGCCGGTGCCCGACGGAGGTGAACATCTGCGGCCGGGTCAGGACCAGCTTGACCGGTCGCTTGATCATGCGCGCGGCCATGGCGGTCAGGATCACGTGCGGCCACGCGCGCAGCCCGGCGCCGAAGCCCCCGCCGACGTAGGGCACCAGGACCCGCACCGAACTCTCGGGGATGCCGAAGACCATGGCGAGACAGGTGCGCACCATCGACGGCCACTGACTGGTGTCGTGCACGGTGAGGGTCTCGCCCTCCCACGCCGCCAGGGTCGCGAACAGCCCGAGGGGGTTGTTGGTGTTGTCTGCCGTGGTGTAGGTGGCCCGGAGGGTCACCTCGGCGGACTCCAGCGCCGCGGCGCTGTCGCCACGGGAGGTGTCCGTCCCCCACGGGTCGACGAGTTGTTCGGCCCGCGGGTCCTGAAGGTCCAGCAGCGGCTCCGTGGCCTCGTAGTCGGCCCGCACCAGGCGTGCCGCGGCGGTGGCCTGCTCCGGGGTCTCGGCCACCACGAAGGCGATGTGCTGCCCGTGGTGGACGACCCGGTCGTCGCGCAGCGGTGGAGGCGGTGACGCCCCGAGGACCGTCACGGGTCCCGTCCCGACCTTCGGGGCGTTCTCGTGGGTGATGACCGTGATCACACCGGGGGCGCCCTCGGCGGCCTCGGTGTGCATGCGGACGATCCGGCCCGCGGCGACGGTGCTCTGCACCAGGGCGCCGTAGGCCTGGCCGGGAACGCTGAAGTCCATCGGGTAGGGGGCGGTGCCGGTGACCTTGCGCGGGCCGTCGACCCGGTTGACGCCCGCGCCGATCCGCGGCCTGCTCTCGACGGTGCTCATGCCATCACCCTTGAGACGTTCTGCAGCTCGCGCACCAGGGTGCGCCGGGCGAGCGGAACCTTGAACTCCGTTCCGGGGACGGTCCAGGCGTCGCGCATGGTCGCCTCGGCCGCCTGGAGGAACGTGGCCGTCGTGGCGGGCGCCCCGGTCAGCACGTGCTCGGCCTCGTAAGCGCGCCAGGGTTTCGTCCCCACGCCGCCCAGGCCGACCCGGGCCTGACGGATCGTGCCGCCCTCCACGACCAGCAGCACCGCGGCCGAGGCGAGGGCGAACTCGTACGATGCCCGGTCGCGGACCTTGAGGTAGCCCGACCGGGCGGCCGACGGCGGCAGCGGGATCTCGACCCCGGTGATCAGCTCGGCATGCTCCAGGACGTTCTCGCGCTCGGGACTCACGTCCGCCGTCAGGTAGAACTCCGTCAGCGGCACGCTACGGGACTCCGCCGGCCCCTGGATGTGCACGACAGCGTCGAGTGCCACCAGGGCGACGGCGAGGTCGGAGGCATGCAGCGCGATGCACCGCTCGCTCGCGCCGAGCACGGCGTGCATGCGCGCCGCACCCTGCACCGCGGCGCAGCCGGAGCCCGGCGAGCGCTTGTTGCACTCGCCGACCGTGGGGTCGCGGAAGTAGCGGCATCGGGTGCGCTGAAGCAGGTTGCCCCCGATGGTGGCCATGTTCCGCAACTGCACCGACGCACCCAGCAGCAGGGCCTCGCGCACCATGGGCAGGCGCTCGGCCACCGTGGCGTCGGCGGCGAGTTCCTCCATGGTGACCAGCGCACCCACGTGCACGGACTCGCCACGGTGTTCGATGCCGTGCAGGGGGAGCCGCGTGATGTCGATCAGCCGCGGCGGCTCCAGGATCCCGTCCTTCATCAGGTCCAGTTGTGTCGTGCCGCCCGCGAGGCAGGACGCCGCCGGATCGTCTGCCAGCAACCGCACCGCCTCGCGGGTGTCGGTGGCCCGGACGTAGTCAAAGGCGCGCATCGTGACCTCCCCGGGTGGCCGCCTCGCGAATCGCCGCCACGATGTTGGGATAGGCACCGCACCGGCACAGGTTTCCGCTCATGAACTCCCGGATCTCCTCGTCCGAGCCGGCCCGGCCCTCGGCCATGAGCGCCACCGCGGACATGATCTGCCCGGGCGTGCAGAAGCCGCACTGGAAGCCGTCGTGTTCCATGAACGCCTGCTGCACCGGGTGCGGACCGTCGGTGCCGGAGATGCCCTCGATGGTGGTGATCGCCCGGCCCTCGGCCTGAGCCGCCAAAGTCAGGCAGGCCAGCACCCTCCGGCCGTCCAGGTGGACGGTGCACGCGCCGCAGGCGCCCTGGTCACAGCCCTTCTTCGTGCCCACCAGACCCAGCCGGTCGCGCAGCGCGTCCAGCAGGGTGACCCGCGTGTCCATACGCAAGGCGTACGACCGCCCGTTCACGGTGAGTGTCACGACCCGCTCCGGGGGCGCAGGCCGCTCGCCCGCGTCCCGCCTGCTCGCCACGTCCGTCATCTCGCGTCCTCCTGGGGACGGGTCGCACACCGCTCCAGCCCCACAGGGGCGGACCGGGGGGCCCGCTCGACCGCTACGGGCAGATTCATCGCTTCATGTCACGATATAAGCCCATCTGCCGAATCGGCATGCGGTCCGATCACGGACGACCCGGACCGGCATGCGACCCGATCCGGCATGCGACCCGATCCGAGGGGCGCCAGGACGGCACGGGCGAGCTGACGGGTGGACGAAGGCGGGCACCGGCCTCTTGTCGTGGTCGTTCGCAGACGGTTCACTGATCACGCCTCACACCCCCCGCAGGAGAACACCCGTCCCACCCATCCGAAGGGTCTTCTCTTGATCGAGCGACGTGCCACCACCATGGCTCGCACCACCGCCGTCGTCGCGGCCGCCTGCGCCGCCGTGCTCGCGACGGCGCTGCCCTCGTCCGCGATCAACTCCTACAACGCGACGCCCGCGCCGGAGCGCACCGAGGTCGGCGCCCTCGTCGCCACCTGGGACGCCGACGGGAACCCGGCGACCCCGGACCGCGTCGACTGGGTCTGTTCCGGCACCATGATCGACAGGGACACCTTCCTGACCGCCGCCCACTGCACCACGGACTGGCCGGCGAATGTCAGGTTCTACGTGTCCCTGGACCAGAACGTCCAGGCCGGACTCGACGCCGCCGCCAAGAAGTACCCCGGCGATCCGGCCGCGCAGGCGGGTGCCGTCGGTGTCGAGGGCGTCGCCCACACCAACCCCGCCTACCCGGGCCCCGCCTCCGACCCGCACGACATCGCGGTGATCGATCTGCCCGCGCAGAAGATGAAGGCGCGCTGGACCTTCACGCCCGCCACGCTTCCAACCGCCGGCCAGTTCGACGCGCTCGGCCCGCAGGGGCTCAACGACACCGACTGGTTCGTCGCCGGGTACGGCACCCAGGAGGCCGTCAACGGGCCGGGCGGGCAGACCCATCCCGGCGGAGGCGTGCGCATGAAGGCGCCCCTGACCTTCGACGCCCTCAACAAGGCCTGGATCCGGCTGGCCATGACCGCACCGCAGGGCAACGGCGGTGCCTGCTACGGCGATTCGGGCGGCCCCAACTTCGCGGTCGTCGGCGGCAGGAACATCCTCGCCGCGACCACGATCACCGGTGACAGCCCCTGCTACGCCACCAACGTGGCCTACCGCCTCGACACCGCCGAGGCCCGCGCCTTCCTGTCCCCGTTCGTGAAGCTGCCCTGACGGTCCGGGCCGGCCGTGGCGTCGAGCGCCGTCACGGCCGGCCTACTCCACCTCGATGCCGTAGTCCCGAACGAGTGCCTCCAGGCCGCCCGGGTAGCCCTTGCCGCCCAGGACGAAGTCCCAGTCCCCGTTGGACCTTCGCCGGAACGAGCCGAGGACCAGGGCCGTCTCACCGGGCCGGCCGTCGGAGACCTCCAGCCGTCCCAGCTCGGCCGCCCCCGAGTCGAGCAGGCGGATGCACGCGTCCGTGAAACCGGAGAGATCGGCGTCCGGGTCGGCCTCGGGGTCGACGGCGGCCACGAGCACGAGCCGGTCGGCCGCGTCCGGCAGGCCGTCGAAGGAGACGGCCATCGCGGCCCGGTCGGGCGCGGCGGGTGAAAGAGCCCGCACCGCGCCGTCGGGCGTGCGCGGGTTGTTGAAGAAGACGAAGTGGTCGTCGCTGAGGACGCGGTTGCCACGGCAGACGAGCGCGCACACGTCCAGGGCGACGCTGCCGCTCCACGCCATGCCCAGGATGTTGTGGTCCTCGGTCAGGGGACTGTCCGAACCCGGCGGTTCCGGCGGCCCGGGCTGCGGGGCCGGCGCCGACGGCACCGGCTGGGCCGTGGTCCCACGGCCGGTCTCGCCCAGTCGGCCGCTCAGCCCATGGCGGTGCAGCAGGTCGACCAGTTCGGTGCCCGAGATCAGCTCCAGCGGCTTGCCGCGCGCGAAGGCGTGCGCGCCGGGGCCGAATCCCGAGGTCGTCACGAGGACGCCCTTGTTGGCACCGGCGTCCTGGACGGTCCCGTACAGGTCGCGCACGGCGGTGGGAGGCACCGTGTTGCGGTAGCGCTTCACCTGGACGACGATCTTGCCCCCTCGGATCGGCGCCGGATCCAGCGCGTCGACGTCGACGCCACCGTCGCCCGAGCGTTGGGTCGTCACCGCCTGCATCCCCATGGCGCGGAAGAGATCGGCGACGAGGTTCTCGAACTCGATCGGGTCCATGGCATACAGGTCCGGTTCGTCGTCGCCGCCGTGGGCGACGACCCGGTGGCCGACGTCGTGCGGCCGCCGGCTCGGCCGTACGGGTGTGAGCTGGTCCGGGCGAGCGGAGAGCTGCCCTCGCAGTCCGTCGGCCAGGCAGCTTCCGGCGTCCACCTGGGCCAGGTGCAGGTCGAGGAAGGTAGAGCGCGAAGCCATGACGGTGGCGAGGACGATGTGCCCCGGCCGTCCCGTCGTGGGGTCGTGCCCGTCCACGAACCCGTTCAGGACCACCGACTCGAGCGCTTCCGGCTCGTCCGCGGCGAACAGCTCGTGCAGCACGAGGAGCATGCACTGCGCGAGCACCTCCTTGTACAGGGCGCGGCGCCGGCTCACCGGACGGGCGGTCTCCTTGAGCTGATCGGCTCCGGAAAGGTACCGGACCGACTTGGCCTCGGGAACGATGCCGAAGCCGGGCAGCTCCCAGTCCACGACCAGTTGCAGAGCCGACGGGTCGTAGGCCGCCGCCACCTGCCGCGGGAATCCTTCGGGCCAGGCGGTGGAGGCGTAGAGAGCGGCGGTGAAGTACTCGACGACGGCCTCGGGATCCCGGCGCCGTACGCCTTCGGTGACCGCGACGACACCGGCGTTGTGCCGACGGATCTCGGCCAGTCGGGCGTCCGCCCACTGCTGGTACTCCCGCTGGTACGACACCAGCTGCTGCTGCCGCCGGGCCTCCGCCTCCTGGGCGGCCTGCCAGTCCTGGTCGAAGCGCGCCCGTGCCTCCGCCTGCGCCTGGGCCCGGCGGTTCGCGGTCCAGCCGCTCTGCGTCTGGTAGGCACGGAAGTCCGGCATCGGCACGGGCCGTGCGAACTCTCCCGGGTCGAAGGGCTCGACCTCCTCGGGGAGCAGGAGGGTGGACGCTCTGAAGGCCGGAGCCCCACAGCCCGAGGCGAGCAGCCCTTGCAGCGCGGCGACCTGGGCGTCCAGCTCCTCCGTGCGGCGCAGGGCCTCCGCCTGCCTGTACTCGCGGTGGCTCTGGGCCGCCTGCCGCTGGTAGGCGCGCGCCTGCTGGGCCTCCTGCCTTCGCTGCCTGGCCTCGGCCTCCCGCTGCCGCTGCTGCTGTCGTTGCATCTCGGCCCAGATGCCGACGAAGCCAGAAGAGCGACGACTCATGTACTGCAAGCCCTCCCCAGGACAGCGGCCGCGCGAGGGCGGCCTTGGTTGTCCCCACAACCAGTTGTCACGAGACGACTCTATCCAGCAATCGCTGTCGGATCCTCAGCCAGGCCGGCCGCGGAACGGGACGGCCGCGGAATGCCGGTGGCGCGCGTGTCTCCCGGCGCCGCACGGCCCGGAGAGCCAGTGGGTGGCTTTTTGGGAGGGGGTCTCGAGGTGACGTGTCTCGACGACTTCGCCGCTCGGTTCCGTCCGCACATCCGGGCGCAGCTCGACCGGGCGCGGCCGGCCGAGGTGCGGGCGGCCGAGGTGCGGGTGGGGGGCCGGCTGGAGACGCTCGACCGGGACGCGGGCAGGCGGCGCCTGGCGGAGCTTTCACCGTCTGGCACTCCGATCCCGAGGGCGCCGACAGCAGTAGGAGTGCTCCGGGGAGCCGCCCGCTGCGGGTGGAGACGACCGGCCGGGCGCTACCCAGCCGGCCCGCGGAGCGACGGCGTAGCATCACCGCGTTGACGCGTGCCTTCCCCTCGGGGTCCGGGCCCCTGCCGCTCACGCTGCCGGCGTACCGGGTGGACGGGGACCGTTGCGTCCTCCAGACATTTCCGACCCGCAGTACGTCACCCGGCCGCCGCTGGTTCCGGGAGCGTGACGCGGTGTCCTCGGCCGTGGTCAGCACGTGCCTGAGCAGAGGGTGCGTCCGCAGGCAGCGGCGCAGCGCCGCCTGCCCGTAGACGGTCTCGAGCTCCCCGTGCAGCGCGCCGAGGACAGCCCGGTGCCGTCCGCCGCGCAGCCGCTCCACCGTGCCGAGGAGCCGTAAGGCCGGCTCGCGGCCGACGTGCCCGATCACGTACGCGGCGGCCGGCCAGGAGACGTCGGCGAGGCTCACGTCCGGTCCCCGGATGGTCTGCGCGGCGTCGCCGAGGGCCAGACCGAGGTCCCACGGGTGCCGGGCGTGCCGGACGCCGTTCAGGGACGCCGCCCACTGATGCCGGCTGCGGACGCCGGCCAGTGAGCCCGGCCAGGGGCGGCCGCGGCGCCCGTGGGCGTCAGATCGTCGCCGCGTCGATGACGAACCGGTAGCGGACGTCGCTGGCGACGACCCGCTCGTACGCCTCGTTGATCTGGTCCGCGCCGATCAGCTCGATCTCGGCGCCGATGCCGTGCTCGGCGCAGAAGTCCAGCATCTCCTGGGTCTCGCGGATGCCGCCGATGTTGGAGCTGGTCAGGTTGCGGCGGTTGCCGAACAGGCCGGACAGCGGGATCTGGACCGGCTCCTCGGGCAGGCCCACGTTCACCATCGCGCCGTTCGTGCGCAGCAGGGACAGGAACGCCGGGAAGTCCAGCGGGGCCGAGACCGTGTTGAGGATCAGGTCGAAGGTGCCCGCCAGCTTCTCGAAGGTCGTCGGGTCGCTGGTGGCGTGGTAGTGGTCGGCGCCCAGGCGCAGGCCGTCGTCCTGCTTGCGCAGGGACTGGGACAGGACCGTCACCTCCGCGCCGAGCGCGTGCGCGATCTTGACGCCCATGTGGCCGAGACCGCCGAAGCCGACGACCGCTACCTTCTTGCCCGGGCCGGTGTTCCAGTGGCGCAGCGGGGAGTACGTGGTGATGCCGGCGCACAGCAGCGGGGCGGCCACGTCCAGGGACAGGCCGTCGGGGATGCGGACGACGTAGTTCTCGTCGACGACGATCTTCTCGGAGTAGCCGCCGTAGGTCGGCTCGCCGTCCTTGCCGACGGCGTTGTACGTCCAGGTCGGCCTCTTGGCGCAGTACTGCTCCAGGCCGTCCTTGCAGTTGTCGCACTCGCGGCAGGAGTCGACCATGCAGCCGACGCCCACGCGGTCGCCGACGGCAAACCCGGTGACGCCGGGGCCGACCTCGGAGACGACGCCGGCGATCTCGTGGCCGGGGACCATCGGGAAGATCGCCTCTCCCCAGCCCTCCCTTGCCTGGTGGATGTCGGAGTGGCAGATGCCGGCGAACTTGATGTCGATCAGCACGTCGAACTCGCCGACGGCACGGCGCTCGATGGTGGTGCGCTCCAGCGGAGCCTTGGCGGCCGGTGCGGCGTACGCGGCGACGGTGGTCATGACGAGGGTTCTCCTAGCGGTTGTCGCACCCGGCCGCCTTCTGGCCGGGCACGTTCTCCACAGTGCCTCGCCTGTGGGCGTTCACCCAGGTCACGGCTCTGCCTACGTTCGCGGTTCCTACTACTGGCGGGGTCAGGCTGCCGTACGTACGACCACGGATACTGGACGTATGGACGAAATGGCCCACCTCACGCCGGGCACCCGGCCGGGGACCGTGCCCGGCACCGCACCGGCGACCTCGACGGAGGCCCGTGCCGGTCTGGACCGGCGGGCCGAGCTCAGCGAGTTCCTGCGCACCCGCCGCGCCCGGCTCCAGCCGGAGGACGTCGGGCTGCCGCACTACGGCCGCCACCGCCGGGTGCCGGGCCTGCGCCGGGAGGAGCTGGCCCAGCTGGCCGGTGTGTCGGTGGCGTACTACACACGCCTGGAACAGGGCAACGGGCGCAACGTCTCGGCGGAGGTCCTCGACTCCATCGCCCGCGCGCTGCGCCTCACCGACGCCGAGCACGCCCACCTGACCCATCTGGCCAAGCCCAAGCACAAGAAGAAGCAGACCGTGCGGACCCAGCAGGTGCGTTCCTCGCTGCGCCAGCTGCTGGACACGATGGACGGGGTCCCGGCGTACGTCGTCGGGCGGCGCTCGGAGCTGCTGGCGTGGAACCGGATGGCGGCGGCGGTCTTCGGCGACTGGTCCGAGCTGTCGGCACTGGAGCGCAACTGGGCGCGGATGGTCTTCCTCAAGCCCGAGTACCGGGATCTGTACCTGGACTGGGAGCAGAAGGCGATCGACGTGGTGTGCGGGCTGCGCATGGAGGCCGGCTGCTATCCGGAGGACCCACGGCTGTCCGCGCTGGTCGGCGAACTGTCCGTCAAGAGCGAGGATTTCAGGCGCCTGTGGGCCGCCCACGAGGTCAAGGAGAAGAGCCACGGCGTCAAGCGCCTGCGCCATCCCCTGGTCGGCGAACTGGCCCTGCAGTACGAGTCGTTCAAGCTCGCGGACGACGCCGACCAGTCCATGGTCGTCTACCACGCCGAGCCGGGCTCCCCGTCGGCGGAGGCGTTGCGCCTGCTGGCCAGCTGGGGCACGGACGCCACCCGGGCGGGCACCGGAAGCTAGGGTCGATTGACCGAATGCCCCGGCGGGCGGCGTTCGCACCGTCGCGAACGCCGCCCGCGGGGCGCCGGCTTTCTCGGCGTGGGATCACGCCTGCGGGTTGTCCTTGACGGTGATGCGGCCCTTGCGGATGGTCGCCAGGCGCGGGGCCTTCTTCGCGAGGGTGGAGTCGTGGGTGACCATGACGAAGGTCAGCCCGTGCTCCTTCCACATGCGTTCGAGCACGTCCATGATCTCGTCGCGGGTCGACTCGTCCAGGTTGCCGGTGGGCTCGTCGGCGAGCAGCACCTTGGGCTGCTTGACCAGGGCGCGGGCGATGGCGACGCGCTGCTGCTGGCCGCCGGACATCTCGCCGGGCAGGTGGCCGAGCCGTTCGCCGAGGCCGACCGACTTCAGCGCCTCGGCGGCCCGTTCGCGCCGGTCCTTCGCCTTGATCCCGAGGGGTACGAGGGCGGTCTCCACGTTCTCCTGCGCGGTCAGCGTCGGTATGAGGTTGAAGGACTGGAAGACGAAGCCGATGTTCTCGCTGCGCACCCTGGTGAGCCTGGCCTCGGGCAGCCGGGCCATGTCGGTGCCGTCCAGCACGACCTCGCCGGAGGTGGGCCGGTCCAGGCCGCCGAGCATCTGCAGCAGTGTGGACTTGCCGCCGCCGGTGGGGCCCTGGATGACCAGCCGGTCGCCGTCGGGGACGGTCAGGTCGACGCCGTCGAGGGCGAGGACGGTCTCCTTGCCGCGGGTGTAGCGCTTGGTGACGCCGGTGAGTTCGTACATGGTGCTCTCCTGGGGTGCGTGACGGGGTGGGGCGGCGCGGGTGTCACTCGACGCGGCGCAGCGCGTCCGCCGGCCGCAGCCGGGAGGCCCGCCAGCCGCCGAACCCGCCCGCGATCAGGCCACCGGCCACGGCGAGGCCGACCGCCACGGCGATGGTGGTGAGGCTGACCGGTGCGGTGAGCGCGACCTCCAGGGACTTCGCGGCCTGCCGGCCGGGGCCGCCGAAGCCCCCGCCCCCACCGAAGCCGCCGCCGCCGCCGAAGCCTCCGCCGGCACGGTCCGCCGCGCCGGCGGAGGTGCCGAGCTGCGCCTGCAGGGTCGGGCTGACCGCCGTCACCGCGTAGGCGCCCGCCAGGCCGAGCGCGATACCGAGGGCGCCGCCGACGAGCCCGTTGACGACGGCCTCGCCGACCACCTGCCGGGTGACCCGGCCCGACCTCCAGCCCAGCGCCTTCAGCGTGCCGAACTCGCGGACCCGGCGGGAGACCGCCGAGGAGGTCAGCAGCCCGGCGACCAGGAACGCGGCCACGAGCACCGCGATCGACAGCCACTTGCCCACGTTGGTGGCGAGACCGGAGGCGGTGGACAGCGAGCCGGAGACGGTGTTCGCCAGGTCGGCGGACGTGGTGACGGTGGTCCCCGAGACGTTCTTCTGGATGGCGCTCTTGACGGAGTCGATCTGCTGGGAGTCGGTCGCCTTGACAAAGACCGTGGTGACCTTGTCCTTGTTGTCGCTGATGGTCTGCGCCTGCTTCAGCGGCATGTAGAGGTTGGCCGCCGCGTCGCCGCTGTCGGCGGTCGCGATGCCGATCACCTCGTACTTCACGTTCTTGACGGTGACCGTGCTGCCGACCTTGAGTTCCTTCTCCTTGGCGTACGCCGAGTCGGCGACGACGACCTTCGCGTCGGTCTCGGTGGTCTTGAAGGTACGGCCGCTGGTGATCTTCGAGGAGGTCAGCGGGCCGAGCGCCGGCTGGGTGACGTCGGTGCCGTAGACCGAGTACTGGTTGACGTCGAAGTCGGCGCCACCGCCGGTGACCTTGCCCTGCGGCGACTGCTGGGCGTTCGGGCGCCCGAACTGCCCGGCACCGCCCTCCTGCTGGAACTTGCCGCGGGTGAACTGGCCGCTGACCTTCACCACCCGCAGGCTCAGCCCGCCGACGGCGGACGAGACGCCGTTCTGGGAGCCGACCTTGGTGACCGTCGAGGAGGGCAGGGTGGTGAAGCCCTGCGCCATGACCAGATCGTTGCTCTGCGTCGAGTTGTCGTCGTCGCCCTTGGCGTCGAACTTGAAGCGCGGCCGCTGCGCACTGTCGCCGGTCGGGCTCGCCGCCTTCGTGACGGTCATGTCCGTGCCCAGGCCGTACAGCGACTGCAGGACCTTGTCCTGCGCCTTGCCCATGCCGTTGGACACGGAGTTGACCACGATGACCAGCGCGATGCCCAACGCGAGGCCGGAGGCGACGACGAGGGCCGCCTTTCTGCGGCGGCGCAACTCGCGCCTCAGGTAGGTGAAGAACATGCGCCGCAAAGTAGGGACGCACCGTGATGAAGGGATAAGGCCCGCATCAGAGAACCATGAGAAGAGAGCCTCCGAGGGGCGCTGTCTGCGCCCGGGGAGGCTTCGCCACCGCCGCGACGCGCACGCCGCCGCGCCCGGAGACGACCGATGCCGCCCCGGAGGGCGGCATCGGCGGTGGGTTGACGGTGGATCAGGCGGCGGAGCCGGCCGTCCACTGCGCCCAGCTCATGTTCCAGCCGTTGAGGCCGTTGTCGGGCTGGACGGTCTTGTCACCGGTGTTCTGCACGACCACGACGTCACCGATCAGCGAGTGGTTGTAGAACCACGCGCCCGGCGTGCTCGGGTCGTTCGCGCCCTTCGCGTCCTGCAGGCCCACACAGCCGTGGCTGGTGTTGACGTTGCCGAAGACGCCCGGCCCGCCCCAGTAGTTGCCGTGGATGAAGGTGCCGGAGCTGGTCAGGCGCATGGCGTGCGGCACGTCCTTGATGTCGTACTCGCCCTTGCCGTCGGAGTCCTTGAAGCCGACCGTCGCGCCGTTCATCCGGGTCTGCTGGAACTTCTCCGAGATCACCATCCGGCCCTCGTAGGTGGTGTGCTCGGGGGAACCGGCGGAGATCGGGATGGTCTTGATGGTCCTGCCGTCCTGCGTGACCTTCATCTGCTTGGTCTTCGCGTCGACGTAGGAGACCTGGTTGCGGCCGATGTGGAAGGTGACCGTCTTCTGCTGGACGCCGTAGACACCCGGGGCGCCCTGGACCCCGTCGAGGGCCAACTTCAGCGTGACGGTGGAGTTCTCCTTCCAGTACTGCTCGGGCCGGAAGTCCAGGCGGTTGGCGCCGAACCAGTGGCCGACGACCTGCTGGCCGCTGGAGGAGGTGACCGTGATGCCCTTCTGGACGGCCGCCTTGTTGGTGATCGCCTTGTCGAAGTTGATCGACACCGGCATGCCCACACCGACCGTGGTGCCGTTGTCCGGCGTGAAGGAACCGATGAAGCTGTGCGCCGGGGCGACGGTGGTGAAGGAGGCGTTCTCGTGGGCGGCGCGGCCCTTGGCGTCCGTGGCGGTCGCGGAGACCTTGTAGGTGGTGGCGCGCTCGAGCTGGCCGCTGGGCTTCCAGCTCGTCTTGTCGGCCGATATCCCGCCCGGGACCGCCTTGCCGTCGGCCGTGGTCATGGTGACGGCGGTCAGCGTGCCCTTGGCCACGGTGACGGCGGCGGAGTTGTTGATGGAGGCGTTGTCGGAGCCGTCCGCCGGCGTGATCTTGATCTGGGCTTCCGACGACTCCTGCGCCGCCGCCTTGTCGGCCTTGGCCTGGGAGGTGTCGCCGCCCTTCCCGTCGGCCGCCTTGCCGCCGCCGGAACAGGCCGAGAGCACCAGTACACCACCGAGCAGTGCGGACGAGGCCAACAGGGCCTTGCGCCGCTTACTGTTCGTCATCAAACGCTTCTCCATCGCTACGAAAACCCCGAGACCCCACGCGTCCCCCGTCACGAATCATCAACGCTAAGACCGTTTCGTCCGGTTCCCCAGGCCGCACAGATGTGGGCCTCACCACGTCCGCCGGGGGCGGTCGGGTGGGTGGATGCCGAGTGGTGCGCGTGCCGGTCGCCATCATCCTCGCCGGGCCCCCGGTACCGCGAACCGGGGGTGGTACCGGCCCCGTCGGCGGGCCCGGTGCCGGCCCTGTGCTGGTCGGGCCACGATCCGGAGCCGCCCGGCCGCCGGCCCGCCGGCCGGCGGGATGCCGGTCCGGGCGTCCGCCACGGCTCCGCCGCCACCCGTTCCCCGATCAGTACGAACGGATCCGCCGATTCCACGAGACTGCCGCTGTGTCTTCCGTCACACGGCCTCGGCGCCTCCCGCCGATCTCCCGTTTTCCTGTCCTGCGTTGCCCTTCGTCCGCATGTCCAGTCACACGCTGCCCGGAGACACAAACCTCCCGTGACTTTCCTGTGACCCGCGATTTTCACTAACATCAGCCCACACGGCCAATTCGCCAGCGCCACAAGGGGATCGATATTCCGTGTCATCCGCTCGCCGCACGTTGCTGACCGCCACCGCCGCGGGCACCCTGCTGGGCGCCCTGTGGTTCGTCCCCTCCGCGAACGCGACGGACGCGCCGGCGAGAGCGGCGGTGACCGCGGTGGAGTCGACGGCACACGTCGGGGAGCAGGGGCGGGACGCCTCGACGTCCGTGGCGGCGCGGGCGGTCACGGCCGGGCAACGGTCCGGCGCCGGGTCGGCGCCCCGGGACGGGGTGGCCGCCCAGGCCGGTTCCTCGTCCGAGGGCGGCACGGAACTCGCCGACACCGGAAGCGTCGACACCACTCCCTACGTCGTCGGCGGCACGCTCTTCCTCGCCGTCGGCGCGGGCTTCGTCGTGTACTCGGTACGCCGGGAACGCCTCGGCCTCTGACGTTCCCGGCGCTCCTTCGCCCCTACTGCAGCGGGCCGGTGACGGTCTCGGCCGCGGCGAGGAGGCGGCCGTCGCGCACGAAGGCGTCGGCGGCGGCGAGGTCCGGGGCCAGGAAGCGGTCCGGGCCGGGCCCGCCCACGCCCGCCTCGCGAGCCGCGCCGATGACCGCCCGGCTCGCGGGAGCCGGGATCAGACCGTCGCGCAGCTCGATGGCGCGCGTGGCGGCGTACAGCTCGACCGCGATGATCCGGGTCAGGTTGTCGACGGCCGTGCGCAGCTTGCGCGCCGCCGACCAGCCCATGGAGACGTGGTCCTCCTGCATGGCGGAGGACGGGATGGAGTCAGCGGACGCCGGTACGGCGAGCCGCTTCATCTCGCTGACCAGCGCGGCCTGCGTGTACTGAGCGATCATCAGGCCGGAGTCCACGCCGGCGTCGTCGGCGAGGAACGGCGGCAGGCCGTGGCTGCGGTTCTTGTCGAGCAGCCGGTCGGTGCGACGCTCGGCGATGGAGCCGAGGTCGGCGGCCGCGATGGCGAGGAAGTCCAGGACGTAGGCGACCGGGGCGCCGTGGAAGTTGCCGTTGGACTCCACCCGGCCGTCGGGCAGCACGACCGGATTGTCGACGGCGGAGGCGAGTTCACGATCGGCGACCAGGCGGGCGTGCGCCATGGTGTCCCGGCCGGCGCCCGCCACCTGGGGGGCACAGCGCACGGAGTAGGCGTCCTGGACGCGCGGGGCGTCGTCCTGGTGGTGGCCGGTGAGACCCGAACCCTTCAGAACGGCCAGCATGTTGGCGGCGCTGGCGCCCTGGCCGGGGTGCGGGCGGATGGCGTGCAGCTCGGGGGCCAGGACCTTGTCCGTGCCGAGGAGCGCCTCCAGGCTGAGGGCGGCGGTGATGTCGGCGGACTTGTAGAGGGTGTCGAGGTCGGCGAGGGCCATGACCAGCATGCCGAGCATGCCGTCGGTGCCGTTGAGCAGGGCCAGGCCCTCCTTCTCGCGCAGCTCGACGGGCTGGATGCCGTGCTCGGCGAGGAGTTCGGCCGCCGGGCGGACGGTCCCGTCCGGGCCCTCGGCGTCGCCCTCGCCCATGAGTGTGAGGGCGCAGTGCGACAGCGGGGCCAGGTCGCCGGAGCAGCCGAGGGAGCCGTACTCGTGCACGACCGGGGTGATCGAGGCGTTCAGGACGTCGGCCATGGTCTGCGCGACCTCGGGGCGCACGCCGGTGCGGCCGGAGCAGACGGTCTTCAGCCGCAGGAACATCAGGGCCCGTACGACCTCGCGCTCCACCCTCGGGCCCATGCCGGCGGCGTGCGAGCGGACGATGTTGCGCTGCAGCCGGGTGCGCAGGTCCTGGCTGATGTGCCGGGTCGCCAGGGCACCGAAACCGGTACTGACGCCGTAGACGGGATCGGGCTTGGCCGCCAGTGCCTCCACGGTCTCCCGGGCCGCCGCGAGGGCCGCCACCGCCTCCCCGGAGAGCTCGACCCGTGCGCCGCCGCGCGCCACGGCGAGAACGTCGGACGCGGTGACACCGGACGTCCCCACCA
This sequence comes from Streptomyces carpinensis, assembly GCF_002154505.1. Taxonomy (GTDB): domain Bacteria; phylum Actinomycetota; class Actinomycetes; order Streptomycetales; family Streptomycetaceae; genus Streptomyces; species Streptomyces carpinensis. The sequence continues at coordinate 3,020 of NZ_MUBM01000103.1, read as the reverse complement.
CCACAGTGTGCATATCCATATTCAGGAGCGTACGCAGTGAATGCGAAGATGTCACTAGTGGGTGACGGGTGCGCCCCCCCTTACCTCCCGGGTGACCCGCGCCACGGCCCCACGCACATCACGTCCGGCGCCCTTGCGGCCCTCACGCCCGGCGCCGGACGCATCGGGCACCTCACGCCCGGCGGCCACGGAAGCGGCGCCGTTCGGCCCGACCCTGCGGCGCGGGAGACGGCTCGTCGGCGAGGCGGACCACCGGATCCTCGGGTCCCTCCCGGCCGGCGACCACCGGCCGCTCGGCGCGCAGCGCCTTCGCCCGGTACTGCGCGGCGTCGGCGAGCCGGAACAGCCGCCGGGCCGACCGCACCGGCCCGATCGCGTCCTCGGTCGACGCCACCCCGCAGGCGACGCCCTCCCCCAGCTCCAGCTCGGCGGCGCGCCGGCACAGCTCGTCGGCCGCCTTGACCACCTCGTCCGCGGACGACCCCACCGCGAGCAGACAGAACTCGTCACCGCCCAGGCGTGCCGCGAGGGCGCCGGGCACCATCGCCCCGCACAGCGACAGCACGGACCCGAACCGCTCCAGCAGCCGGTCGCCGACGGCGTGGCCGAGGGTGTCGTTGACCCGCTTGAGGCCGTTGAGGTCGCAGACGACGAGGCTGACGACCGTCCCGTCCTCGCGGTGCCGCTCGATCGCCTCCTCCAGCCGGACGTCGACGGCACGGCGGTTGGCCAGCCCGGTGAGCGCGTCGGTGAACGCCAGCCTGCGGGCCTCCTCCAGCCGCTCGGTCTGCGCGAGGCCCGCGGCCACCACGGCGGCGAGCACCGTGGCGAAGTCGGAGTCGGCCCGGTCGAAGAAGGGGTCGCCGGACGAGCGGGCGACGTACAGCTCGCCCCAGGCGCGTCCGTGCTGCACGATCGGCGCGACCACGCAGCAGCCGCGACCGCGCCGGCGCAGGGCCGCGACCCGCTGGTGGCAGTAGCCGGACCGGCCGGCCGCGGACCCCTCGGCGGTCTCCACCCAGGCGTCGGGCTCACCGCCGGAAGCCCACCGCTCGTGCAGGAACTCGGTGATCTCCGGGAACTGGTGCACGGGGTAGGTCTCATCCTCGGGGAACTCCTCCTCCTCGGGCGCGCGATCCCCCACGTTCACCAGGACCCGCAGCCGACCACGCTCGCGCTCCCACACCGACAGCGCGGCGAAACTCCCCTCCAGCGCCCGGCAGGCACCGAGCGCCGCCGCCCGCCACGACTCACGCGGAGTGTGCGCCGCGGCCATCCCCTGCGCCAACGCCACGACGGCGGCCAGCCGCCTGTTCTCGCCCATTACCCCAGGCTAGGGATGTTTTGCGCATTCCGGGACATTGATGCATCTGTCGGTGGGCCGCATCCATCGATGCCCGCGGGGGGACACGGCCGGCGCAGCCGCCGGCCGCCGCGAGTCGTCGTCACTCACCCGGCCAGCGCGGTGCGCGCTTCTCGTTGAAGGCGGCCACGCCCTCCGCCCGGTCCGCCGAGAACGCCACCGCACGCCATGCCGCGTCCTCCACCTCGAGTCCGGCCCGCAGATCCAGCCCGTGCCCGAGGCGCAGCGCGCGCTTGGCCGCGCGCAGACCGACCGGCGAGTTCGCGGCCATCCGGGCGGCCAGCTCCAGGGCCTCCGCCCGGTCCCGGCCCTCGTCCACCAACTGGTCCACGAGCCCCAGCTCGTGCGCCTCGGCGGCCTCCAGGCGGCGCGCCGTGAAGATCAGCTCGGCCGCCCGCGCGGCACCCACCCGGCGGGGCAGCAGCTGCGTCCCGCCGCCGCCGGGGATCACTCCGACGGACACCTCCGGCAGCCCCACCACGGCCGTACGGTCGGCCACGATCACGTCGCAGGACAGCGCCAGCTCGAAGCCCCCGCCGAGCGCGAACCCGTGCACGGCGGCGATCGTCGGCATCGGCAGCTCCAGTACGCCGGTGTACGCCCCGCGCGCGACCGGCCGCTGCTTCACCAGGTCGGCGTCGCTGAAGGAGTTCCGCTCCTTCAGGTCGGCCCCGACGCAGAACGCCCGCTCGTGCGACGAGGACACGACGACGACGCGCACGTCCCGGTCGGCGGCGAGCGCGGCGCAGGCCCCGGCGATCGAGCGGGCCATGTCCGTCGACACGGCGTTCATGGCCTTGGGCCGGTCGAGGACGAGCTCCGCGACGTGGTCGTGCCGCCGCACCAGCACGAACTCCCCGAACCGCTCCTCGCTCATGACACCCTCCGGTTAACGCGGGTTAACAACGTCCGCACCGATCATCGCAGCCGCGCCTCCGTAGGGAAAGGGGGTCGGTGTCCAGGGCCAGCCCCCCGTTCGGGTGATTTCCCGCCCAACTCGCGCGAACTCCGGCGCGCCACCGCATAACGTGCGTCCGCCACGGCGCACAGGGGGCGCGCACCGGGAGGACGGCGATGACGAAGGACACGACCTCAGTTCCACAGGGCGGCACGGGCATAGAGGCGACCCCCGTTCAGCAGGACGACCCAGGCCCGCAGGACGGCACGGACACCGGCACCGCTCCAGGCCCCGCTCGGGAGGGCGCCGCACGGGACGACGCAGACACCGGCACAGGTGCCGACCCGCAGGACGGCACGGACACCGGCGCAGGTGCCCGCCCGCAGGACGGCACGGACA
>NZ_MUBM01000103.1:0-313 GCF_002154505.1 Streptomyces carpinensis | reverse complement strand
CGCAGGCACCGGCACAGACGCAAGCTCTGTGCAGGACAGCTCAGACACCGACACGGACACAGGCACCGGCCCACGGGGCCCTGCCGGCTCGGAGGGCCCGTCCTCCCTCCGGTCGCGGGTTCGCGGGCGGCATCGCAGACCCCGCCCCCGCAAGGCGCTCCTCGCCGCGAGCGGACTCGCGCTGGCCGCCGGCGCGCTGAGCCTCGTACGCCTGGCGCCCGAGTACGCGGGCGGCGGTCTGGGCACGGCCGAGGCGGAGCCCCACGCGGACGCCGGCACGGGTGGCGCGACCGGCCGGCCGGCCAACACCTCG
>NZ_MUBM01000102.1 GCF_002154505.1 Streptomyces carpinensis | reverse complement strand
CCGGCGCCGGGCCATCATCCGCTGATAGCGGGCGAGCCCCTGCGCCGCCCGCTTGCCGTGCTCGGCATGCGGGAGATCGTAGGCGTCATCCGTGGTGACGGCCGTCTCCTTCACACCCCAGTCCACGCCCAGGACGCGGCCAGTCTCCACAAGCGGCTCGACCTGGGCCGGGGCGACGAAGGAGGCGTACCAATGCCCGAGCGTGTCCTGGTACACGCGCACACTCGACGGCTCGGCCGGAAGGTCCCGCGACCACACCACCCTCACCACGATCTGGCCCGCGAGGTGCAGACGACCGTCCTTGAGGCGGAAACCGCGCTTCGTGTAGTTCAGGCTCGGCCTGGCCTCCCGCTTCTTCTTCCAGCGGGGCATCCCGGCCCGGCGGTGCACCGGAAGCCCGTCCTTGATGTCCTTCAGCGCCTTCGCCCTCGACTTGGCGAAGTCCCGAATCACCTGCTGCTGCGGCACCGACGCACCCGCAGCCAGCCACGGCGTCACCCGACGCGCCTCGGTCAGCATCCTGTCCAGCTGAGCCGGACCACACGTCAGCTTCTCACCGGACTCCTTGCTCTGCTGGTGGATCTGCTTCGACTTGGCCACGCACTCGTTCCAGAGCCACCGGCAGCGGTCCCACTCCGCTTCGAGTGCGCGCCGTGCGGTAGCAGACAGGCGCACACGGAAGGAGTACCGGGCATGCCCGGCCCCCTCCGTGGTCGCGACTGGCGTCATGCATCCGAACCTATAGGGGAGGACTGACAGTTGACGCCTCTTGATCGCCACGGGCTCACTCACCTCGTCGCGGGTGGACGGACTTTCGCCCTGGAGGCGAAACCCCTACTTCCCGTCCTGCTCCGCAGGAGTCCGATTCCTCCCCGGCCTGAAGGCCGGGGCATCCTCGGAGGAACCCGGTGACCGTGTGCCTGCGGGACTGGTGCGCCCGTCCTACCAGGGCCGTATGGGCCGCGTTCCCGTGCGTCGTCCGTCCCCGTCGAGCAGGTGCCCCATCCGTTTGACCGTCCGCAGTCCGACGATCCGGTCGGTGATCGCGAGGGAGGGGAGCCGGGCGCACATCGCGGCTTCGCGGCGCTGGATGTCGCCGATGTCGCGCAGCCAGAACGTGGCGAGGATGTTCGTCGTCCCGGTGACGGCGGCGATCAGACGGCATTCGGGCAGCGTGGCCAGTGTCCGGTGAAGGGTGTTCAGATCGCGTGAGGGAGCCCGGCCGCGGAAGGTGACGGACACGGGCAGCCCCGTCAGGTGCGGGGCCATGTCGCAGCGGAAGACGATCATCCCGGAGTCGGTGAGGCGGTGCACTCTGCGGCGGACGGTCGCCGCGCTGCTGCCTGTGCGCTCGGCGAGCGCGGCGAGTCCCAGACGTCCGTCGTGGACCAGGGCATCGAGGAGAGCACGGTCGAGGCCGTCCAGTTCGGGGGAGGAGCCTGCCTCGCGGACGCCGGCACCGGGAAGGCCGAGCGCGCTCAGTTGCGCGGTGTCGAGGGAGTGCAGCCGCCAGCGGCTGCCTTCCGTGTAGAGCGAGGTGGCGAAGAGGCATTCCACCGCGCTCACCTCGGGGAGTCCGGCGAGGCGCTCCGTGAGGGAGTGTGTCAGCGAGGCCACGTCCGGGAGCAGCACATCCAGCAGGAGATCCGCGGTGCCGGGTGCGGTGAGTTCGACGGTGACGACCTCCTCGAAAGCGGACACCTGTTCGGCGAGTCGTTGCCGTGCGCTTGGAGGGCAGCGCAGCAGTACGAACGCGGTGCACCGGGTGCGGGAGAACGCACGGCCCGGCGCCGCGTACACCCAGGCGAGCCCCTCCGCGGTCAGCCGCTCCCAACGCCGCGCGAGCGTGCTCGCCGTCACCCCGAGCAGGGGTGCCAGTTCCGACCAGGATGCCCGTGGCCGCAACTGCAGCGCGTGGACGAGAGCGAGGTCCAGCTCGCTCGGAATGCTCGTTTCCCGCATCGGGCGTGCCCTCCTAGCACGATTTCCACGAAGTTCCGGGTCGGTTCGACCGGCGCCCGCACAGTAGCCCCCACGTCGGGTTCCAGCCACCAGAAGAGGTGAGAGAACGGGTGACCAGAGGCATCGACTCCGGCCGCGGACTGCTCGCGACCATGACGGTGATCGTGGTGTGCAGTGGCGTTGTGCAGGGGTACCTGACCCCGCTCCTGCCGAAAGTCGGCCATCACGTCGGCATCGGCAGTGTCGGTCAGAACAACCTCTACCTGCTGTCCCAGGTCGCGTTCGCGGTGATGACGCCGCTGCTGTCGCGACTGGGAGACATCCATGGGCACCGCAAGCTCCTGCGCGCCTGTGTGGGCATGGTGGCCGGCGGTTCCCTGCTGATAGCGGTGTGGCCGACGACCGCGACCCTGGCCGTCGGCATGGCCCTGCAAGGAGCCGTAGTCGGCTTCTTTCCGCTGCTCGCCGGAATTCTGCGGTCCCGCGCACCGGAGCACGGACGGGTCGGAATGTCGGTCCTGGTCGGTGCGCTGCTCATGTCGATCGGCGTCGGCGGCCTCGTCGCGGGGGCGCTCAGCGAGGGACACGCCGTCGCCGGCCTGTGGACGGCCGTGCCCCTCGGTGCGCTCGCGGTGACCGCAGTCCTGATCCTGCCGGACAGCGCCGCTCCGCGCGGCGGGGACTTCAACCTGCGGGCGGCGACGCTGCTCACTCTGGGTCTGGTGGCACTCGTCCTCGTTCTGGCCGAGGGCGGCACCTGGGGCTGGAGGTCGTCCGCATCCCTGGGCACCGCCGTCCTCGCGGTGCTCCTGCTGGTGGTCTGGGTGATGGTCGAACGACGGTCCACGCATCCTCTGGTCAACGTGCGGCTCCTGCGCGATCCACGTCTGGCGGTGGTCAGCGCCCACACCTTCTGCGCCGCCTTCGGCACCATCGGGTTCCTGGCCGCGAACGCCGTGTTCCTCGGGACCGACCGGGACGGGACGGGTTATGGCATGGGCCTTGGATCCCAGGCCATCGCATTCGTCTCCCTCGCCATGGTCGTCGCCGGATGCCTCGGATCCACGGCGACCCCGCGACTGGCACGGCGTATCGGCGACCGCGCGGTGCTCGGTGCGGTGGGCGTCATCGGTGCAGCTGGCTTTCTCTCCTTGATCGCCTTCCATAGTTCCTTGCCCCAGTACCTCGTCGGCGTCCTTGTCGTGGGTCTGGCCACCGGCATGTTCGAGTCGATCACGCGCACCCTGTCGGCTGAGGTCGTCGCCGAGACCGAGACCGCGCTCTCCGTCGGCCTGAACGAACTGGCGCTCTCCCTGGGCGCGGCCATCGGAGCGGCCGTGATCGGCGCGCTGTTCACCGGCCACCAGCTGGCCGACGGCCACATCGCGCTCACGGGCTACCTGTGGTCCTGGGGGGTGTGCGCCGGTGTCGCCCTGCTGGGCGCGGTGCTGGGCATGGCCTTCCGTGGTGTGCCCGCCCCCGGGAGCGTGCGAGTACGTCAGCCCCTCGAACAGAGCGGAGAACGGGCATGAGGCGAGCGCAGCAGGGAACGCGCCGGCAGGAGATACGGGACCGGGCGCTGGCCGAGGCGGCCGAAGCCGTCCGCGGCCGCCAGGAATGCCTCGTCGCCCTCAGTCACAGCCTGCACGACGAGCCGGAGACGGCTCTGCAGGAGCACAGGTCGGCCGCCAAGATCGCCGGTCTCCTCGCCGAAGCCGGCTTCACCGTCACCCAAGGCGTCGCGAACCTGCCCACCGCGGTGGTCGCCACCCATGGAGACGGCGACCTGGTCGTGGCCCTGTGCGCGGAGTACGACGCGCTGCCGGGCATCGGACACGCCTGCGGTCACAACGTAAACGGGGCCACAGCGGTCGGCGCCGCACTCGGCCTCGCGGCCGTCGCGGACCGGCTCGGCATCAGGGTGAAGCTCGTCGGTACGCCGGCGGAGGAGGACATCGGCGGCAAGGTACTGCTCCTCGAAGCAGGAGTCTTCGACGACGTGGCGGCGGCCATGATGGTGCATGCGGCGGCGCAGGACACCGTCGGCGCCTCGTCGCTGGCCGTCAGCGCCTGGGACGTCACCTACCGGGGGAGGCCCTCCCACGCCGCTCTGGCCCCCTGGGAGGGAGTCAACGCGCTCGACGCGATGACGCTCGCGCACACGGCGATCGGCCTGCTGCGCCAGCAACTCCAGCCCGGCACCCTGGTGCACGGCGTCGTCTCCGAGGCCGGGCAGGCCGTGAACGTGATCCCGGCACTCGCCCGGGCCCGCTACGAGCTGCGGGCCCCCACATCCGAGCAGCTCGCGTACGCCCGGCGCCGGGTCCGGTCCTGCTTCGAGGCGGGCGCCCTCGCAACGGGCGCAGAACTCGAACTCGTCCCGCACGGCAGCGATTTCGCCGATCTACGACAGGACGCCTTCATGACGGAGTCCTACGTGCGCGCGCTCAGGCAGCTGGGCCGCACACCGGTGCCGCAGCACGGGGAGCTGATGGCCTCGACCGACATGGGCAACATCTCCCACGTGGTGCCGACGATCCACCCGACCATCGGATACGACACCGGGGGCGCGAAACAGCACACGGCCGAGTTCGCCCGGTACGGCAAGAGCCAAGGTGCCGACCGGGCCGTCATCGACGGGGCGACGGCCTTGGCACACGTGGGGGTGGAACTGGCCACCGATATCGTGCAGCGACGCCGGCTCCTGGCCGGTGTGGCCGACCGCCGCCCCCGCGGCGGTTCGATGGGCACTTGACCGCCTCTCCTCGGTGGGTGTGGGAAGTGTTCAAAACAGCCGCATAACCGTCAGTGCGACTTGTCGTTGTGCTGCAAGTTGGCCAAGGGCTGGCCCGTATCGAGTAGTGGTCTCGTTCCGGCGGCAGGAGTCGACGAGACGCCAATTCTTGATCGTCTCGTCACTGATCAGGAGGTACGGGGCAGCCCACCGGCTCGGAGCAGGACGGGGTTCACCTGCCGCCCGACTTGCTCCACCGCCATTTGACGGTGAACACCGCAAAGCATCACGTGTTCGTGTCCGTGCGTCGCGACGATGCCCGGACCCGGAACCGGGCCGTCGTCAGGACCGGCCCCGGGCTCGGCTCGCCCGCGATGCGTGCCTGGAGGAGGTCGAGCAGGGCCAACGTCGTTTCCGCGGCGTGGAGTTCGACTGCCGAGATGGCGGGTCGGCTGTGTCGGGTGTGCTCGGAGTCGGAAGCCGCGGCAAGCATCGTCCGGTCGGGCACGGCGACGCCGCGAGACGTGAGGCCCGCGAGCACCCCGGCCGCCTGACGACCGGTGTGGCACAGGATCGCATCGGGGATCCCCTCGTCCACGATCGCGTGCGCGATGTTCTCGCCGCCGTGCTCGCCGGCGCGCTCGGCCGACGCGTAGACGCGTGGTGTGATCCCGGCTCTCTCGCACCATGCGCGGTACATCGCCTCGCTGTCGATGTTCCACGCGTTGGGGTCGGTTCCGCGCAACAGCACGATCGATCGGGCACCGGATGCGGCGAAGTGTTCGTAGATGCGCCGGAAGCTCAAGCTGTCGTCCTCGGTGGCCCAGTCGGTGAAATCCGGGCGGCTGGGATCGCGTCCCAGCGTCACGTACGGGATTCCACGCCGTTCGAGGAGACCGATCACCGGATCGTCCACATGCGGCATCGTCACGATGTACCCGTCCAGCGACAACGCCAGTGGCGGCGTCGGCCGCCTCGTCGGGTCGGGCACCAGCATCAGGCTCAGCCCGCGGTCCATCGCCTGCGCCGAGACAGCACCGATGTAACGGCTGAACACGTCAACACCCCGGGGCGCGTACTCACCCAGCGCGTCCAACGACCGCATGACGAGTCCGATCGCCCCGACCGACGAGCGTCGCAGGCCGCGCGCGAGGGCGTCGGCCTCGTACTCCATCTCCTCGGCGATGGCCCGCACGCGCAGTCGCGTGGCCGCGCTCAGCGTCCCGGTGCCGTTGAGCGCCATCGAGACCGCCGCGACCGAGACGCCGGCGCGCTGGGCGACGTCGCGAATGGTGACGCCCTTCGATCGGGCCACGGCGACCTCCTTGGTTCGTACCGTCCGCTGTTGCCTCACATCGCCGGACCGTGGTCGCCGACGCAGGCCGGGCGGCAGCGACTACAGACAGTGACGTCGACAACACCATTGTATTAAACGTTTTACCTACCTAGCGTGTCGCCCGCCCCTCACGGTGACGGGCCTCACAGGCAAAGGTCGGACAGCACCACCATGAAGCTGCACACCCTGCGCACGACCACCACCGGCTCCCGCGACCGTGGACGCGAGATCGGCACGCGATTCGCGGACCAGGTGCGTGATGTCAGCGCCCGCTACCTGGCGCATTTCAAGGTTCTGGGCATCTCGGAAACGACCGTCCGCGACATCGTCGCCCACAGCCACGACGCCTTGCGCGACTGGTACCCGGCCCTCGTCGAGGAGTCCGACGGAATCGCCGAGGCGTCAGGAATCGAGCCGTGGCAGGTGGCAGCGGTCGGCGCACGGACCGAAGTACTCGCCGCCACGCCCGGGAAAGGCGAGTGCACAACCGCCGTGCACGCACCGCCCTTTGGCGGCCCACCCGAGACGATCCAGACGTGGGACTGGCAGGACTCGCTCACGCCGGACGGTCTTCTGCTGTCGCTCGTGACCGGAACCCGACGCCGGGTGAAGCTCTTCACCGAGTTCGGCACGGCCGCGAAGATCGGGCTGAACGACGCCGGCCTCGGCCTGCATTTCAACATCCTGAACCATCGCTCCGACAACGCCACCGGCGGCGTGCCCGTCCATGCTGTCGCGCGTCGCGTCCTGGAGGAGGCGACCACGGTGACGGAGGCCCGCGACATCGTCGCCTCCGCGACCGTGAGCGCGTCCACCGTGCTGACCGTCGCGACCTACCGGGAGGGCCACGCCGCGGCGGCGTCCATCGAGATGTCGCCCTCCGGATCCGCCGTGGTGCAACCCGACACCGACGGCTGGGTCATCCACACGAACCACTTTCTCGATTCCGGCCTCGCCGACGGTGACACCAGCATTCCGGCATCGGTGTCGGTCGAGCGGCACCAGCACACGCGGGCGGTGCGCGGCAGCATGGCCGGCCGCACCGCGCCGGAGCGCGCGGCCGCCTTCTGTGGCGGCGACGGTGCCGCCGCCGTGGTGTGCGTCCATGCCGACGATTCCCAGCCGGGCCACGAGCGGTGGAGCACGTTGTTCACGGCGTCTCTCGACCTTCCCGGCTTTGCCCTCGAGTACCGGGCAGGCAACCCCGACACTGCGGCCCGCGAGGGCCTCGACCGGTTCTGAGGAACCCGATGGACAAGGACACGACCATGCCCGCTCATCTCTACCGCAACGCCCGGATTTTCACCTCCGACCAACGCCCCTGGGCCGAGTCGCTCGTGGTGGTCGGCGACCGGCTCGCCTACGTCGGCGACGAGGCCACCGCGGCGCGCGTGGCAGGACCGGATGCGCTGATCCACGACCTCGACGGCGCGACCGTCCTCCCCGGATTCGTCGACGGCCACGCGCACGTGGTCGGCACCGGCGAGGCGGCGACCCAGGTCGATCTCTGGGGCGCCAACACGGTAGAGGAGATCCAGCGGCGCATCCGGACGTGGGCGCAGGAGAACCCCGACGCACCTCGCGTGCTCGCCACCGGGTGGAAGCACGGTGACATCCCGGGCGGCCTGCCCGATCGGGGCATGCTCGACGCCGTCGTCGCCGACCGGCCTGTCTATGCGCAGGCCTACGACTTCCACTCGATCTGGCTGAACTCGGCCGCCCTCGCCGAAGCCGGCATCGACGACACCACGGCGTCACCACCCGGAGGAACCGTCCACCGGGACGAGCGGGGCGCGGCCACCGGCCTGGTCGACGAGACCGCGATGCACCACCTCGTATGGCCGGTGCTCGACAGCTTCGCCAGTGACTCCGACCGTGACAAGGCCCTGGCGGTCGCCCTGGCGGCGTACGCCGAGTCCGGGATCGTCGGTTCGACCGAGATGGCGCTGGGCGAAGGCGACTACGAGGCGATGCGTCGTGCCGATGCGACGGGCATCCTGACCACTCGCATCGCCGCGTTCTGGCGCGTCCAGCCCACCGGCGACGAGGGCGCGAACCTCGCCCAGGTCGAACGCGCCGTCGAACTCGCCACCCACCGGTCGACCCCGTTCCTGCGCGTGACCGGCATCAAGGTCATGGTCGACGGAACCGTCGACGGGTGCACCGCATCGCTCGGAAAGCCCTACGTGAACGGCACGAGTGCCGACCCGATCTGGGGTCTTGCCGAACTCGCGCCGGTGGTGGCCGCCGCGGACGCGGCCGGCCTGCAGGTCGCCATGCACGCCATCGGTGACGAGGCGATCCGGGTCGCGATCGGCGCCGTCGAGCACGCCGTCGCTCTCAACGGTCCCAAGGAGCGCCGCCACCGCATCGAACATCTCGAAGTCGTCGACCCCGCGGACATCGACCGACTGGCAGCACTCGGCATCACGGCGAGCATGCAGCCCGTGCACGCCGATCCGGCCATCCAGGAGAACTGGCGACGCGTCCTCGGCGACGAGCGGGTCGACCGCGGCTTCCCATGGCCCGAGATGACCGAGGCCGGAGCCACGCTCGTGCTCGGCACCGACTCCCCCACGTCGCCGCATGCGCCGCTGCCCAACATGTTCATCGCGGCGACACGGCGTTCGGCACTGGATCCGTCGCTGCCCGCCAACATCGCGCACTACGCCCTGCCGCTGGCGGACGCGATCGTGCACGCCACCCGTGACGCCGCCTGGGCGAGCCGCTCCGAGCACCTTCACGGCCGTCTCGCCGAGGGGCTGTACGCCGACTTCATCGTTCTCGACCGGGACATCTTCGCCCGGCCGTTGGAGGAACTGCTCGACACGCGAGTGCTGCGGACAGTCGTGGGTGGCCGCGTCGTCCATCACGCACAGCCGGGAATGGACCGATGAGCCACGCAACCATGCCGGCACCCGTGCCATCGGGGCAGGTGAAGGCGAAGCAGCGGCCCACCGGGGTGATGCTGCGGTTCATCGCCACTCGCATCGCGGGGCTGGTGGTGACCCTGTTCCTCGCGAGCCTGGTCGTCTTCGGAGCGCTGTACGCCGCGCCGGGAAGCCCGCTCACCTATCTCACGCACGGTCGCACCATGAGCCCCGACGCGATCGCCGCGATCAAGGCCGAGTATCACCTCGACGACTCCATCTGGCAGCAGTACCTGAGGTGGCTGGGTGGCGTGGTGCACGGCGACTTCGGAACGTCGATCATCTACAACCAGCCGGTGTCGTCGCTGGTCGGAAGTCGTGCCTTTACGACCACGCTTCTCGTCCTCATGGCCGCGGCGATCGTCCTGGTGCTCGGGTTGGCCATCGGCACCCTCGCCGGTCTCAAGCCCGGCTGGTTGTCGCGGTCCGCCATGGCCGGCGCGACGGGCGTCATGGCGGTGCCGACCTTCGTCGGAGCGGTCGTGCTGATCATCGTGTTCGCCGTCGACCTGGAGTGGTTCCCGGTGTTCGGGGCCGGCCGTGCGGGCCTCGACGAGGTCTACCACCTGGTTCTTCCGTCGATCGCGCTCGCGCTCGCGTCCGTCGCGTTCGTCGCGCGACTCGCCCAGACCGCGATCCGGCAGGAGCTGTCGGCCGATCACGTGCAGACGGCGATCAGCCGCGGACTGCCCCGCGGAGCGGTCGTACGCAGACACGTGATGCGCAACGCCGCGATGCCGGTGCTCACCGTCGCGGGCCTCACGATCGCGGGCCTGATCGCGGGAAGTGTCGTGGTGGAACAGGTCTTCCAGCTCGGCGGGCTCGGTCAGTTCCTCGTCAGTTCGGTGCAGCAGAAGGACTTCCCCGTCGTACAGGCGATCTGCCTGATGTACGTCGCCGCCTTCATCGTGCTGAACACCCTCATCGACATCGCCTACACACTGCTCGACCCGCGCGTGTCGATCGGGAAGAAGGATTCATGAGCACGACAGCAACGGTACGGCGTATCGGAGCCCGAAGGGCCGGCCGGCGGACGACGCGTCGTGCGAGAGGCATCGGCATGTCCGGTCGGGTGGCGATCGCCCTCCTCGCACTCGTCGTCTGCTTCGCCGTCCTCGCCCCCCTGCTTTCACCGCACGATCCGAACGCCGTCAACCTCTCCGGTGCGTACCAGAGTTCGAGCGGCGCGCACCTGCTGGGAACCGACGCGAGCGGGCGAGACCTTCTCTCGCGTCTCGTCCACGGCTCACGAACCGCACTGATCGGACCGTTCCTCGTCGTGGTGATCTCGACGCTCCTGGGGACAGTCCTCGCGCTCGCGGCCGTGTGGTTCGGCGGCTGGTTCGACCAGATGGTGGTGCGCGTCGTCGACGCCGTGTTCGCCTTCCCCGGTCTGCTGCTGGCGATCCTGGCGACCGCCCTGTTCGGGTCCGGCCTGAACGCTGCCGTTGTGGCGCTGTCCATCGCCTACGTCCCCTACATCGCGCGAATCGTGCGGAGCGCGGCGCTGCGCGAGCGCTCGCTGCCCTACATCGCGGCACTGCAGGTTCAGGGCGTGCACGGGTTGCGGATCGCGTTGCGGCACATCCTGCCCAACGTGGGTGGGCTGATCGTCGCCAACGCCACGCTCGCCTTCGGGTTCGCCGTGATGGACCTCGCCGGCCTGTCGTTCATCGGCCTCGGGGTGCAGCCACCGGCCTCGGACTGGGGCGCGATGGTCGGCACCGGTATGGCCGGTGTGCTGCAGCAGCACCCGCAGGAGGCTCTGTTCGCCAGCGTACTCATCGTCATCACCGTCGGTGCCGTGAACATCCTCGGCGACCGGCTCACGGAGCGCTGGGAGGCACGCTCGTGAACGCACTTCTCGAAGTCGACGGCCTGAGGGTTCGGTTGCCGGTCGCGGGCCAGTTGCGCACCGTGCTGCGCGATGTCGCGTTCTCACTCGACCGTGGAAGCACTCTCGGTCTGGTCGGCGAGTCCGGTTCGGGCAAGTCGATGACGGTTCGCACCATCGCCCGCCTGCTCCCCGACGGCGCCGACGTCCGGGGCGGTGTCCGCTTCGACGGCGCCGAGGTGTTCGACCTTCGCACCGAAGCCCTGCGGTCCTACCGGGCGAAGGATGTCGCGATGATCTTCCAGGACGCACGGGCCTACACGAACCCCGTACGCACGATCGGCGACTTCCTCACCGAGGCGATGCGCACCAACGACCGGATGCCGAAGTCCGCTGCTCGCAAGCGCGCACAGGAACTGCTCGCCGAGGTCGGGATCGGCGACCCGGAGCGCCGGCTGCGGCAGTTCCCCCACGAGCTCTCCGGCGGCCTGCTGCAACGGGTGATGATCGCTGCCGCGGTCGCCGCGCGACCGCGGCTCATTCTCGCCGACGAGCCGACGACCGCGCTCGATGTCACCACCCAGGCGGAGGTGATGGCGATTCTCGGGCGTATGCAGCGCGAGTACGGCATGGCGATGCTCTTCATCACGCACGACCTGGAGCTCGCCGGTGCCGTGTGCGACGAGACGATCGTGCTGTACGCCGGCCAGGTCGTGGAGCGCCAGGCGTCGGTGCGGTTGCACGAGGACCCGCTCCACCCCTACACCGCCGCACTGGTGCAGGCACGGCCCGAGATCGACCGGCGTGTCGATCGGCTGCCCGCGATCAGCGGTCATCCGACCACCGCCTACGAGGCGCCGGACGGCTGCGCTTTCGCACCGCGCTGTCACTTCGCACAGGAGGAGTGCCGGGCGGGAGTGCCGCCCCTGCTGCAGATCGGCCCGTCGCAGACCCGGTGCGTCCAGATGCCCGGCCTGCGCGGCCACATGGCGCCGCGGCAGCACGCCGGCTCCGCTTCGAACGAGGAGGTCCAGCGATGACCGAACCGCTGCTCGTGGTCGAGCACCTGACCAAGACGTTCGGCCGTGGGCGAGCCGAGGCGACCGCGGTCGCCGACGTGAGTTTCGCCCTGGCCCCGGGCGGAGCCCTCGGCATCGTCGGCGAATCCGGCTCCGGCAAGACGACCACGGCGCGGATGATCATCGGCCTGGAGCGTCCCTCCGGTGGCCGCATCATGTTCCGGGGCGAGGACCGCACACACCCGGCGCGTTCCGCGCGCAGCCGCCGTGAGCGGGGCCGGGACATCCAGATCGTCTTCCAGGACCCGTACACCTCGCTCGACCGCCGACAGCGCATCGGCGACTGCCTCGCGGAAGTCGTCGGCGTTCACTCCCGGCTCGGCCGTGACGAGACCAGCAAGCGCGTGCGCGAACTCGCCGAGCTCGTCGGACTCGACGACCGGCAGCTCGCGGCACTGCCGAGGTCGCTCTCCGGAGGGCAGCGCCAACGCGTCGCCATCGCTCGCGCGCTCGCCGCCGATCCGGACATCCTCATCCTCGACGAGGCCGTGTCGGCCCTGGACGTCTCGATCCAGGCACAGATCCTCAATCTGCTCTCGGACATCCGGCAGAAAAGGGGCGTGAGTTACCTGTTCATCAGCCACGATCTCGCCGTCATCCGCCAGGTGACCGACGACACGATCGTCATGCGTCACGGCGCCGTCGTCGAGCAAGGGCCCACCGCCGCCGTGCTCGACAACCCTCAGGACCCCTACACCCGCTTGTTGCGCGACAGCGTCCCTCGCAGCGGGTGGGACCCCGAAGCCCTCACAGCCCGACACTGACCAGGAGTTGTGCAATGTGCTCACCCCGCCCGCGCAGACGGGCAACGGCACTCGCCGTCGCCGCCACAGCCACCTTCGCGTTGGCCGGTTGCTCCGGAGGCACATCCGGCAAGGAATCGACCGGGTCGTCCGACGCGCTGACGACCTTCACGCCCAAGGGCTCGGGCGCGGTCGACAGGATCACCTGGAACGTCTTCCAGGGAGAGCCGCAGACCATCGACCCCTTCCAGTCGGCCGACTACACGCCGAACATGATCAACTCGAACATGTGCGAGACGCTGCTCGCCCAGACGCCCGACTTCCAGATCAAGCCCAATCTGGCGACGTCGTACTCGAACCCCGACCCGACGACCTGGGTCTACAAGCTGCGCAGCGGCGTCACCTTCTGGGACGGCTCGCCGATGACCGCCGACGACGTCGTATGGAGCATGCGGCACAACCTGACGGACAAGTCGAGCTTCTACGGCTACCTGTACTCCAACGTCGCGTCGATCGCTAAGACGGACGCCGGCGAAGTGACCGTCCGGCTGAAGAAGCCCGACTACCTCTTCAACGACGAGTTGGCGAGCTTCGCCGGTGTCGTCGTGGAGAAGAAGTTCTACGAGCAACACGGCAAGAAGGTCGGTACGCCGGGCGTCGGTGTCATGTGCACCGGCCCCTACAAGTTCGACAAGTGGACGCGGGGTCAGTCGATCAGCGTGAGCCGCCACGACGGCTACTGGAACAAGTCGCTGCCGCGGAAGGTGAAGAACATCGACTTCACTTTCCTGACCGACGACTCCGCGATCACCTCCGGCCTGCTCTCGGGCCAGATCGACGGGACGTACGGTCCGCCGATGGCCGGGCTGGCACAGCTGAAGGCGTCGTCGGCGGGCAAGCTCTACTCGGGTCCCGCGCCGCTGGCCGTCACGCTCGTGGTCGCGAACCACAAGGGCGCGATGGGCAACGCCGACGTGCGCAAGGCGCTCCAGGTGGCCATCGACTGGAAGGGCATCGGCGACCATGTGTACGCCGGTGAAGGGACCCCTGCTTCGCTGCAGACCGTGCCGGCCGTGTACGGCTTCGCGAAGGACGACCTGACCTCGTACGCCGACTCGGTCAAGACCGATGGCTCCGCGAAGACGGACGAGGCGAAGAAACTGCTCGCCGGCGTTCCGGCTGACGTGAAGTCCAAGCAGATCAGCCTCGTGGTTCCGCAGCAGGCGGAGACGCAGCAGCTGGGCCTGGCGATCAAGGCCGCGGCCGACAAGATCGGCTTGAACTTCAAGCTCAACGTCGTACCCGCGACCGGCTACTCGAACTACCTGTACGACCCGGGGACGCGTGGCAACACCGACCTGCTGTACACGCAGTTCTGGCCGAACATCCCCAACCCGCTCGACTGGCTGGGCCTCACCGCGGTGACCGGCGGCACCTTCAACCAGTCCGGCTACAGCGGTATAGACGGCCTCTACGCCAAGGCGATCGGCACGAAGGACGACAGCGCCCGTTCCAGGCTGGTCGTGCAGATGGAGCGGAAGCTGCACGACGAGATGAATCCGATGTTCTCCGGCATCCAGCTGACGAACGACGTGTGGCTCGGAAGCAAGATCACCGGGGCGCCGGCGGCGTTCGACTACGTCTACTATCCGTGGGCGGCCTACCTCAGCGGAACGGGCAAGTAGTCCTCGCGGGAACGGGGCGGGGCTTCGGTGTAGTTGCCGGACGTCCGGTTCGTCGCGCCGGTCCCGCCTGACCCTTTGGCCGACTCGGCGGGCGACCTGAGGCCGTGTCCGAGGAGATCCCGGGATCCCGGGCTTCCAGGACCGGCTGACCGAAGCGCCGGACCCGCGAGATCCGCGCGGTGCACGGCACGCTCTGGTCGCGGTACTCGCGCGGACCGCGTGCGCGGCCGGCTGGGGCGACCTCCCCGTCGGCGGTCGGCGAGTGGAGCGTAGACGCCCGGCCGTTCGTCCTGGAGTGCCTTGGCGTGGAGGCCGATCCGCTGTATCCAATCCGGGCGAGGTCGCGCGGGAGGTCAGGTGCCGTCCAGAAGTCACGGTGCGCCGGGGGCGACGCGTCGGAGTGCTTGAACCTGCTCTGCCTGGGGCTGACGGGCCGTACGGCCGTCGAGCTCGAGTACGTGACCCGGCAGTGGTCGGGCACAGCAGGAACACCTCCCGTCCCGAGGAGTACACCGTGCGCAGTCCCAACGCGCCCGACGTAGGGACGAAAAGTTCCATTGTTGTGGGCCGGTGGCTGTGCTGTAGCGGCTGACGTCTGCTCGCCGGGCAGCGGCTGGCCCGAGCTCGTCGGCACAGACGGCCGTCGCACCCTCAAGCGGGCAGGTGCAGAGCTCGCTGATCCTCGTCCCTTTCCCTCGAAGTCCGCATCCTTCGAACGGATCCAGGACCGGGTGCGGCGGCAGCGCACGCCCTCGGCCAGCAGGATCCGGCGAACCTGGCTGCGGGTGTGCCGGCACTCGGAGCACTGGCGGGAGGTGTTGCGCGGGTCGGCGAAGACCACGGTGTGGACGCCCAGTTGGCGCCCCGGTTGCAGGGACGCGGTCGGCGCGTCGGCGTCATGAGCCGACCGGGGCCGCAACTTCACCCGCGCAACAATCTTCACCCAGATGACCCCAAAACCCGAACAGAGCAGGTCCACTCCGGGTCGTCTTGGGGGGTTGTGCTGCGCAGCGATGCCGCGGCGCTCCGCCCCGCACGGCCGGGGGAAAACCACTCCTCCCCGGCCCGCAGGCCGGACCTCCTGGCTAGATACGGGTGAAAGAGGAATCCAGCACTAGGCGATCCGGAGGAACTCCTTGAGCGGCAGTGTCAGGTCAGCGCCCGCACGTGGCGGAACGGTGCCACCGCGCTCGAGGATCCTGCGGACCGCCATGTAGTCGCGAGGTGAGTTGATCGCTTCGATGGCGATCAGCTGCTCGTCGCGGTAGTAGAGGAGCGAGAACTGCTCGGTGTCCGGTGCGCCGCGCAGGACGGCCTGGTCGAAGCCGGTGCTGATGCCGGCCATCTGCAGCTTGAGGTCGGCCTGGTCGGACCAGAACCACGGCACCGCCGTGCTCGGCTGCTCGACGTCGAGCAGCATTGCGGCCGCCACCTTCGCCTGCATGATCGCGTTCTGTACCGACTCCAGACGCTGCAAGCCGTGCTCGGCGTGGGCAACCACCGTGCAGTCACCTGCAGCGACGACGCTCGGGATGCTGGTGCGGGACCGCTCGTCGACAAGGATGCCGCCGGCGCACTCCAGGCCCATCGACTCGGCGAGCCCGGTGCTCGCCACGAGGCCGATCCCTACGACGACGACGTCGGCGGGAAGCGACCGGCCGTCGGAGAGCTCGACCGCGCACACGCGTCCGCCTTCGCCCGTGAAGCCCGAGACGGCGGTACCGACCAGGATGTGGGTGCCGCGGCGCCGGTGGGCAGCGGCGTAGAACTCGGAGGTAATCGGAGCGACGGCGCGTGCCATCAGCCGGTCTGCGGCTTCGACGACCGTGACGTCCTTGCCGGCCGCCGTCGCGGCGGCCGCGGCCTCCAGCCCGATGAACCCGCCGCCGACCACCACCACACGGTCGGCGGACTCGAGCTCGAAGCGCAGGGCCGCGGCGTCGTCGACATCGCGCAGGTAGTGGATGCCGCCGAGCGTGGATCCGGGCACGTTTACCCGTCGCGGCGTGCCGCCGACGGTGAGAGCGACCCGGTCGAAGCCGAGAGTCCGACCGCTTCGTGTGGCCGCCTCGCCGGCACCCGTCACGGCGTCGGTGAGGCGGATCGTGTCCACCCACTCACCGCAGACGAGGTCGATGTCGTACTCGCGGTAGAACTCCGGTCCCCGCAGCGCGAGCCCGTCCTCGGGCATCTTGCCCTGGAGATATGCCTTCGACAACGGGGGCCGTTGGTACGGCGCCCGGAACTCGCCCCCGAGGAGCGTGATCCGCTGTGACGCACCGAACTCACGGAGGCTGGTGGCGAGTTGGAGGCCGGCCTGGCTGGCACCGACAATCAACGTTCCGACCGGCTCCGGTTCGCGATCACTCACCCTGCGCCTCCTCAATGGACTAATGGACTAATATTTAGATTATGCCATGACGCCCACGGGAGACAAGGGCCCCCCGGCGCACCGGAACACGCTGCGTCGACATCGGGGGCGGTACGACGAAGCCGGCCGTCGCGGAGTGCTGAACGGTGACCTCTGACGCTCGCGTTCAGCGTCAGAGGGCGGCTCTTCACCCTCGACGACCAGGACATCGCGCTTCACAAGGAGTCGTCAGTCGGGTCGCTCAACTCGCGAACGGTGTTGCTCGGCGCAACGAACAACGAGGAACTCCGCCCCACTCGAATCCGGCGACGCCGGCTCCACCTCTCGCCGCGTGGAGCACGGAGACGAGACCGCATCCTCGTTGGATGCACTGATCACCGAGGAGCTTGGGTGGCCGGGTCCTTGTATCGGCCAAGGACGCGCATGGTGTGGATCACAGCGCAGGTCAGAGCCCGCATGTTGCACTCGGGCGTGGAGCGCGTCACAATAGAAAGGTCCAATGGTCTTGCCAATAAGGAGGCTCGGTGTCGACCAAGACGACTACCAAGACGAGTCATTACCACGTGCAGAAGGCCCGGCGGGCCAAGTTCCTCGAGGACTGGCGTGCGAACCACCGCACAGTCATCCGCAGCGAGGACGTCGCCCTGAAGGAGACGGCACGGGGCATGCGCACGGGCGTCTACATGGGCGAGGACGGCGACAACCCGACGCGTTCCATCGACGCCCTTGTGCACGAGGTCGACAGGGGGAAGGTCACCACGATCCACCGTCATTCGTGGGACGTCATGGTCTTCGGCGTCGGCGGCGAGGGCTGGATAGAGATCGACGGCGAGCGTGTGAAGGTCGCCCCCGGCGACTCCGCCCACATTCCGTCGTGGGCCTGGCACCGCTCGGGCAACGACAATGACGATACATTCCGCTACATCACGTTCTCGAGCGAGCCGCTGCTCGCCACGATGGGCATGTCGATCCTCGATGACCGCGGCAACGAGCCGTTCGAGAACCTCCCGGGTCGCCCCGAGTTCAGCGCTCCCGATGTCGAGGGGGAGGACGCCTACGCCCGTCGCCTGAGGCGCCTCGGCAAGGAGCAGCAGGCCCGCCGCAGCGGCCGACTGCACACCGACTGGGACGAGCTCGAGATGCTCAACACCCCGCGCGGCACGCGGACCACCTTCCTCCTCGACCGCGCCATCGGTTACCAGGCCTCCGGCATCACGATGGCGATGTTCGAGATCGGCCAGGGCCGCCAGCAGTCGATGCACCGTCACGCCGGCGAGGCTTGGCTGTACGTGGTGGACGGCGAGGGCCACTCCTATCTCGGCACCGAGCCGGAGGGCGGAGAGAACCACCCGTGGAAGAAGGGCGACCTCATCGTGGTCGACCACTTCCTGTGGCACCAGCACTTCAACGACTCCAAGGAGAACACCGCGCGAGTCGTCCGCATCCACATGTTCGACAGCCTGCTCGAGACGATGCGTGCGCTCATGGATCCGCAGGTCCTGTTCGAGGAGCCGCCGGAGCACATCCGCGACGCCCAGGCCGGCGACGTGACCACCGTCGTCTGGCCCGAACTCGACCGGCCGAGCTGGCCGTGAGCCAGCAGACCCTCCCGCCCGGGGTCATCGGGCTGCACACACTTCCCTCGGACCACCACGACGGCCCGTGGGACTCGATGATCGTGCCGCCAGGCACCAAGGAAAGGCTGCTCGGCACCGCCCTGCTCGTACTGCGTCAGGGCCGGCTGCTGAGTGGACTCTCCGGCGCGCCCCACGGTCTGATCGTGCTGGCCGGACCTCCGGGCACGGGCAAGACCACACTCGCCCAGGGCCTCGCCCAGGCAGCCGCCCTGAAGATGGCGAAACGCGGCGCCACGACGCTGGTGGAGGTCAACCCGCACGCCTTCCCCAGCGACATGCTCGGTGAAAGCCAGCGGGCGGTGTCGCGGCTGTTCCTCGACACGCTGCCGGAGATCGCCGCGCGGCGACCGCACACCATAGTGTTGATCGACGAGGTCGAGGCGCTCGCCGTAAGCCGAAGCTCGGCGTCGTTCGAGACCAACCCGGTCGACGTGCACCGCGCGACGGACGCCGTCCTGGCCGGTCTCGACCAGCTGCGGACGCAGTGCCCCAACCTGGTGCTAGTGGTCACGACCAACTTCCTCAGCGCAGTCGACGAGGCCGTGCTCTCTCGGGCCGACCTGGTCATGACCACGAAGCTGCCTGACGAGGAGACCATCGAGAAGATCGTCGCGTCATCACTCAACGAGTTGGCCGGGCAATGGACCGACCTGATGCCGCTCGCGCAGGATGCCGATCTTCACGCCGAGCTTGCCAAGGGCCTGCGGGGCCTCGACGGGCGACGGGTCCGGAAGACGGTCCTCGCGGCGCTCACGGTGCGCACCGAGGTCGCCCTCGACCCGACCCAACTCACGGCCGACGATCTGCGCTGCGCAACACAGTTCGCGCAGGACGGCTGACCGAGGCCCGAGCCAACACGCGTTGCCGAGCCGGTGTCTTTCTACACCGGCTCGGCAACGCGTGTTTCGGCGGGCTGCCACCTCTCCCGCGAACTTGTCGCGGCCTCGCAATCAATGATCGCGCTGCTGACCAACAGCGGACAGCAAGTCTTGTGCACGGCCTGCCGGAAGCAGCCCAGCGCGCGCCGCCCCCGGACGGTGACGATCGCTGCGCGGTGGTCACGCAGCAGCCCGGCCAGGTACTCGGCGGTGGTCCGGCAAATATCGGACACAGTGGCGCATAGGGCACCATTCCCCACATAAGGCCCCTCGGTCGGATCGTTCTGTCGCAAGATCGTTCCTACCAGGGGCCTTACGGCCGCATGGACCTGGAGGCGGCAGGGACGCAACGCAGCCCAGCACAGCGATCACAGCGAACGACGACCGGTTACCGGGAAAGGCTCTTCGGATCTACACCCAAGCTGGGCAGGGTAGCTAAAAGGTAGATCCAACAGGCCCTATTGAACGGTTAACCATCTGGTCAAATGCGCCAGTCCCCCGGTCTTCTTCCACACCGTCAACACCACAGACATCGCGTCGCAGTTCACCTGCTCCCGCCGCAGCATCCACGCCTGCGTGCGCGCCGCCAAAGCCAGGTTGTAGACCTTCCGCCACACAACCGAACGTCCGCGGCAGCTCAGCCTCCTGCGCAACGGTGGACAGAAGCGGTACTTGAACACCCGCTTCACGCCAGTGCTCACAGCTCACAAACTAACCCGCTTCGTGCCCCTGCGGCGGTTGGCGGCGGAAGCCGGCCCGCCCTGACAGCGAACCGGCCTTCTCTGCCCTGCTCCACAAAAAGCTTCGATCTCCCCGCCTGATAGCGGGGGTTTCCCTGAAGGATCCAGGCGGTCGGCGATCAGGCGTCCGGCTGCTCCTTCGATGATCCCGCCGATCACAGGCTCGAGAGGAAGTGTCTACGGCGCCGAAGCCATCCTCGTCCTCGGCGTGACCACCCGACAACGGCGACTTCGAGGACTACCGGGACCACCACGCCCGCACCGAGCGCTGACACCTCTACCCGGCACCGATCAGCGCAGATCCCGCCTCGGAGCCACACATGTTTCGCGATTCCGGCTTGGAAGGAGGCGTACGAGCGAGGTCGACGCCGAGAACCTCGACGTGGGCCGTGGTACCGCGGCAGGATCTGAACGCAGCGCCATGGTGTACGAGGAGTCGATTCAGGCAACCCGACGTCGCGGCCGGGCTACTTGCCCTTGAACGCCTTGTCGACGAAGGACGAATCGATGAGCTTCGAAAGATCGAGCTTGTCGACTCCGTGAACCGAGCCCCCCAGCGACTCCTGAGCCGACACGAGCTGAGCCTTGGTCGCCTCGGGGACGGCAGGGAAGACCTCGGTGGAGTAGTACTTCCACGTCTCATCGAGCGCACGCTGCTTGTCGAGACCGATGTGCGCGCCCAGTACCTTGGTTGCGTACTTCTGGTCGCTGCGCTCGCGATCGAAGCCCTTCTTGAGGCCGGCCATGAACTTCTCGATGACGTCGGGGTGAGCCTTGATGTAGGAACCCTTGCTGGAGATCCCCACGTTGATGTTGGGAATCTTCTGCTGAGCGATGTCGAGCACCATGTGCAGCCCGGCATCTTCGAACTGAAGGCTCGCCGGCGGGTGCGTGGCGGCGGCGTCGATGGTCTTGGAGAGAAGCGCGTTGTTGACGTTCGTCACCGAGCCGAGGGGAACCAGGTTCACGTCACTGGGGCTCAGCCCGATCTTCTTCAGGGCCGCCAGGGTTCCGATGTATTGGGATCCGCTCTTCGAGGTATAGCCGATCTTCTTGCCCTTCAGCTTGGCCGCGCTGTCGACGTTCGCGTACAGCTGGTACGGGAACACCGGTGTCATCGTGGCCAGCACCTTGACGTCACCGCCTGCGGCCGCGCCGCTCACGATCTGCGAGCCGCCCATCGAGGCGATCTGCGTCTGTCCTGAGATGAGCGCGGGGTAACCCTGGTCACTGGCGAGGCTGACGAGCTTGACGTTGAGTCCCTCTTCCTTGAAGTAGCCGGCCTCCGAGGCGATCCACAGCGGCAGTTCGTCAGCGACCTCTTCGCTGTAGCTGACGGTGATGACTCCATCGGACGAGGTGTCGGAACTGCCGCAGGCGGTGAGGGACATGGCAAGCACAGTGGCGAGTGCCACTCCGGCGGCACCGGTGGCGCCAGGCTTGAGCTTCATGGGGCTGTCTTTCTTCGGATGGGTTGGGACAGAAATTCAGTCGTGGCTCGGACGCCATGCCGCGAAATGGTTCTCGACCCGGCGCAGTAGTGAGGTCAGACCGATGCCGGCCGCGGCGAAGATGAACAGGCCTGCGAAGACCGTCGCGGTCTGGAACTGCTGGCCGGCGGTGCTCATCATCAGGCCGACGCCGTGCTGTGCGCCGCTGAGCTCGGCCACGAAGACGCCGATGAGGGCCTGGCCGACCGCGAGCCGAATGCCGCTGGCGACGAAGGGGACGGTGCCGGGCAGGGCAACGGTGCGGAAGAGCTGCAGGTCGCTCGCACCGAAACACCGCGCCACGCGAACGGCTCCTTGTTCGAGGGACTGAACGCCCTGCGCGGTGTTGATGATCACTGGGAAGAAGGCCATCAGGAAGACGATCGCGATCTTCGAGGAGCTCCCGATGCCAAGCCAGATGATCAACAGGGGCGTGAGTGCGATGCGGGGGGTGGCGTAGAGAAAGTTGATGAATGGATTGAGCGCCCAGGCGGCCCGCTTGTACCAGCCGATCAGCAGGCCAAGCGGCAGACCGATCACCACCGCCAGCCCGAGGCCGATGAGGAGCTCCTGGGCGCTGGTCCACAGGTCGACCCAGATGTCTCCGGCTTCGAACAGGGACTTGAAGGCATCGATGACATCGAACGGGCCGGGGAGGGTCAACTTCGGCTTGAGGCGGAGCAGTGCAGCAACCTCCCACACGACCAGTGCGAGGACGACGGCGCCGACGCCGATCAGGCGCTGCTCGCTGAGCCACGACGGCAGCCGGCGGCGGGAGACCCGCTGAGCTCGGGGGCTCGGGGCCCCCGGACGGGACTCGGTCCGCGGGGCCTGCATCTGGGAAGAGGTGGCGCTCATCGGGATCCTTCCTTCTCGTCGCCGACGCCTGCCTTGACGCCGTAGAGAACATCTGCGATCTCGTCACACAGCTGCGCGAACTCGGGTGTCCGGCGGATCTCGTGCGAGCGCGGGCGGTCCCACGGCACCGTGATCTCCTTGACGATGCGGCCGGGCCGCGGGCTGAAGACGCAGACCCGGTCCGCGAGGAACGCGGCCTCGGCGATGTCATGGGTGACGAACAGAGCCGTCACCTCGCGCGCGGCGCAGACCCGGAGGAGTTCGACCTGAAGGACCTCGCGAGTCTGGGCATCGATCGCGGCGAAGGGCTCGTCGAGGAGGAGGATCTCCGGATCGACCGCCAGTGCGCGGGCGAGGTTGACACGGGCCTGCATGCCGCCGGAGAGCTGCGCCGGATACTGCTGCCCGACACCGGCGAGGCCGACCAGGTCCAGCAGTTCGTCAGCGCGCTGCCTGGCCGCCGGCTTCTTGGCCTTGCGAGAGAGCTCGAGGCCGTAGCTGACGTTCGCCTGGACGGTCCTCCACGGCAGCAGGTTGGCCTGCTGGAACACCATCGCCCGGTCCGGCCCTGGGCCGGGGATCGGGCGTCCGTCGAGCTCGAGAGCGCCCTCGGCGATCTTGACGAACCCGGCGACCGCGTTGAGGAATGTGGTCTTGCCGCAGCCGGAGGGGCCGACCAGGCAGACGAAGTCCCCACGATCCAGGGTCAGGTCACACCGCTCGACTGCCGTCGTCATCTCTTTCGACCCGGGCTTGGGGTACTCGATCACGACATCTCGGGCCTCGAGGTGTGCCTCGCCCGCGGCCCCCGCGCCGATGTGTGCAGCATCATGGCCCGCCGTACTTGACAGTGTCCGCATCTCTCGCCTCAGCATGGACGTGATGCTAGGTCTAATTGTCAGTCCAATGCAATGGTTCTACAGAGTTTTTTGATGGTCACCGCCACCCACGCGGGCGCAGGCTCCGCCTCCGACTCGGACAAATTGGGGTGAGGTCAGACCATTTGCTGTCACATTACGGTGTGGTGCTGGTCTCAGGCAATGACCAGGCGGGCGACATGGCTGCATCCAAAGTGGCGCTCCTCGCCGCGCACCAACGCCGCACCCAGGTCGTGGTGGAGACCGGTGTCACCGAGCTCCTGGGCACCGCCCGGGTGAAGGGTGTCGAGTTCTCCGCCGGCGGGATCGTCCCGGCCGACGTCGCATCGGCCTCATCCCCCACGCCGAGCCGGCCGATGAGATCGGGCTCGACCGGGCGGGATCGTGATCGGCGAGTCCGCGCGCACCAGACGAGACCGTGCTCAGGGGCGCCCCCGACAGCGAGCGGTTCTCGCTCCCCTACTACCGCAGCGGGCGCCTCATCGCGGTCGACGCCGTCAACGCGCCGCGTGACTGCATGGCGGTGCGGAAGATCCTCGAAGTCGGCCGCACCATCCCGCCGCGCATCGCCGCCGACCCCGACGTGGCCCTGAAAGAGTTCCTCCGCGCGGGCGCGCAGCGGCTCGGTCGGCGTCCACGAGGCCTCGTCGAGCCGGCCCGCCCCTCTCTCCAAGGGTCCACGACAGCGTACGAGCAGGCGGCCGTCGACCAGCTGGACGCTGACGTGGCCGAGGAGTGGCGTGGTGGTGCCGGTTGCCGCGAGGACGCGGCAGCCGAGCGCCACCTGCCGGCGAAGCTCGTCGAGATCCGCCACCAGCTGAGGTCCTCCCTCAGATGACGAAGGACTCGGTCGACTCGGCCGCGAACAGTTCCTCGGCGGTGCGCAGCCGGGACGAGAGACCCTGCTCGTGGTGGTAGCGGAGGAACACGTCGAGCACGTGCCGGTTGGCGTCCAGCCCGTAGGACCAGTAGTCGGGGCCGAGCAGCCGGCGGGTGTCCTCGAGGTGCTGGTTGAGCCACGGCTCCATGAACCGCAGTGCCGAGGCGTCGTAGATCCGCGCGTACGCCTCGTCCTTCGCGGCCGTGAGGGCCTTGGTCAGGGACTGGGCGACCCACGGGTGGCGCTCGTAGACCTCCCGGCGCAGCACGACCACGTGCATGATCGGGAAGATTCCGGTGGCCGCGTAGTACTCCTTCTCCGCCGCGACGGTGTCGGGGAACAGCCGGGCGACGCGACCGTCGTCGGCGACGTACGAGCTGGGGATCCGCGGACTGTGCAGGGCGTCGATCTCGCCGGTGGCCAGCATCTGCGAGAGCGTCCTGCCGGGCGGGATCGGCTGGATGTCGAAGCGTGTCGCCACGGCGCCCTTCTCTATCCTGCCGGGCGTCTCCTGGCCACCGGTGAGGTAGGTGACCGAGTCGAGCGGGACGTCGTACCGGTCGGCGAGGATGCCGCGGATCCAGACACACGCGGTGAGCTGGTACTCCGGCGTCCCGATCCGTTTTCCCCTCAGGTCGGACGGCTTCTCGATGCCGGCTGAGGTGTTGATGAAGATGCCGCCGTGGCGGAACATCCGCGAGGTGAACACCGGCAGTGCCACGAACGGCGCCGGGTCGCGGTCGAGCGAGGCGACGTAGGTCGACAGCGACATCTCCGAGGCGTCGAACTCGCCGTGGCGGAGCATGCGGAAGAACGTCTCCTCGACCGGGAGCCGGAGGAAGGTCAGGTCGATGCCGTCGGGTCGGATCGACCCGTCCTCGAGCGCGCGGGTGCGGTCGTAGTCGCCGCAGGCGAAGGTGAGGTGGAGTCGGCCCACAAGGTCACCGTCCCATCGCGGCGAGCCGCCGGTCGAGCCGCCGGTAGACCCGCCGGGCGTTGCCCTCGTACACCGCCGCCAGGTCCTTGTCGGCGAGACCGGCGCGGTCGACGTACTGCTTCGTGTCGTCCCAGGCGATGCCGGTGTCCGGGTCCGCTCCGCGGACAGCGCCGAGCATCTCGGAGGCGAAGAGTACGTTCGTGGCCGGAAGCGCCTCGAGCAGCAGGTCGATGCCGGGCTGGTGGTAGACGCAGGTGTCGAAGTAGACGTTCGACAGCAGCTCGGCCGGGTCCTGCCAGCCGTTGCGCATCGCCAGGCCTCGGTAGCGGCCCCAGTGGTAGGGCACCGCGCCCCCGCCATGTGGGATCACAAAGCGCACGCCGGGGAACCGCTGGAAGAGCTGCGACTGGAGCAGCTGTGTGAAGACGCTGGTGTCGGCGTTGAGGTAGTGCGCCCCGAGGGTGTGGAAGTTCGGGTTGCACGCCGTCGAGACATGCACCATGGCGGGCACGTCGAGCTCCTGAAGGACCTCGTAGACCGGGAACCACGACTCGTCGGTCATCGGCTTTCCGGCCCAGGTGCCGGACGGGTCCGGGTTGAGGTTGGCGCCCACGAAGCCGAGCTCCTCTACCGCGCGTCGGAGCTCGGCGATGACGCCGCTGAGGTTGCCCTCGGGTGTCTGTGGAAGCTGCGCGACCGGGGCGAAGTGATCGGGAAACAGCTCGCTCACCCGGTGGACGAGGTCGTTGGAGGCCCGCGCCCAGGCGTTCGCCATGTCGGGGTCGGGGACGTGGTGCTCCATGCCGGAGGCCTTGGGCGAGAAGAGCATCAGGTCACCGCCGCGTTCTCGCAGAATGCGCAGCTGGTTGCCCTCGACGCTCTCGCGTAGCTCCTCGTCCGAGACCGGCGCCAGGGCAGCCCGGCCTCCGGCCAGCTGCGCGTCGCGGAACTCTTGCAGCGCCGCCGGAGCCGTCGTGTAGTGGCCGTGGATGTCGATGATCACCGGTCGCGGACCTCCTTGGCGTACTCGTCGTAGTCCACATACCGCAGGCCCTTGCGGGCGAGCCGCTCGCGCATCGAGTTGACGTCGAGACCGAGCTCGCCCTCGGCGTAACGGGCCCGAAGGCGCGCCTCCTTGTCCTCCCGCGCCAGGGAGGCGGCGAGAACCTCGTCCGCGTCGGCGCGGCGTATGACGACCACCCCGTCGTCGTCGGCGACGATGACGTCACCCGGCTCGACGAGCCGTCCGCCGCAGACGACGGGGGTGTTCACCGAGCCGAGGGTCTCCTTGACCGTTCCCTCGGCCGACACGGCCCGAGACCAGACGGGGAAGTCCATCGCGTGCAGCTCGGCGACGTCGCGGCAGCCCGCGTCGATGACCAGGCCGCGGACGCCGCGTGCCCTGAGGGAGGTCGCAAGCAGCTCCCCGAAGTAGCCCGCGTCCGACGGCGAGGTCGGCGCGACGACGAGTATGTCGCCGGGCCGGCACTGCTCCACGGCGACGTGGATCATCCAGTTGTCGCACGGCGCCACGCTCACCGTCACGGCAGTGCCCGAGATGTGGGCACCGGGGTAGATCGGGTTGAGCGCGGAGGCCATCAGTCCGCTGCGCCCCTGGGCCTCGTGGATGGTGGCGACGGCGAACCGGCCCAGACGGTCGCGGGTCTCCGCGGCGGTGCGGGGCGGGTTCGTGACGACGATCCCACTCGTGCCGCTCATCGGACGACCGCCCCACCGGCGCGCCCGATCAGCTCGGGCATCAGCGAGATGTGGATCGCGTCCTCCTCTGTCTCGCCGGCGAGCACGCGGATGGCGTGGTCGACCTGGTCGATGCCGTAGCGGTGGGTCGCGAGCTTCTCCAACGGGAAGCGGCCCGATGCGAGTTGCTCGACGGCAAGCTCGCAGGCCTTGTACGAGTGACCGCGAGCGGACTTGATCGTGATCGCCTTCTCGGTGACCTTCTTGACCGGGAAGTCAGGGAATGCGGCCAGCTCGCCCTGGATGAGGAGCGTGCCCTCACGGCGCTTGAGGACGTCGACCCCGAGGAGGACCGGCGCGGTGCCGGCGCGCGAGGTGCAGTCGAGCACGAAGTCGACGCCGCGACCGCCTGTGAGGTCCATGATCTTCTCGCGAGGGTCCTCGGTGAGGACGTCGATGACCTCGTCGGCGCCGAGTTCCTTGGCGAGCTCGAAGCGGTGCTTGTCGCGCGTCGTGCCGGAGACGAAGATCTTCGAGGCGCCGGCCGTCTTGGCCGCGACCAGCTGCGAGAGGCCCTGCTGGCCCGGTCCCTGGATCAGGACGGTGTCGGCGTATCCGACACCGGCGGTGAGCAGCGCCCACTCGATGCCGTTCGAGAGCGGCATCACGAGGCCGGCGAGTTCGGGGGTGACCGTGTCGGGGACCTTGTGGAGGACGGCGTTCCACGGGAGATACATGTACTCGCTGAACCCGCCCCAGAGCGTGCCGGGGTTCTCCGCAGAGGTGTAGCCGAAGCGTCGGCCATCGGGGTTGGTCCGCCAGTCGGTCGCCTCGCAGTGGCGGTACTCGCCGATGCGGCACCACTCGCAGTTGAAGCAGCCGACGTAGTGCTCGACGAAGACCCGATCGCCCTCCACGAGCCCTTGACGCTCCTTGAACCGGCGTCCTGCCTGCGCGATGACACCGACGTTCTCGTGCCCCATGATCACCCGGCCGTGGATCATGGCCGGCGGGTTGGCGTACATCTTCACGTCGGTCCCGCAGATGCCGGCGACCTCTACCCGCAACAAGGCGGAGTCGTCGTCGATCGGCGGGAGCTCGAACTCCTGCATCTCCGTCGTGCCGGGCGCGATGCGTACCGCCGCCTGCACCTTCTGGGTCATGGGCTCTCCTGGTTGGCCGAATGGTAAGGCCAATATACCATCGACCTTGTGACCCGGGCCATAGAGCCCGCCCGCACGGATGCCACGAAGGACGAGGCGAGGACCGATGGCCAAGCACCTGCTGACTGTGACCCGCACCCAGGACAACAACCGCGCGCTGAAGGACGGCGAGGTCGTCCCTGCCGGCTACCCCCTGACCTTCGAGGAGGTACCGGTCCTCGTCGACGGCTTCCGGCGGATGGTCCGCGAACTCGCGTACGACGTCTGCGAGATGGCTCTGACGACCTATCTCACCGCGCGCGAGCACGGCGTGCGGTTCACCGCGCTCCCCGTCTTCCTGGTCCGCGGGTTCCACCACGGCGCGATCCTCGTACGGAAGGGCTCGGGAATCACCGAGCCCGGCGACCTCGCCGGCAAGCGAGTCGGCGTCAACCGCGGATACACGGTCACCACCGGCGTCTGGGCGCGCGCGATCATGGCGCTCGAGCACGGTCTCGACCTGGACTCGGTCACCTGGGTCCTCTCCGGCGACGAGCACGTCGAGTCCTACCGCCCGCCGGCGAACGTCGTCCCGGCCGAGCCCGGCAAGAAGCTCGCGGACATGCTGCTCGCCGGCGAGCTGGACGCAGTCGTCAACGCCAAGGTCGACCACCCCGACGTCGTCTCCCTGATCGCGAATCCGGAGGAGGCCGCCTTCGCCGCCCTGCGCGACCGCGGTCTCTACCCCATCAACCACCTCGTCGTGGTCAAGGACGAGGCCCTCGAGGCGCACCCGGACGTCGCGAAGGCCGTCTTCGACGCGTTCGCCGAGTCCAAGCGACGGTACGTCGAGCGGCTGCGCGCCGGGTTCGTCGAGACCGCCGATGACCGGATGTACGCCCGGGTGATGGCCGAGACCGGGCTCACCGACCCGCTCCCCTACGGCATCGAACCCAACCGTGCGGTCCTCGAGCTGCTCGTCGAGCAGGCCGCCGCGCAGCACATCCTGACAAAGCCGGTGGACGTCGAGTCGATCTTCGCGCCCGCCACCCGCGACCTGGTCGGCTGAGCGAGGCCCATCGCGATCGCCGCAGACCACAACGGCGTCCGCCCCAGGGAGCGCCACTCCGCGTGGCTCACCGCGCAGGGACGCAAGGTCGACGGCCGCGGCTCGCACAGCTGGGTCGAGGTCGTCGACTGCCCGCCGCTCTGCGCCGACCTGAGCCGGCGAGTCGCCGACGGCCGCGTGGACATCGGGGTCGTGCTCGGCGGAAGAGACAGGGCGAGGCCATCGCCTGCAACAAGATCCGCGGCGCCCGCGCAGCTCTCGGTCGCCGAGTCTCTTGCGGGCAGGCCCCGGCGTTCACACCGGGGAGGGATCGCGTCATGTGACGGCGACGCGGAGCGTCGCCGTATCCGCCTTACGGGCGCGGAGCGCCCGTAAGGCCTGTCCGGCACAGCCGGAAACGACCGCGAACGCGTGTGTCCTTGAGAAGGTCGCCCGGCAGCGGCAGGAGACCGCCCGCACGTGGGCGAAGAAGGTCGTACGCGACCACGACGCCATCGCGGTGGAGGATTTCCGGCCCAAGTTCCTCAGCACATACCGCCATGGCACGCAAGGCGGCGGACGCGGCGATCGGCGCCACCAAGAAGGGCCTGATCGAGATGGGCCGCCAAACACGGGCAGGACGTCCGCCTGGTCCATCCCGTACACACCGCCATGGACTGCGCACAGTGCGGAGCGAGAACCAAGGCACGCACTGCCGCTGTCGGAACGCACCTACACCTGCACCACGTGCAGAACGGTCTCTCCCGGAGACAAGAACTCCGCACGTGTGATGCTCCTCCGGGCTGGTCTGGCCCCGGCCGGCGACGAGGGCGCAAGACCTCCTGGAGCGCCGCTCCAGGAGGCGGCCTGAGCCAGGAACCCTCAGAGAGGGGCGCAGTCAACGCGCTGGAAGCCTGACCTCCGGCCGGAGCGGGGTGGCCGTCGGTATCTCGACGGCGGCCGCCTCGCTCACCTCCAGTCCGCTCACGTGGGCGAGGAGCATGCGCAGCGAGTTGCCGTGGGCGACCACCAGCACCGAGCTGCCCGACGCCAGCAGCGGCCCGAGCACCTGGTGCCAGTAGGGCCTCAGCCGCTCGTGCAGCATCTCCAGGCTCTCTCCCCCAGGAGGCACCCCGCCCGGCGACCGCCGCCAGCACGCGACCGCTTCGTGGCCGTACCGCTCACGCGCGTCGTCG
Organism: Streptomyces carpinensis; assembly: GCF_002154505.1. Classification (GTDB taxonomy): domain Bacteria; phylum Actinomycetota; class Actinomycetes; order Streptomycetales; family Streptomycetaceae; genus Streptomyces; species Streptomyces carpinensis. The sequence goes on along the minus strand of NZ_MUBM01000102.1, from coordinate 29,015 downwards.
CGCCGCAGCCCTTGGAGGGCGCCGTAATGACGCTCGACGAGCGCTGAGTAGTGCTCCACCGCAAGCCCCGGCACGAGCAGGCTCCCGGCGATCGCCGCCGTGCCGGCCGCACGAGCGAGGGGCGAGGAGTGCACGGCATCCGGGCGCCAGCCGGCGAGCCCGGCCGCGGCGGCACGCGCCTCTACGACACCGGCCGGCGTGAGCGGGACATCGAGGTGACCGGCGAAGACGTCGCCGGCGTTGGCGGTGCTCTCGCCGTGGCGGAGCAGTACCAGCGGCGTCACCCGTCGCTGCCCAGGAACTCGAGGATCCGCGCCGGCGCGGTGCCGGCCGTCTGCTCGGCGACCGGGACGTCCCCGTACTCGTGCACCGGCGGGCGCTCTTGGAGACAGCGCGCGGCCGACTCTGTTCCGAGCAACTCGCAAGTCCTTTCGCACGGGCGATCTCCAATCGCCCAGAGGATTGAATACCAGGTCGTCAAGCCGCTGGTAATGCCCAGTCATCCGCTCGAAGGTCAGACGACCTGCTCGTCGGGTACGTCAACAGTGAGCCCGTCCAGCTCCGAAGTCATCCGGATCTGGCACGAAAGGCGACTGCCGGCACGTCGGTCACCGACCGCCAGATCGAGAAGGTCGTCCTCCATGTCGCCGACCTCGCCGACCTGGTCGAGGTACTCGTCGCGTACCCACACGTGGCAGGTACCGCACGAGAGGCAGCCGCCGCACTCGCCGATGATCCCGGGGACGCCACTGCGCACGGCGGCACTCATGACACTCTCCCCGACGGACGCGTCGATGACACGCCCCTCGCCGGCAGTGTCGACATACACGACCTTCGGCATGGTTCCCATCCTTCGATATCAACCTAATGGACTTACCAATATACCAATCTTGGACGGGAGGGCAACCGCCTCGGTCGTCGGGACGTGGGTCAAGGCCAGAACCGGGACGAGCGGTGGGACATGACCGCAGAAGGTCGCCCCTGGCGGGTCGGGCCGGTCAGGCCGCGCCGGCGAGGGAGACCGTTCTCGGGGCGCAGGGAGTGGTCTCGATCTTGGTGATATGCCCGCCGCCGGCGCGGAACCCGATGAGGGCGTACGCGTGCCCGCCGGGCGCGACGACCGCGCCGGGGTGACCGGCGATGAGCACGGAGGCAGCGGCGGCGATCCGGTCGGCGAAGGGCGTTTCCTTCGGCGACCGCGGTGGGGCCGCGGACCTCGGTTTGCGCTCGGAGGGAAGCAGCCGGCGGCCGGCCACGCTGACAACGTCGGGAACCGTCAAGGTGACCGGACGTCTCATGCAACCACCGCGAGGCGGAGGAATGCCTCGATGAGCTCGAAGTGTTCGCCGCCGGGGCCGGCTTTTGCCGGCCGTGCGGTTCGGAGCCGTGCCTGCGCACGGCCGGCCGGTTTCTCCGCTGACGCATCATGTATGCCCAGTACGGCAGCGACCTGGTCAAACGGACAGTGATGAGATCGTGGAGTACGTAGGGCACCCGTTGTCGGAGTGACAGGTCGTCGAGGAGCACGAGCAGCGCTCGTGACACCTCCTCGCGACGTGGGAATGCCTCGTCCACGCTCAGCCGGTCACCGGGATGAGCGCCATCCATCAGGACGGCGTGACGCGCCCGCGGCAGCCGGCTTCCGGGAGGGCCGGCTGCCGCGTACTAGCCGACGCTCTTGACCCGCCTGGCCGTCCGGTTGATGTGGGTCCGCATCACCGACGTCGCGGCCTCGAGGTCGCGCTTGGCGATCGCCTGCGCGAGCTTGCGGTGCTCGTCCGTGCCTCGGCGCCCCATCAGGGGTGCCGCGGCACGGGCCTGCTCCAGGGACATCAGCATGGGTCCGTGGAAGCTCTGCACGAGCATCTCGATCGCCGGGTTGTGGGTGCAGGCCGCGACGCGGATGTGGAAGGCGGCGGACATGCCCATCTCGTACCGGTCCTCCCTGAGGGCCTGGGCGCCTTCCTCGACCATCTCCAGCAGCGCGGCGACGTCCTCCTCCGTTGCCCGGTCCACGACGAGGGGCAGGATGCCCAGCTCGACGATCATCCGGGCCTCGGTGACGTTCGCGGCCGTCAGCGGGGCGAGCGACAGCAGGTCTGCGAGCCCTTCCCCGAGCCGCTCGGGAGACGGCGTCGTGAGGAACGCGCCGCCGTGCGCACCGACGCGGACCGTCACGAGTCCGCTGGCCTCGAGCACCCGGAGCGCCTCGCGCACCGTCACGCGGCTGACGCCGAACCGCTCGCGCAGCTCGCGCTCGCTCGGCAGGCGGTCGCCCGGCTGGAGCCGCCCGTCACGAATGAGGAGCTTGATCTGGTCGACGATGGCCTGCGAGACGCGGTCGACGTTCACTCGGCTGAACATCGCCGGTTCATCAGCAACTGTCTTCATTGCAGCCACTGCGATCCCCATCCCTCGTATGTGCGTGCACTTGTGGCCGGTGGTGCGGACGACTGCCACTCACTCCACGGAACGCCTCACCCGCGCCAGAGGACTAATGATATGACAAATGATCGATCAGTAACCACCTTGCCGACAGGGCTCCCTCGCCCGGCATCCCGCCCGACGGACCCATTGACATACCGGCCGCGCCCGCATCCCGCCTCCCGGCTCCGGCAGCCCCAGTGTCACACGACACCCGCTAACGGCCTGACCAATCCCCCGACGGAATGGTCTTACCTTATCTAGGTCGTGCCGGGCGGACGTCAGCGAATGCGCCGAGTCCTACGGCACGCCGTTCACGGCACTGCCGATCTTCCTGGCGCACGGCCTCCACGACGGCGCCGTCGTGCGCGCCCCCGGGACCGGGTTCCGGGGCCCGAAGACTCTCGGGGGCCGAGCGGCCGGCGTCAATCGCGGATATACCGTCGCACGGGCGCGCGGCGTCCTGCAGGACGGGTGCGGTGTCGAGCCTCGGCGCCTTCGCCGAGGCCGGGAACCTGCACGTCGACCAGCTGCGCCGGGACAAGATCGAGACCCCGGCACCGCTTGGCGCTGTCCGCGAAGCGCGCGCCCCAGGGGACCTCCTCAGCGCTCCCCCTCGGCCTCGCCGCGGTCTCGCGGGGTGGTCGGCGGCACCGGGTACGCCACACTTCCACAACCGGCCGCTCGCCACGCCCGTGTCGGCGTTCGCCCTCAAAAGCCCGGCGCCGTTGCCATCGACGCTCTGGCCGTCTCTGCACCGCGGCGCGAGCCGCGGCGGCCGTCTCCCGCAGAAGGGCGCTCGCGGCAGTGCGACGTCTGCGTGCAGTACCGAGGCTCGGCCCGTCCTTCCCGCCTCACGCCTTCTTGAGCTCTGCGGTGACGGCACGCCGCCACCTCGCTACGCCAACTCCCGTGCATGGCGCAGTGGACGTGCCATTGGTATATTGGTTAGGCCATAACCGGAAGGAGTCGCACGTGCCGAAGGTGGTCTACGTCAACGCAGAGGGCGACGAGCGCGTCGTCGATGCCGCAGTCGGAGAGACGGTGATGTCCGCCGCGGTCCGCAACGGCGTGCCGGGGATCGTCGGCGAGTGCGGGGGCAACAACTCCTGCGCCACATGTCACGTCTGGGTGCGCGGTGACTTCGCCGATCGCGTCGGAGGTCCCGGCGACCTCGAGGACGACCTGCTCGACCTCGGCGTCGAAGACCGACGCGCCACCAGCAGGCTCGGCTGCCAGATCAAGATCACCGACGACCTCAACGGCCTGGTCGTCGACGTGCCCCCCACTCAGGCCTAGCAGTCCGGCCACCTCCGTCATCCCCGACCATTGCCAGTCGGTCTAATGGTCTGATAATTATTTTTTTTATAAGGCGAAAGGACCGCGCGATGCTGCGTACCGAGATCAACGAACTGCTGACCCAGACCGGCCCGGGCACCCCGATGGGCGAACTGTTCCGCCGCTACTGGCAGCCGGTGTTGCTGGCGGAAGAGCTTCCGGAGAACGACTGCCCGCCGGTTCGCGTCAAAGTCCTCTCGGAGCGGCTGATCGCCATCCGCGACTCCGAAGGCCGCTACGGTCTGATGGACGAGTTCTGCGCCCACCGCGGCGTCTCCCTCTGGTTCGGCCGCAACGAGGAAGGGGGCCTGCGCTGCCCCTACCACGGCTGGAAGTACGACTACACCGGGCAGGCGGTCGAGGTGCCCAGCGAGCCGGAGACCAGCAACTTCTGCGCCAACGTGAAGCTGAAGTCCTATCCTCTGGTCAAGCTCGGCGACGTACTGTGGGCCTACCTCGGCGACCCGGAGAAGCAGCCGCCGCTGCCGGAGTGGGAGTTCATCACCGTGCCGGAGGGGCAGGCATACACCTCCAAGCGGTTGCAGGAGTGCAACTGGCTGCAGGCCCTCGAGGGCGGCATCGACTCCAGCCACGTCACCTTCCTGCACTCCGGCAACCTCGACAGCGACCCGCTGTTCAAGGGGTCGAAGGGCAACGCCTACAACAGGGCCGACCTCAAGCCGTTCTTCGAGGTCGTCGACCACGAGGGCGGCCTGCTGATCGGTGCCCGGCGCAACGCCGAGGAGGGCCACTACTACTGGCGTGTGACGCCGTGGGTGCTGCCCAACTTCACGATGGTTCCGCCGCGCAGCGACCACCCGGTGCACGGCCACTTCTGGGTGCCGATCGACGACGAGAACTGCTGGGCCTGGAGCTTCGACTACCACCCCACCCGCCGGCTCACCGAGACCGAGGTCGCGGCCATGCGCGCCGGCATGGGTGTCCACAGCGCGAACGACGAGAACTACCGTCCGCTCGCCCACAAGGACAACGACTACCTGATGGACCGCGAGGCCCAGCGCCGCGGCGAGACGTACTCCGGAATCAAGGGCATCGCTCTGCAGGACTCCTCGCTGCAGGAGTCGATGGGCCCGATCGTCGACCGCACCAAGGAGCGCCTGGTCGCCACAGACGCCGGCATCATCAAGGCACGTCAGAAGCTCCGCAAGGCGGCGCTGGCGCTCGCGGAGGAGGGCGTGGAGCCGGTCGGCAACCGCGCGCAGGACCAGAAGGTCCGCTCCGTTGCCATCGTCCTGCCGGCCGACCAGCCGTTCGTCGAAGGCATCGGCGAGGCCATGATCGCCAAGCCCGGCGTCCCGCAGACCACCGTCTGATATCCCGAGGAGTATGCCGTGACACAGTCCGGCCTGGTCAGCAGCTGCGCTCGCGCGGCGACCGCCGAGGAGGCGGCCTTCCGGATCGACTATCCCCTGGCGGCCGCCCGGAACACCCGGGTGGTGGCGCTGGACGCCGCGGCCGAGGAAATCGTGCGCCGGGTGTCGCAGACGCAGTGGGCGCAGGCGAGGTTCTACTCGACCGTCGACCCGGGGCACAGCCTCCTCACCATGTCCGGTGAGACGGTGCCCCTCGCCGGAGAGCTGGAGGACAGCAACACCCTCGTACTCGTCTCCACCAATGGGCAGAACGCAGAGGCGGCCGCGACGATCGGCGCGGCCTGCAAGGTCCGCGGCATCATGACGGCGGGCCTGGTCGTCACGCCGGGGCAGTTGACCAGCCAGGCGCTGTTCGCGCTTCGGCCGCACGCCCGCATCCTGCTGGTCCCCGCCGAGGAGGACGACCTCTTCGAGCTGCTCCGGGCCACCCGCTCATGAGCGCCCAGGCCGCTGCCGGCAAGGTGACCATTCCGTCGCTGCAGGAGATGAAGGCCGCCGGCGAGAAGAGCGTGTGCCTCGTCGCCTGGGACTACCAGATGGCGCGCATCGCCGACCGGGTCGGCGTCGAGATCGTCTCGGTCGGCGACACCGTGGGGGTGAACCTCTGGGGTCAGCCGCATCCGCTGGAGATCACGATGGAGGAGGTCCTCGTCGTCGCGAAGGCGGTACGGCGAGGCGTCAGCCGCGCCCTGCTCAGCTGCGACTTCCCGTTCGGCCCGCTCCAGGAGGGCCCGGCCAGCGCCGTCCGCGCCGCCATCCGGCTGGTCAAGGAGGCCGGCGTCGACCTGGTCAAGCTCGACGGCGCCTCGGACTTCCCGGAGGCCGTGGAGGCGGTGACCCGCGCCGGCATCCCCGTCTTCGCGCAGTTCGGGATCACCCCGCAGACCGCGCTCAAGTACGGCATCGAGTACTCGGCGGCCAGCTCCGTCCAGGTTCCCGAGGAGATGCTGGAGGAGCTGGTCGGCGAGGCCAAGCGTCTGGAGTCGGCCGGCGCCGTCGCGCTCAACTTCACCAACTCCGGTCCCGTCGTCGGGCCCGCCGTGGTGGAGGCGGTGTCGATCCCGGTGCTGGGCGGCTTCGGCGGCGGGCCATGGCTCGACGGCCGGATTCGGATGACGACCGCGGCGCTCGGATACTCGGCCGCCAACCTCGACAAGGAGCCGGACACCTACCTCAACGTCGCCCGGCTCGCCTACGACGCGCTCAGCCAGTGCGCGGCCGACATCCGCGCCGGTCGGCAGATCCGCGGCGGCATCAAGATCTAGACGAGTAGTTCCGATGCGGGGTTCGCGGACGTCATGAGGGTGTTCGACATCGGGTGGTGAGTTCCGAGTCGGTCACCCTCTTGACCGCACTGCAGGTGCATATCGGCGACCGCCTGAAGACCCGCGCCGGCGGCCGGCCACCCCGGCCGACCGACTCGGAACTCACCCGGGCAGCCGCGAGCAGGTCGCCCGGGCTCCGGCCACCGGCAACCGACCTGTGGTGGGAACCGGTGTCGATCGTGGACTGCACACCCGTGAAGCGCGCCCGCTCCCGCGAGCGCGTCAACCGCTGTGACCCGTCCGGAGGGGTCAACTGCAGCTACTGCCCCTCCCACTTCTGCGGATCCTGGTTCACGACCTGCGCGATCCGGCACAACCGCAACCTCGGCGCACCCCCATCACCAGGTCACTATCGGCTACGACCACTGCCCAACCACTCGTCTAGGAGTCTTCATGCCCTTCGTCGACCTCGACGGCATCCGCACCCGCTACGAGACGGTGGGAGAGGGGCCGGCACTGCTGATGTTCAGCCCGGGCGGCTTCGACTCAGGCCTGGAGAACTGGACCACCTTCGGCCGCTACCGGGACCTGGGCTTCGTCGACGCGTTCGCGCCGCACTACACCTGCGTTGTCTTCGACCGGCGGGAGGCCGCTCAATCGGGCGGCAGGGTCGAACGGCTCACCTGGCAGAAGTACGTCGACCAGGCCCTCGGGCTGCTCGACCACCTCGGCATCGACTCCGCCCACGCCATGGGCGGCTGCGTGGGCTGCTCGACGGCGGCCGCGGTCGCCGTCGCGGCCCCCGCCCGGGTCCGCAGCCTGGTGCTCTTCTCCCCCGCCGGCGGGCCCCGCTACCGGATGGCCCAGCACCGCCGCTTCGTGCAGCACCTCGCGTTCGTCGCCGAGCACGGCCTGGGGGCGGTCGTCGACCTGGCCCGCTCCACGACGGCCGGCTTCAGCAAGGACCCCCGCGTGGGTCCCTGGGCGGCTTTGCTGCGCACCGACGAGGCGTTCGCCGCGGCCTACGCCGCCCTCGACCAGGCCCGCTACGACCTGATCGTGACGGGCAGCGTGCGCGAGCTCTTCGACCGCGACACCGTCCCGGGTGTGGAGCCGGAGGATCTGATGACACTCGACGTACCGGCGCTGATCGTGCCCGGCCAGGACGCCTCGCACGCCCCCTCGGCCGCCCGCTACCTCCAGGAATGCCTGCCCGTCCACGAGTACTGGGACGTCCCGGTGGCCGAGCAGACGGCGCAGAGGGCACCGGCCCGCATCCTGGAGTTCCTCCGGTCCCACGACAGTTGATGCCGAGGGCCTTGCCGATCTCGACGGTTCACCGGGCTCGTGACGAACGCTTCCGCAGAGCCCGGCCGGTAAAGACTCGCCGCCGGCCACTCGTGCGCTTCGATGCCGTGTCCCGACACCGGAGCACCGACCAGAAGCCGGGCTCGAACGGACATACCGTCAGCTCAGGCACCCACGCGGTAGTCACCAACAAGCCGCGCCAGGTACCCCCCTGCTGACGGGGGCCGCCACGAGGACCTGCGACGCAGCGAAGATGCGAGCGCGTAGCGCAGCGGCGGGCTGCTTTCGATGAACTCGGCATGCACAGGTAGTCCACACGTGGAGGCCTGCTTCCGACATCGCAGTGCCAGGGTGGGCGCCTGTTCTCTGCGAGTTGTCCGGGGACCAGTAGGGCGATGTATGAGGCGCCACTGCTTCGGCGGTGAGAACGGGAGCTTGATTGTCGGTCACGCGATGTCAACGGTGTCGACTCCACTCGCAGCCTGACCCTGCTCCAGTTCCTCGGCCTCGATCGCTTCGAACAACGACCCCACCGGATATCGCCTCCTCCCCTCAGGGGAAGACCTGCCCAAGATCCCAATCAACGTCTTCCCCACAGCACATCACTCGAGACGAGTCGAACTCTTCTTTACTTCCAGGCGTCCGCCTTGCTCTCGTATGCCTCAGGCGGCATCAGGCTGGTCAGGCCGCGCTTGGCGAGTTCGCTCTCGAAGTGCTTCCGTATCCACGGATCTTCCTGGGGGTACTCGATCTGGTCGCGCGCCCGGTCCTCCGCCTTCTCCGCGTACCCGGCGAACTGGATCGGCGGATGCAACGCCAGATAGCGCGCCGGCTTGTCACCCAGGTTGAAGTGCTGGTGGAACCAGCGATCCGGCGGCACGAACAGCGCCGCCTCCTGCCAGGGCACCCCGACCCGCTCCCCGCCCTCGAGCCACATCACCGAGTAGCCCTCGCCGCTGGGGATGACAATGACCCGGCCCGGGCCGTGCCGGTGCGCCTTCTTGTACGTCTTGGCGTCGAAGACCGACATATGGCAGCTCATGTCGGACTCGGCGAACTGGATGCGCACCGTGCGGCCTCCGGCGCCCCGGTAGGCGTTGGAGTCCAGGTTGTCCCAGGCGCTCATGTCCGGGAAGAGGTTGCCGTACCAGTATGCGACGCCCTTGCCTTTGCCGGTGATCCAGCGCAGCCCCTCGCCGCCCGCGATCTGCTGCGCCTCGGAGAACAGCGACTTGAGGTGTCCCGCGGTGGCGCTACGGGCCGCGTAGTCGTCGTCGAGGAAGAAGTCCGGGTCGGGGACGACGGACATGGCCAGCGGCAGATAGTCGTAGTGCAGCAGCCGTACGGGCCTGTCGCCACGCATGTTGCCGAACTGCCGGTACTGGTTGGGCGGCACCATGAACAGCGCCCGGTCGTTCCACTCAAAGGTGTGCCCCTCGTCCTGGCGTTCGTTCTCAGCCCAGATCTTGGTGGTGCCGTTGCCCGAGACCACATAGACGACCTCGTCCACGGCCATCCTGTACGGCGGCAGCACCTCACCCGCCGGGATCATCCCGACGTCAACCTGACGAGCCGAAGTCAGTGACAACCGTCCCGCGTTCCGCAGCAAGCCGGAACCTCAGTTCCTTCGTCGGACTGCCCAGGGATCCTTCTATGCTGCTCGGATGATCAAGCCGATTGAACTGGTGATATTCGACTGCGACGGGGTTCTGGTCGACAGCGAGCGCATCGCCGTCCAGGTCCAGGTGGCCCTCGGCGCCGAACTGGGCTGGCGGCTCACCGAAGAAGAGGTCGTCGCCCGGTTCATCGGGCGCTCGCACGCCGCCATCCGCGAGCAGGTCGCCGAACGGCTCGGTCAGGAGACGGCCACGGTCTGGGCGGAGCGGTTCGAGCTGCTGCACCGTGAGGCCGTGGATGCCGGTCTGGTTCCGGTCGAGGGGCTGCCCGAAGCGCTGGACGAGATCACTCTGCCGACCTGTGTGGCCTCCAGCGGCTCCCACGAGAAGATGCGCCACACCCTGGGCCGTACCGGCCTGTACGAGCGTTTCGAGGGCCGTATTCACAGCTCCACGGAAGTGGCGCGCGGCAAGCCCGCTCCCGACTTGTTCCTGTACGCCGCCGAGCGGATGGGGGTGGCTCCGGCGGCGTGTGTGGTCGTCGAGGACAGCCGCCCCGGGGTCCATGCCGCCCGCGCCGCCGGCATGCGCGCCCTCGGCTACGCGGGCGGGCTCACCCCGGCCGAGCACCTGGAAGGTCCCGGCACCGTCGTCTTCCACGACATGCGCAAGCTGCCCGCCCTGCTGCACGAGATGTGACGTACGGATCCTGCGATATCCCCTCGGGGAGGCTCGACCGTTTCCCGAACAGGCAGGCATGCGCACTCGCTCCCGGACGGCGGCCTCATCTTACAGAGCAGCAGGTCCTGACAGAGGTTTCCGGGACTCCCGGGTCCGGCGCCCCCGGTTTCGAGGAGCGTGAGGCGGGCCGGGATGTGGTGGTCGCTCAGGCTCCGCAGGCAGCTGCGCGATCAGAGGAGTCGGCGACTTAGGAGCGGGCGGTGTCGAAGACCTTGTGCGAGCGGTTGATGTGTTCATAGCATCCTCTCAACTTTCGCTGAGAGAGGGACAAAGATGAACTCCGCTCAAGGAAAGTCGCACGGTCGCCGTCAATTCCTCCGTGGAGCAGCGGTCTCCGCCGCCGTTCTGGCGGCCGGATCGCAGGCCTGGCCTGCGCTGGCAGCCCCGGCGCCCGACGGCGCGGGCAGACGGGTTCCGGCCGGACGGATCGGTTTCCAGCTCTACTCGGTGCGCGACATGCTCGCCGTCGATCCCGAGGGCACCCTCGCGATGATCGCCGACGCGGGTTACGCCGAGATCGAGCCTGCCTACACCTACGGCGGGCGCAGCGCCGAGCAGTTCCGCAGGATCGCGGACGCGAACGGGCTGCGGGTGATCGGCAGTCACCACAACCCGGGTGACTTCCGGGGTGCCCGGGCGCAGCAGACCTTCGACAACGCGGTGGCGCTCGGGCAGGAGTATGTCGGCGTCTCCTACATGGACGGCGCCCAGACCGCCCAGGGCTACCGTGCGATGGCGCGGGAGATGAACCAGTGGGGCGAGGCCGCCCGGGCCCGGGGGCTGCGCTGGTATGCCCACCTGCACGACAACGAGTTCCATGCGGATCCGCAGACCGGGCAGACCCTCTTCGACGTGTGGCTGGAGGAGACCGACCCGGATCTGGTCTGGTTCGAGATGGACCTCTACTGGATCCTGCGGGCGGGTGCGGACCCGGCCCCCTACCTCAGGTCGTACGAGAAGCGGTTCCCGATGCTCCACGTGAAGGACGGCGCGCCGTGGAACAACGTCGAGACGGACCTGGGAGAGGGTGAGATCGACTTCGCGGGGATCTTCGCCAACCTGCGGCAGCTGCCTCACCACCACTACATCATCGAGAGGGACCAGCAGCCCGACCCGGTCCGCACCGCCCATGTGTCCTACGACTATTTCCGCACGATCCGCGTAGGCCCTCCGGGCAAGGGCCATGGGCCCGGCGGGGTCGCTCAGGGGTCCTGACACAGGCGCTTCCGTCGACGAGTGAGCGCCGGTCTGGCGAGCTGAGCGCGCCGGCACCGGTTTTTCGCCAGGACATGCCCGGCACTGGGTGCGAGGACCGGTGCCGGGCTGCGTTGCGTGAGCGGCTTCGGGTGTTTCCTCTCCCTTTCTGCTCCTTACGGCTCGGGCTCGCGATGTTGCCCGTCGTTCGAGCCGGGGCGGGTTCGCGAGCGGAAGGTGCGGCGGTAGGTGTCCGGCGGCACCCCGACCGTCCGTTGGAAGTGTCGGCGCAGTGTTGTGGCCGTGCCCATACCGGTGGCCGCCGCGATGGTGTCGACGGTGTCGTCGGTGGTCTCCAGCAACTCCTGGGCGTGGCGGATCCGTTGGGTGAGGAGCCATTGCAAGGGGGTGGTGCCGGTCACTGATCTGAAGTGGCGGCCCAGGTTGCGCGAGCTCATCCGTGCCTGGCGCGCGAGGTCCTCCACGGTGAGCGGATGGTCCAGCCGTTGGATCGCCCAGGGGAGGAGTTCGGCGAGCGGGTGGTTGCCCGGGGCGGGGACCGGGGTGGTCACGAACTGGGCCTGGCCACCGTCCCGGTGGGGTGGAACGACCAGGCGGCGTGCGAGCGTGTTGGCGACGGACGAGCCGTGGTCGAGGCGGACGAGGTGCAGGCACAGGTCCATGGCGGCGGCCTTGCCGGCGGAGGTGAGCACGCTGCCGTTGTCCACGTACAGGACGTCCGGGTCCACCGTCACCCGGGGGTGGCGCCCGGCCAGCTCCTGGGTGTGCGCCCAGTGCGTGGTCGCACGCTTGCCGTCCAGCAGACCGGCGGCGGCCAGCACGAAGGCGCCCGTGCACAGGGAGGCCACGCGTGCGCCCGCCTCGTGGGCCGCGCGCACCGCGTCGATCAGCTCGGCCGGCGGGTCCTGGTCGATGTCGGCCCAGCCGGGGACGATCACGGTGTCGGCCATCGGCAGGTGGTCGAGTCCGTGGTCGGGCTCCAGCCGGAAGCGGCCGGCCCGCGCGCTTTCCGGTCCGCAGACCGAGAGCTGGTACCAGGGCTCTGCCACGCCGGCCGGGTCGGCTCCGAAGACCTCGCACGCCAGGGCCAGCTCGAAATGCAGCATGCCGTCGGTGACGGCCAGCGCGACAGCAGTCATGTCCGGAATTGTATGGGGCACGGCGTTCCAGACAGTCGCGGTGAGGGGGCGGCCTTCGCCAGGATGCCCGTGACAGATCGCAGCGGATCACCACAGTGCGGGGGAAGAACTCATGGGATCGGGCCAGACGGTGGCGGTGTTCGGCGCGTACGGGCACACCGGGCGGTTCGTGGTGGCGGAGCTGAGGGAGCGTGGGTTTCGGCCGGTTCTCTCGGGCCGCGCTGCCGACAGGCTGAAGGCGCTGGCGTACGGAACCGAGCTGGAGGCCCGCCCCGCGTCGGTCGACGACCCGGCCTCGCTCGACCGCGCGCTGGAAGGCTCGGCGGCCGTGATCAACTGTGCCGGGCCCTTCGCCACGACGGCCGCCCCCGTGATCGAGGCGGCCCTGCGGGCCGGGATTCCGTATCTGGACGTGGCGGCCGAGATCGAGGCCAACGTCGATACGTTCGCGCACTTCGCCGACCGGGCACGGGACGCGGGAGCGGTGATCGTCCCGGCGATGGCGTTCTTCGGCGGCTTCGGCGACCTGCTGGTCACCGCCGCGATGGGCGACTGGACGGGGGCCGACGAGGCGCACATCGCGTACGGACTGAGCGACTGGCACCCCACCGCCGGGACGCGCGCGGCGGGCGCGGTCTCCCGGCAGCGGCGAGACGGCCGGCGCATCGTCTACAGCAACGGGCGCTTGGAGCACCGTCACGACGCCCCGCCGACCCTTCAGTGGCCCTTCCCCGACCCGATAGGTCCCCGGCCCGTCATCGGGGAGTTCACCATGGCCGACGTCGTGACCGTACCCAGCCACCTGTCCATCCCCGAAGTGCGCACCTACATGACGGTCCAGGCGGCCCGGGACATCGCGGCCCCGGACACCCCGACGCCGACCGCGGTCGACGAGCGCGGCCGGTCCGCTCAAACCTTCCTCGTAGACGTCGTCGTGCGCTCCGGCGACGCCGAACGCCGCGCCGTGGCCCGCGGCCGGGACATCTACGCCGTCACCGCGCCACTCGTGGTGGAAGCGGTCGACCGCGTCCTCACAGGACGGACCAACGCGGTCGGTGTCGCCTCCGCGGGAGAAATCTTCGACGCGCCCGAGTTCCTCCGCGCGCTGTCCCCGGACATCACCTTGGAACTGCGTCCATAGCGGACGCCGTGCATCGCGGCAGCCGTGCATCGCGGCCTCGGTGCCCAGGGCAATCGGCAGGTGACGTGCCGGTGCCGGAGTCGCCGATCCGGCAGAGCGGCTCTCCCTTCCCGATCCGTCGGCAGACGGCGCGGGTGTCGACGGTGGCGAGGTCGAGGTCGGCGTCGAAGTCGAACGCGCGCAGGCTCCTGTCCCTTGGGGAAGGAGGCGGCCTTGATGTGACGCCCGGAACGTCGGCGGGCCCGGTCGTCGCACTCGGTCGTCAGCGGCTCGGGTGTGCCGCCGGCTGGGCCGCTGCCGTTCGGCGGCAGCGGCCCTCCTCCTCACCCCAGGTCGAAGGTGTTGGGCAGGCCGAGCCGGTAGCGCACCTCGTCGATGCGTTTGAGGGGCTCCAGCTCCTGGGGGCGGTACAGCTCCCAGATCCGGCACCGTTCGGCGTTTGAGCCGTCCTGGTCCAGCAGCGCGTTGACGGCCCGCCGCGCCGACTCGTTGGCGCCTTCCATCGTCGCCAGGTCCACGTCGGTGCGGACGTAGTCGCCGGCGAGGAAGAGGTTCGGTACGGCGGTCTTCGCCGACGGGCGGTTGTAGAGCGTGCCCGTGGGGTGGATCAGGAGCGGCTCGCGGTTCTGCGGATCGGGGCCGCCGAGCCCTGTCACGGCCGGGTCCATGAACCAGCCGAGCCGGTCGGTGTCCGTGAGCGTCGTCTTGCCGGAGTCGTTCAGGGCGTCCTTCAGTTGCGCCCAGCACTCCTCGACGATCTCCTCACGCGTGCACTCCCGGGCCGTCTTGCCGTACAGGATCCCCGGCTGGTCCCACTCCGAGACGATCGCGGACAGGCAGTCGTGGGCGCGTCCGTCGCCGTAGTCCTTCGAGAAGTTGCGTACGTCCCAGAACTGCGCCTGCCCGATGGCCGTCACCGACCAGGGTGAGTCGAGGCAGTTGATGTGCCCGTGGACGACGGGGGTCGGCGTGCCGAGGTAGAACTGCACACCGGTCATCCAGTCCGTCTGCAACGCGTCGCACCGGGCGAGTTGCGGGTCGGCCGCGCGCAGGGCGGCGCCCCAGGTGCGCCGGGCGTGCTCGACGGGCATGGCGCAGACGTAGTGGTCGGCGGTGACGGTGCGTTCGTCGCTCCCGTCACGGGCGGAGACCCTCACGCCGGTGACGCGCCCGCCCGCGTACAGCACCTCCCGCACTTGCGCGCCGAGCACGAACCGGACGCCCAGCGAGCGCAGGTGTGCGGACCAGGGGTCGATCCACGCCTCGCTCGTGGGTGCGTTGAGCACCCGGTCGATGTCCGCGTCGCCGTCCATGCCGCGGCCGAGCAGGCCCCACAGCAGCAGCGCCTCGATGATGACGCGGCCGACGGTGCGGGTGGAGGCGATCTGGGCGCGGGTGGCGACGAGGTTGCGGGTCTGCCCGATGCCGAGGAGCGTGCGGTACTCCTCGCTCATCCGCTCGGCGCGGATGAACTCCCACCAGGAGGTCTTCTCCCACTGGTCCTCGCGGCGCGCGTCGCAGCTGGTGAGGTGGACGAGGACGCGGTCGGCGAAGTAGGCGGCCTCGTTCGCGGGCAGCCGGCTGCCCAGGTCGAGAACGGAGAGGATCTGGTCGCGGATCCAGGACGGGGTGATGTCGCCGGGCGCGGGCGGGGTGGTGACCCGCCTGAGGGGGAAGTGGAGGTCCGGGCGGCCCGCCTCGCGGGCGAAGAGCGCCTCGGTGCCGCTGCGGAGGTTGTCGTGGACGCCGTTGGCGTTACCGGGGAAGGGGATGCGGCGCATGGTGTCCGGCAGGTTCCGGTAGAAGCCCGGGAAGAAGCGGAAGCCGTGTTCGCCGGGCAGGGGCCTGCGGCCGCCCGTGCCGGTGTGGGGGACGTCCATCGAGCGGGCCTTGCCGCCGAGGACGTCGTAGTACTCGTAGACGGTGACGGTGTAGCCGCGTTCGGCGAGTTCCTGGGCGGCGCTGAGTCCGGAGACGCCGCCGCCGAGGACGGCGACGTACTTACCGGTGGAGGCTGCGGCAGCGGCGGCGCCCGGCCGTAAAGCGAGGGCGCCCACCGCGCCGCCGGCACCCGTCAGGAACCGTCTGCGGGTTGTTCCCTGGTGTTCTGTTGTCATGGATACGGGAGGGTAGGCAGAGCGGGGACGCGGCGACAGGTCGCCGTTCGGTCGCCCACGGCATCCTCACAACGTGCGGGATTCATCCGAACCGAAGCACGAATGAGTCGACGTATCGGCCGCCCCTCCCCCACCAGCACTGCAAAGTCTTGGCGACTGATCTTTTGTTACTGCCCGTCAGGCACGGCGAGCCGTTTGGCGATCTCGGTCTTGACCGTCTCGTGCAGCTCTTCCGACGTGAAGCCGAGGCCGCGCAGGATCTGCGCGGCCGGGCTCTCCTCGGCCCGGATCAGACCGAGCAGCGTGTGCTCCGTGCCGACCCAGTCGTGGCCGAGGTCGGCCGACACGCGGCGTGCCTGCTCGATGGCCTCCTTGCTCTCCGGCCGGAACGCGATGTGACCCCGCAGCGCCTTCTCCCCGGCCGGCGGCATCGCTTCCTCGATCGCGTCGCGGATGCGTTGCTCCGACTCGGCTTTCGCCACCAGCACCTCGTACGCCAGGCCCCGCGGTTCGCCGAGCAGGCCGAGGAGCATGTGTTCGGTGCCGATGGAGTCGTGCTTGTGCGTTCGGGCGGCCTCCTGCGCCAGCACGATGCTGTGCCGGTTCAGGTCGGTGAACCGCTCGAACGCGGCAGGCGCGTGGCGTTGCTGGGCGGCCTGTTTGGACACTCCGATGGCGTCACCGATCTCGGTCCATGACGCGCCGGTCTGCTTGGCCTTGCTGACGTAGTGGTCGATGAGCTGGTCACCGAGGTCGGACAGTGTCTGGGCGCGAAGTCGCGCCTCGCTGATGCGGGCCAGTTCGCTGGCGTCGGGGAGTTCCTCGTCGAGCCGGGCGATCAGGTCGGCGAGGCTGATGTCGAGTGGACTCATGCGTCAATTTTAAATTGACGATCATTCATCGTCAACTTGTAATTGACGCTCGTTCCGGTGCACTTCCGCACTCCTGTGCGATGGTCTGGTTGGGACTCGTATCGAGATGAGCCTTCGACCCAGCTGGGCTCAGGGCCGCCGGCGGAACGGCGCG
Organism: Streptomyces carpinensis; assembly: GCF_002154505.1. GTDB lineage: Bacteria > Actinomycetota > Actinomycetes > Streptomycetales > Streptomycetaceae > Streptomyces > Streptomyces carpinensis. The sequence continues at coordinate 12,291 of NZ_MUBM01000102.1, read as the reverse complement.
AGCGTGGCGCGGACGAGGTCGGCGGCGCCCCAGTCGGGGTCGAACTGGGCGATCACGGCCAGGTGCTGGCGTAGCTGGAGGATCGGCATGCGTTCGCGCCAGTCGCGGTCGAGCCCGGTCAGCTCGGCGTACAACTCGAAGAACACGTGTGCCTCGGGGGGCGGCGCCGTCGTCCACAGGTGGGCCAGGTCGACCTCGGCCCACGTATACGACACGGCCGGGTCGATCAGCGCGGGCCGCCCGTCGGGGGTGGCCATGACGTTCAGCGCCCACAGGTCGCCGTGCGTCAGGCACGCGGGCCTGACCGGCAGCAGCTCGGGCAGCCGGTCGCACAGCCGCTCCAGCGCCGCCCGGTCCGCGGCGTCCAGCGCCTCCTCGACGCGAGGCTCGCCCAGCCAGCGCAGCAGACGGTGCTGCGCGAAGAACTCGAACCCGTCGTCGTCCCAGGTGTTGACCTGCCGACGGCGGCCCAGCCAGTTGTCCCGGTGCCACCCGAATCGTGGGTACCGCGTGGTGGTGTGCAGGTGGGCGAGCGCATGCGCGAGCTGCTCCCAGAAGGCGCCGGTGCCCGACCGGGGCCGCAGCACGGACAGCACGAGCAGGTCGCGGTCCGCGAATATGATCTCGGGCGTGGCCACGCCGCCCGCCTCGCGCAGCACGGTGAGCCCTTCGGCCTCCGCGGCGAAGGCGTCGCCCGACGGCGGCTCGCCGAACGCCTTGACGAACACCGACGTGCCGTCACCGCGGCGCGCGAGCCCCGCAGTCGCGGCGAGGCCTCCAGCGGCCGGTTCGACCGCGACGACGTCGGTCAGGCCGGCCACGTGCAGGCGTTGGAGCAGGAAGGACGTCGGGTCTGTCACGGGTGTGCTCCTCGGTGATGGTCACGCATCATGGCAGTCAGGGCCGAGCCCGCGGCGGCTTCAGGCAGGCCACCTCGAACGGTCGGGCGCGAGCCGGCAGATCCGAAGGTGCTCGCGCCAGCCGCCCCGCCGGTCCGAAAGGCCGGCGGGGAACTGGTAGTTGCCGGGGCCCTGGCCGATCGAGTTCTCATGCGTGACGATGGTGATGGGGTGCCTCCCTGAAGCCGGGTCCGACCTCGAGATCCTGCACCAGCCCCCTCGGCCGGGACAGGGCGGGGTACGTTCAGGCGTCACCGGCGGATGAGGGCACATCCGAGGACGAGGAAGGCCTCATGGAGGTCGTCGCGGATCTCCCAGCGGATCCCCAGACGTCGGAACCAGTGCAGCAGGCGTCGGAACAAGTCCAGATGGGCGAACGCGCGCTCCAGGGCCCGGCGTTCGGTGCCCCGCCCAGAGGCGTGTCCAGTGCCCCGGCGGGCGATGAGCGGCTTCACGCCGAGATCCCGCACCGGATGGCGGTACTTGTCGTGGTCGTAGCCGCGGTCGGCCGGCAGCAGGTCCGGGCGGCGCCGGGGCCGGCCGCGCCGATCAGGCTGCCGTGCTCCGGACACGTCGCTCTGCGCCGCACGCCGGCTGGAGCGCCCGCGCAGGGGTCGCCGACGTCGTGACGGCCCTGACGGCCGGCAGGATCAGCGATGGCTGCCGCCCCGTTTGGAGGGCCGAGACCGGTCGCCACGACGCGTTCGGGTCCTGCCGCGGCGACAGAGGAGGACCATGAGGTACGTGCCGACGGTGGCCGGGACGAGGACGCCGGCGATCCATGAAAAACGGAGCCGGTTGTCAGCCCACGATGTCGCTGTCTGCCAGCCGTGAGGCAGTCCGAAGAGAAAAACCGAGATCAGAAGTGAGAGAACGGCCGACGCCAGCACGGCGATGACCAGGCAGGCAGCGAGTCCCGCCCACCACGCCCTCGCGACATTTCGATCCACGCCGCCCCCTCGTCCTGCGTGCGGGCATTGTGCCGCCGACGATCGACGCCGGACAACGCACCGGACAACGCCGTGGGATGGTCACAGGGAGCGGCGAGGATCACGCCGTGCCGGCGTTCCGCGCGTCACCTGCCGGAGCTGAGCCAGCGGTGCAGGGCTTCGTGCACGCGGTCGGACAATGTGCTGAGCTCTACGATCGCCTCCCGGTCTCCGGGAAAGGGGGCGATGCCGGCCGCGGTCAGTGCCGCGTACAGGTCCAGGCGCCGCAGGTCACGCGGATCGAGGAGGCAGGCGATGCGGTCTGCGGGATTGGGCGGCGGTAGCGGGGAGTCATACGCCGGGGCTCGATCCCAGGTTCGATCGGCTACTGCGGTGAAGGTGTGCATGATCTTGCTCCGTTCCGTGTGTGCTTCCTGGTCACGGTCTTCGGCCTCCACGGGCCTCGGCCTTCCGGCGCGGCGGGTGGATCGGTTCGCCGCCTGCCGGCAGGCACTTCTTCGGCCCGTTGCGGTGAGCGGTACCAGGGCCAGTCCGCTGCTGCCCGGTCCTCGCGTCGGTCGCCATGGAGGCGGCAGGCGTCCGCCGGTGAGGGCTCGTCGCCTGGTCCGTGACCATCGGCCGATCCCAGTGGTCGGCGTTCGCCCGGTGGTCCACCCTGACCGGGGACCCGGCTCGTGGGCGCCTCGCCGCTTCGTGCCGGTGGCCGCGTTCAGCGTTCACCGGCACGCCCTCCGGGCGGTCAGCGGTGGTGCTCACCCTCCGCCGTGGCGCCCGTCGCCGGACGGTGGCCAGCGCGGTACGTGTCGATGATGCGGTCGCGGCCGTTGTGCAAGGTGGCGGTGTCGGTGGCGGTGTTTCCATGCGTACTGGCAGCGGTCCTCGAACAGGTCGGTGTCGCCGCCGATGCCGGTGGGGATGCGGCCGAGTGCGAGGCCTTGCAGGCTTCTGTCCTCCCGGCCCGGGAAGTCGTAGCGGGGCTCGGTGATCTGCACACGCTTGCGGTAGATGCCGTGGTCGGCGGCGGACGCCAGCAGGGCCACCGCTCCTACCAGAGCAGCAGCCGCGAGCGCGGCAGCGGCCAGACGGCGGGCGGGCACGGAAGCGGATACAGACACGGGCTCTCCCTGCAAGGTGTGGACACAACCTCCCGCGGCCGCAGGCCGTGAGCCGGGCTTGCGCAATGTGCGGTGGCAGCCGGTCGGCCGCCGCACCACACCTTTCCCGCAGCCACGGCGAATACGGGCAATGGACGAGCTGCGTTACAGATCGCTCATAATTCTGTGACTCTTGCCTGTATGTTCCATTTATGTGCTCAGATCCGCATTTTGGTTGCCCGTCAGGCAGCACCATCGCCACGAGCACGGCTCCCCCGCCCTCGTCCCACCGTCCGTCCGGCACCCGAAAGTGAGTAACAGCCATCCGGACCACTCGCCGAGGTGGGCGACAGCGGCGTCAGTCGGGATCCGGCGCGGAAACGGCAGAGTTACGGCGCTGACCTGGTTTTCGTGGTCCGAGGCGATTGAAGGCGAATGGGCGACTCACTTGAAGGCTCCCCTCCCTGAGGGGAGGGGATTCTCCACCCTCCAGGGCTGAGCGGGGATTTACGGCTCAGGCTGCCGCCTGGGCCGGCGGCCCCGGCGGTCTTACGCCCTCAGCACCGTCCGGGTTCCAACCTGCCCGGACCAGCATCACGCGGGCGGAGTTCTTGTCCCTGGGGGACACCGCTCCACACACGGTGCAGGTATACGTTCTCATCGAGAGAGGTAGTGCGTGCTTGGTTCTCGCTCCGCACTGCGCACAGTCCATCGTGGTGTGCGCCGGGTGCACGAGACGGACGTCTCGCGCGTGTTTGCGGCCCATCTCGACCAGGGCACGCTTCGTCGCGGCGATAGCGGCATCGGCCGCCTTGCGGGCCATGGTGGTCTTCGCGAGGAATTTCGGCCTAAAGTCCTCCACCGCAACCCCGTCGTGGCCGCGCATCACCCGCTTGGCCCACTTGCGGGCGGTGTCCTCCCGCTGCCGGGCCACCTTCTTGTGCAGCTTCGCTGCCTGGGTTTGCGCCTGCCGATAGCCGGCGGATGCGGGCTGTCCCTTCGGACGCCGCCGCCGGGCCATCATCCGCTGGTACTTCGCGAGCCTCTGCGCGGCCCGCTTGCCGTGCTCGCCATGCGCAAGGTCGTAGGCATCGTCCGTGGTGGTGGCGGTCTCCTTCACCCCCCAGTCCACGCCCAGGACGCGGCCGGTCCCAGAAAGCGGCTCGACCTGAGCCGGGACGACGAAGGACGCATGCCAGTGGCCGAGGCTGTCCTGGTACACGCGCACACTGGACGGGTCCGCGGGCAGCTCGCGCGACCACACCACCCTCAGGACGATCCCGGCTGCCAGGTGCAGCCGTCCGGCATCAAGCCGGAAACCGCGCCGGGTGTAGTTCAGGCTCGGCCGCGCCTCCCGCTTCCTCTTCCACCTGGGCATCCCGGCCCGGCGGTGCATCGGAAGCCGGTCCTTGATGTCCTTCAAGGCCTTCGCGCGACACGTGGCGAAGTCGCGTATCACCTGCTGCTGAGGCACGCTCGCGCCCTCAGCGAGCCAGGGCGTCACCCTGCGGGCCTCGGTCAGCATCTTGTCGAGCTGAGCCGGACCACATGTCAGCTTCTCGCCACCCGCTGTGCCCTGTACGTGGACCTGCTGGGACTTGGCCACGCATTCGTTCCAGATCCAGCGGCAGCGATCCCACTCGGCTTCGAGCCGGCGCCTGGCCGTGTTCGACAGGCGCACACGGAAGGTGTACCGGGCATGCCCGGCCTCCTTCGCGGTCGCTTCTGTCGTCATGCATCCGAACCTACCCGGAAGGACTGACAGTTGAGAATTCTCGATCACCGCGGGCGACATCACCGCCATGCCGGGAGGACACCGGATCACCCTGACGGCGATCCGGCTATCCCTGCCCTGCTCCGCAGGAGCCCGATTCCTCCCCGGCCTGAAGACCGGGGCATCCTCGGAGGAACCCGGTGAACGGCGGTCCGGCTCCCCGGGGCCCGGCTCACCCTCCTCCCTGCTCCTCCGCGGTGCGCAGCACGAGTGCCGTCAGTGCCTCGGGGGCACCCGCCTGACCGCGGACCCCGGGAAAGGCGTTGACGTCCACGATCCGCGGTGTGTTGCCGCCGGCATCGATCAGGTCGACCCCGTACACCTCGAGCTCGAACAGCGGGCCGATCCCTCTCGCCATCTCCAGCCATTCCTCAGGGAGTTCATGGAGCGGCAGCGACACGGTCTCACGCCCGGCAGAGGGGTCGCCGGCCAGCTCGGAGCGTCGCAGCGCCGCGAACACCTGACGGCCTATCACCCAGAGTTTGCGGTCCCAGCCGTCGTTGGCGGTGTAGGGCTGTACGACCACCGGCTCGTCGGCCCACTGGCCGCACAGGTCATGGAGCCGCCCGGCGTCGTCGATCCGTGCGACCAGGTCACCACGTCTGCTGTGGCGGCTCTTCACCACCAGCGGATAACAGAGTTCGGGCTCGGTGGCGAGGTGTTGGAGCTTCGCGACGGTTCTGTTGCCCACGAACGGCAGTCCCGCGGACACCGCCAGTTCCGCCATGAGGGTCCTGTCCTGGCACAACGCTGTGGCAGAGGAGGAGTTCACGACGGGTGCGCCGCGCTCCTCCAGCGCTCTGGCCAGGGCGAGGGCGGGCGCCGTACGTGCCTTGAGGAGGTAGACGTCGGCCGGTGTGTCGGGAATGCGCGGGCCCGTCGCGTCAGCAGGGTCGATCCAGTCGACCCTGTGGCGGGGTGTCAGAAGAGCGGCCGTGGCGGCCAGCAGCGGATGGTCGGGCCGCGGTGTGATGAGACCAACCCTCATATGGTCTCTCCGACGGCCGCCGGAATCTGTGCCGGAGTCCGGGCGGCGTGCACAGACGTCACGACGGCGGCCGGTGGCGGCGCCGCGCCTCCGTCGCGTGCCAGTTTCAGGACCGCCCTCGCCACCCGGGCTGGCGCGTCGGGGACCTGACGGAAGCTCGGAAAGTCGTTGACGTCCACGACCACCGGACCGTCAGGACCCAGGAGCACGTCCACGCCGTACAGGTCGAGCCCGTAGACCTGGCCGACCTCGGCCGCGATCCGCGCCACCTCCGTGCTGAGTTCGATGCGCCGTTCGGTGATCGTGCGGCCCGGGTGGAGCGGCGAACAGCGCTCGGTCGCGTACAACTCGCCACCGACGCAGTACACCTTGAGGTCAGCCCCGGAGTTGGGCACGTACGGCTGGGCGATCAGGACTCCCTCGCCTGCCAGCTTCGCTCCCATCTCCTTCAGCCGGATCGGCGACGACACGAGGTGTACGCCGCGCCCCGAACTGCCGTCGGCCGGCTTGACGACCAACGGATAGTCCGCCTCCGGTATGTCGGCCAGAGTCTCCCAGCGAGCCACCGCGTAGGTCAGCGGAACGGGCAGCCCGTGGCTGCGGCCGATCGCAGCGGCCAGCGCCTTGTCCCGGACACCTCTGATGGCGCGGGCGTCGTTGACGGTGGTGAGCCCGACGGCTGCGGCCGCCTCCAGCAGTGTGAGTCCGGGGCCACCCGACACCGTCTTGAGCACCCACGCGTCGTGGCTGCCCTTGCGTACCGCCTCGGACACGGGCACCAGCGAGCTGCCGGGGCGCAGAACGTCCACGCTGTGTCCCCAGGAGGTGAGTTGGCGAATCACCTCGACGGGCATGCCGTCATGACGGTATTGCTCCTCCACCAAGAAGCAGAGTTTCATCGGCCTTACCCCATAACCCCTCAACCCGGTGCGCCCGGGCACACGGCCCGACGACCTGACACATGAGAGGTCATGATCTCCTGCGCCCGCTTCTCGCTTCACCAGGCCCCCTTGGAGGGCATCTGATCCAGTTGGTCGGTGTTCTGGGATGTTCTTGTGACGGCTGGCGTCGGCGGTCGTCGCACGGTGAGTGAGTGCTCGTCGGCCCTATGGCAGCGATGTGTCCGATGCGCGCCGAGCTTCGATCGGGCCGGTCCTCACCGTCTGGCAGGCGTATAGACGGGGGCCGCGTTCAGACGTGTGCGCCGGGCCCTCTCGCCGTCGATGGCTGCTCCGCACCGATGGGCCACTCGCACTCGACCTGGGGCCGGGTCGACCCTCGAAGAACACTCCACGGCCGCCGGGCCCGCACGCTGCTGCTGGGCAGGACTGGCACCCTCGCCGGCGACCGTCCTCAAGTCCTCGACGTCACCGCCGCAGCGGGAGTGGAAACCGGCGCAGGTGCCGCGCCCGGCGGCAGTCCCGCCACGGTGGCCGCGGCGTGCTCAGACACCGGAGACGTGGGCGAGTTGTCCGACGGCCGCCGTGATGGCCATGGCGAGCCCGCCACCGAGGACCACGCGCAGCGCCGGACGCACGAGGGCGGTGCCGGCGGCGCGAGCGGCGAGAACACCTGCCAGGGCGAGACCGCAGAGGGTGACCACGACGATCAGCCACAGGCGTGCGGTGGCCGACCCGGCGAGCAGCCCGAGGAACGGCACGCCTCCGCCGCCGAGGAAGCTTGCGGCGGAGGCGAGGGCGGCCTGGAGGGGATGGGCCGCGGTGTGCTCGCTCTGGCCCAGCTCGTCGCGCAGATGAGCCTTGAGCGGGTCGGCCTCGTGCAGCGCCTCGGCGACCCGCCGGGCGAGTTCCCGCGGCACTCCCCGGCCCTCGTAGATGGCGGTGAGCTCGGCGAGCTCGGCCTCCGGGGCTTCGGCGAGCTCGCGGGCCTCCTTCGCCCGGTCGGCATTCTCGACATCGACCTGGGAGCTGACGGACACATACTCGCCGGCGGCCATCGACATCGCACCGGCGGACAGACCCGCCAGGCCGCCGGTGACGACAGTGGAGGTGCTCACTCCGCTCGCGGCCAGGCCCACCATCAGGCTGGCAACGGACACCAGGCCGTCGTTGGCACCGAGCACGGCCGCCCGCAGCCACCCGGCCCGGCCGGCGGCGTGGCTTTCCCGGTGAGAGTCGAGCATGCCGAAGAAAGTCATCAGATCCGAGTTTCTATCAGGCCGCGTCAGCATCCACGTCGCCGGGAAGCCCGCCGGTTGCCGCATCCGACCGCTCCCGCACGCGCCGGCACGCCTCCCCTCGTCCCATCCTGCAGGCCGAGGCCGACCTGCACCACGTCGGGCACGCACTCCCCCGGCGCGGCCCGCACAGAGCCCGCACAAGGACGTCCGCGATCACTAAACCCCTCGCGGCCCCGGTGTCCGTCGCCGTACTCAAAAGGCCGGCCCGCTGCCGGAGGCCGCCCGGGGGCGGGCAGGGCGAGAACGTCGGCGGGCGACGCGTACGCCACGGCGGAGCCAGGTCTCGTGGTGGACGTGCCGGCGGGCACCACCCGGCACCCGGTCGTGCTCCCTGTCAAGTTCTTGTGTTCAGTTCTCGGACTGTCTCGGCGGCTCTGAGATGGAGCGAGGCCGCCGCAGCGTCGATGCTGCGGCGGCTTCGTTCATTGCGGGCTTTCAGACGAACTTCCATCCTGGAGACCTCCACGCCTACCCGCCAGCACCCCCGACTGCGAAGAGCCGATGAACGCCGATCAGTATGTCGGCGACGGCTCAATATGGGTTCTGGATCACTTTCCGTGCCAGAGCCACGGAGCGTCACCGGAACCGCGATCATGAACGGTCGTGGCTGACGATCTCCTCCAAGACCTCTGGCTTCACCGGACCGCCGATGTCGCGGTCAACACCGTGACCACCCACGCTGACCGCGTGACCGTCCACGCCGCCACGACCGGCAACGAGGCAGGCTGTCCGTCATGCGGAACCGCCTCGACCCGCGTGCACAGCAGCTACGTGCGGCGGTTGGACGACAGCGCAGCGGGTGGGCGCCGGGTGGTGATCGAGTTACGGGTCCGCCGATTCCGCTGCCATGAACGAGCTTGCCCCCGGGCCACGTTCGTCGAGCAGGCGGCGGGGCTGACCTTCCGCCACGGACGGCGGAGCCAGGGCCTGCAGACCGCACTCCAGCAGCTCGCCCTGGCCCTGGCCGGCCGGGCCGGCTCTCGCCTGGCTGAGACCTTCGCGGTCCCGGTGAGCCGCTCCACGCTCCTGAGGCTGATACGCGCCCTGCCAGATCCAGCGCCCGCGGTGCCGCGCGTGCTGGGCATCGACGAGTTCGCCCTGCGCAAGGGCCACGTCTACGCCACGATCCTGGTCGACATCGAGACCCGCCGCGCAGTCGATCTGCTGCCGGACCGTACAGTCGAGACCGTGCGGTCCTGGCTTGCCGACCACCCAGGGGTGAAGGTCGTCTGCCGCGACCGGTCAGCCTCCTACGCCGAAGCCGTCCGGCTTGGCGCCCCGGACGCGATCCACGTCGCCGACCGGTTCCACCTGTGGCAGAACCTCGCCGACGCGGTGGAAAAGACCGTGCTCCAGCACCGTGCACTGCTACCCGAACCGGCCCCTGCGGCCGAGCCGGTTTCGGCTGTCGCCTTGGCGTCCATCAGCTCCGAGCCCCGCCGGACCGGCCGGCTGTCCGACCGGGTCCGTGAACAGCACGCCGCCGTCCACGGGCTCATGGAGGACGGGTTCAGCCTGCGCGCCATCGGCCGACGACTGGGCCTGGCCCGCAACACAGTCCGCCGACTGGCCGGCGCGAAGGACCCGGACGAACTGCTGGTCGGCCGCTGGACCGGACGTGGCAGCATCCTCGACCCCTACAAGCCCTACATCCACCAGCGGTTCGCCGAGGGCCACACCATCGCCCGGCGCCTGTTCGAGGAGATCCGACAGCGCGGCTATCCGGGCCAGGAGCAGATCGTGCGTGTTTACGTGCGCCGGCTGAGGGAGGCGTTCCCCAATCAGGCCCCTCCCCGACGCAAGCCCTCCGTCAGGGACGTGACCAGCTGGATCACCCGCCGCCCCGACCGCCTCCGCGACGAAGACGCCCAGCAGCTCAAGGAAGTCCTCGCCCGAGTCCCGGTGCTGGCCACCACCGCCGAGCACGTCAGGGCCTTCGCCGAGCTGATGAACGACCGCCGCGGACGAGAGCTCAAGGACTGGATCACACGCGTCCAGCAGGACCAGGTCCCGGTCCTTCGCAGCTTCGCCAATGGTCTCCTGCAGGACCTCGATGCGGTCGTCGCCGGCCTGACCCTGAGCTACAGCTCCGGAGCCGTCGAGGGTCACAACAACAAGATCAAGATGATCAAGCGCCAGATGTTCGGCCGCGCCGGCTTCGACCTCCTGCGCAAACGCGTCCTCCTCGCCGCATGAGGGGGCCGGTCGTGGCGGCGTGGACGGTCACGCGGTCAGCGTGGGTGGTCACGGTGTTGACCGCGACATCGGCGGTCCGGTGAAGCCAGAGGTCTTGGAGGAGATCGTCAGCCACGACCGTTCATGATCGCGGTTCCGGTGACGCTCCGTGGCTCTGGCACGGAAAGTGATCCAGAACCTCATTTCACCCGTCGACGACACAGTAAACGTATACGTATTGATTGAGGACGTTGATCGAAGGCGACGGATGGCTCTTAGTGGTGCCGTTGGGGGGCCCAACGCGACAGATGCGTCGCAGGCGTGGGGCCCACTTGGATGTACCGAGGTAACGATCACTCTGCTGATCTGGGGTTTTTGCGCTGCTTGGCATTGAAGCGCGCTTTCTTCTGACGATTCCCGCACGTGTTCATCTCACACCATTTGCGGGTGCGACTTTGGCTGGTGTCGAAGAAGGCGGCCTGGCAGGTTGGTGATGCACACAAGGCCAATTTTCCGTCTCGTTCGCCTGCAATGATGCTGATCGCGTCGGCGGCGATCACGCTGAGGGCATCTTCCACGCAGGAAGCCGAGCTAAGTCGCCATTCACGATTTCCCTCGGGCGTCAGGACAGCCGCGGCCCGACCCTGAATGCTGCAGTCATTGATGACTTGGACAGCAGACGCAGGGAGAGCGTCCTGGATCGCGGCCGCCGTTGCGGCGGCGTGAATCGACTCCCTCAGTGCCCGAGCGAGGTCGAGCTGGGCAGTGGTGCAGGACTCCACGGCTAGTACTCCAGCTGTAGATCGTGATCTTCATGTCTGGGATGCGGCTTGTCGCCGGTAGTGGCTGGTGCGTGATCGCTCCTGATGGCGGCGGCGCCAGTCGGACCAGCCGAGCCGGTGGGCCGCGCCGTGGAGAGGCTGGACGACGAGGGTGATGAACAGGCGCTGGATCTCGTTGCAGGACAGCGGGACCAGGCCGTCGGGTGCGGGTCGGCGGGCGTGTTCTTCGGCGCGGATCACGGCGAGGAAGGCGTGGGCGAGCATCACGAGGGTGACCCAGCGGATCCAGGAGGGGTAGCGGCGGACCTGGTGCTCATCGAGGCCGGCCAGACCCTTTTCGCTCTGGAAGGTTTCTTCCACCCGCCATCTGGATCCGGCGACCTTCACCAAGGTGGTCAGTGGAACCGGTTCGGGTGAGTAGCAGCGGTAGTAGGCGAGTTCCCCGGTGGTGCGGTTGCGGCGGATCAGCAGTTGGCGGTGGCCCGGCGTCGGGTCGGCCAGGTCGATGACGGCCCAGTCGTAGAACCGCTGTCCCTTCGCGCCGCGTCCGGCCGAGAGCTTCTGCCAGGCCCGCTTGGGCACCTTCCGCGCCAGGGCATCGGCGTGGAACGTGCCTGCACCGGTGGTCAGTTCGGTCGAGCAGGCCACCGCGAGCACATAGCCCAGGCCGCGTTTTTCCAGGGCCGCCCGTAGGTTCGGGTTGCCGCCGTAGACCTCGTCCCCGGTGACCCAGCCGACGTGGTGTCCGGCGTCCAGGAACCGTTCGATCATCATCTTGGCCAGTTCCGGCTTGGTCGCGAAGGCGGTGTCCTCGCCGAGCCCGGCCGCGTGGCAGCGTTCCGGGTCGCAGGTCCAGGAGCGCGGGAGGTACAGCTCCCGGTCTACCGCAGCGTGCCCGCGCTCGCCGGCGTAGACGAGGTAGACGGCGACCTGGGAGTTCTCGATCCGCCCGGCTGTGCCGGTGTATTGGCGCTGGACGCCGACGGTGTGGGTGCCCTTCTTCAAATCACCGGTCTCGTCGACGACCAGCACCGCGGCCTCGTCGTGGAGGTGCTCGACGATGTATTCACGCACGTCGTCCCGGACCGCATCGGCGTCCCAGGCGGCCCGGCACAGCAGGTGCTGCATGCCGTGCGGGGTCGATTCCCCGGCCCACTCGGCGATGGTCCAGCAGTTCTTGCGCGGCAGGTCCGACAGCAGTCCCAGCACCAACCGCTTGGCCCGCAGGCGGGGTTCGACCCGCGCGAACCGGCCCGCGATCCGGCCCATGGCCGCCTCGAACGCCTCCCGCCAGCGGACGGGATCTATGCTGTGGCCTGCGGCCACCGTCTCGTCGTTTGTCCACACAACTCACGATGATCAACGGTGGCCGCACCCGTCTCCGTACCCGCCCCGACCAGCAAGATCACGATCTACAGCTGGAGTACTA
>NZ_MUBM01000101.1 GCF_002154505.1 Streptomyces carpinensis | reverse complement strand
TACCCATGCCGCGCGTCTCCGTCGAGGACGGCGGTCAGCCGCTGCCCCCGCTGAAGGAGCTGGCCGAGGGCACCGAGCCGGCGCGGCCCACCGGACCGCCGGAGCCCACCGAGCCGGCCGAACACGCGGAGTCCTCGGAGCCGAGGGGCCCGGAACCGAGGGATCCGGAGTCCAAAGGCCGGACCGTGCTGGAGCATCACGTCCTGAAGTCGCTCCTCGGGGCCTGGGCGCTGGCCGCCTGCTCGTCGGACGAGGCGGCGGCCGTCGAGGAACACCTCGGCGGGTGCGGCGACTGCGCGCAGGAGGCGCTGCGGCTGCGGGACGCGGTCGGCCTGCTGCACCGGCCCGAGAGCCTCGACCTCGACCCGGGCCTGCGCACCCGCGTGCTGGAGAGCTGCCTGGAGCGCCGGCCGCCGCGCTTCCCGGTGCCGGAGTGGGCGGCTCCCTACGACGCGGAGACCGCGCGCCTGGACGCGCTGTTGCAGGACATCGGGGACTCCGAGTGGCACACGCCGGTGCGGCTGCGGTGGTTCGACGGCGAGGAGACGGCGAGCCGCCGTACCACCGTCGCCGGGGTCATCGGACATCTGACGAGCGTCGACGGGCTGGTCGCGGTCGCCCTCGGTCTCGACGACCCGCTGGGTGACACCGCCGACGACACCGACGGCGCCGGGTCGTGGTCGGTCCCCGAGGCGCGCACCGAGGCGTACTGGCGGTCCGCGCACCTCCCGCCGGCCGGGGCCGTCCGGGTGCCGTGGCGGGAGCAGACGCACGCGCTCGTGCGGACGGTGTCGTTCACCGGCGGGGCCGAGGGCGCCGCCGCCGCGCCGCCGGCCGTGTCGTACGGCGACTTCGAACTGCCGCTGCGGGACGCGCTGATCGACCGGGCCTTCGAGTGCTGGGTGCACGCGGAGGACATCGCGGAGGCGGTGGACTACCCCTACGAGCCGCCCGCCCCGCGCCATCTGCGCGGAATGATCGACCTCGCGGCCCGGCTGCTGCCCGGTGTGCTCGCCGTACGACGCCGGGCGGGCCTGGCCTCGCCCGCCCGTGCCCGGCATCTGGTGGCCGCCGGCGAACCCGGGCGCAGCCTGCGGCTGGAGATCGAGGGGCTGGCCGGCGGCGAGTGGCTGATCCCGCTCGACTCACCGGGGGCGGTGGGCTCCGCGGAGCACGAGGTGGCCCATGTCGCGCTGGACGGGGTGGAGTTCTGCCGGCTCGCGGCGGGTCACATCGCTCCGCGCGAGGCCGCGGTGGGCCAGGTCGGCGACCGGGAGGCGATCAGGGACGTGCTGTACGCGGCGGCGTCACTGAGCCGTATGTGACGCCGGACACGTCGTCGGGTTCCGCGACCTCCGAGGAGGGCGGGACGCTACGCGAACACCACCGTGCGGCGGCCGTTGAGCAGGATCCGGTGCTCGGCGTGCCATTTCACCGCGCGGGCCAGAGCCTGGCACTCCACGTCCCGGCCGACCGCGACCAGCTGGTCCGGGGTGACGTCGTGGCCGACCCGCTCGACCTCCTGCTCGATGATCGGGCCCTCGTCGAGGTCGGCGGTCACGTAGTGGGCCGTCGCACCGATCAGCTTCACGCCCCGGGCGTGCGCCTGGTGGTACGGCTTGGCGCCCTTGAAGCTCGGCAGGAAGGAGTGGTGGATGTTGATGATCCGGCCGCTGAGCTCCTTGCACAGGTCGTCCGACAGGACCTGCATGTAGCGGGCGAGGACGACCAGCTCGACCTTCTCCTCGCGCACGATCTCCAGCAGCCGTGCCTCGGCCTCGGCCTTGGTGTCCCGGGTCACCGGGATGTGGTGGAAGGGGATGTTGTACGACCCCACCAGCTCAGCGAAGTCGGTGTGGTTGGACACCACCGCTGCGATCTCCACCGGCAGCGCACCGATCCGGGCGCGGAAGAGCAGGTCGTTCAGGCAGTGCCCGAACTTGCTGACCATCAGCACGACCCGCATCTTCTCCTCGGCCCGGTGGATCTGCCAGTCCATGGCGAAGGAGTCGCCGATCGCCGCGAAGCTGGCGCGGAGCTTGTCCACGGTCACGGGGGCCTCGGCGGAGAAGTGGACACGCATGAAGAACAGTCCCGTGTCCTGGTCGCCGAACTGCTGACTGTCCACGATGTTGCAGCCGGTCATGAACAGGTAGCTCGACACGGCGTGCACGATGCCCTTCTTGTCAGGGCAGGAGAGGGTCAGGAGGTACTGGTCGGCCGGCTGGGCCGCAGCTGCTCGAGGGGACTGCTCATTCATGCAGCACAGGGTCCCACACGGGCCGCCCGCCATGGGCGGTCGTCCCGCTGGACGGGACGGCGGGCCCGGCGTGCGTGGGCACGGCAGGCGCCCGGCATCGTGCCGCTCGCCGCCGCGAGGCGGTCCGGCCGCCTCCTACGCGGCGTGTGTCATGATGCGCAGCACCTCGAGGCTCCGCGGCGGGGCGTCGGGGTCGTCGCCGTCGCTCGCCGCCATCCGCACGTGCGCGTCCCGCGCCGCCCGGACCGCCTCCGGCCAGCCGTGGTGGTCGAGGTACGCCGCCACCGGCGCGTCGGGGCCGACCTGGTGCATGATCCGCAGCACCCGCAGCACCGCCGTGTCGACGAGAGCCGCCTCCTGGGAGTCCCGGAATATCGTGCCGACGTACTTCTCTGCGGACCAGTTGTCCAGCCAGGTGTCCTCGACCAGACGGTAGACGGCGTCGGTGACGTCGCCGTAACCTTCGACTCCCGCCAGCCAGACGTCCCGCTGGAACACCGGGTCGGAGAGCATGTGCAGCGCGGAGCGCACATTGCTGCGCCAGCGCCACCACGGCATGTCGTTGAGTGGCATGCCGCCCATGGTGGAGGAGCGACGGCCGCGACGGGAAGTGTTCTCCGAACCTTGCACGGTCATCGATCGTACGTTCTCCTTCCCGGCTCGCTCACCGGCCCCCGTAATTCACCTGGGCGTCACCCAGTGTTGACCATGGGTCACTTCCAGGTTAGGGATGTGCCGGAATCGTGCGTGTGCATGACCGGCAGGCGACGCACGCGCAGCACGACCCTCCCCGCCCCGACCCGCCCCGCCGGAAGGCGCAGAGCCCTCCTGTCCGCGGGCGCCCTGGCCGCGTGTGCGTCGCTCGCCGCCGGATGCGGTGTCGTGCCCGGTGCCACGGGGGGCTCCGGGGACGACACCGTCACCGTGATGACCTGGGCGCCGGACAGCACCAAGGCCACCAACAAGCCCGGCATGCCCGCCATGGCCCGGGCCTACGCCCGCTGGGCCAACGCCCACGGCGGCATCGCGGGCCACAAACTCAAGGTCCTGACCTGCAACGAGAGCAACGACAGCGTGCAAGCCGGCAAGTGCGCGCGACGCGCCGTCCAGGAGAACGTGGTCGCCGTCGTCGGCTCCTACAGCCAGTTCAGCGACTCCTTCTTCCCCCCGCTGGAAGGCGCGGGCATCCCGTACATCGGCGGCTACGGCGTGACCACCACCGAGTTCACCCGCGCCCTGTCCTACCCCGTCAACGGCGGGCAGCCCGCCCTGCTCGTCGGCCTCGGCAGGGAGCTGGCCGCCCACTGCGGCCCCGTCACGCTGGTACGCCCCGACAGCATCGCGGGCGACGAACTGCCCGGCCTGCTCGACGCCGGCCTGAAGGCCGGCGGCCACACCCCCGCCCACGACCAGATGGCTCCCGAGGACGCCACCGAGTACTCCGCCGAGGCGGACCGGGCGCTGCGGCAGGCGACCGCCGACCCGGGGAAGAAGGGTTGCGTGATACCGGCCCTGGGTGAGCGCACCAACATCTTCATGGACTCCTTCCGCCGCAGCCGGGAGAGCTATCCGCCGGTGCGCACCGAAGCCGTGCTCGGCAGCGTCGACCAGACGGTGATCGACGCCAGCGGCGGAAAGTCGGGGCCCTACGAGGGGTCGTACGTCACCGGCTGGTACCCGGTCGCGAGCGATCCGCGCTGGGACCCGATGAAGAAGGTGATCAACGAGGAGGCCTTCGGCGACAACCGTGTCGATCCCGCGGACGCCGGAGTGCAGACCACCTGGATCGCCTACACCGTGCTCCGGGCCGTCCTGGAGAAGATCGGCTCCGGCGAGGTGACCGCCGACACGGTGCAGCGCACCCTCGACAACGGGCTGCGGGTCGACACCGGCGGGCTGACCCCGCCGCTGCGCTGGGAGCAGTCGGGGCCGTTCTCCGGCGCCGGCTTCGCCCGCCTGGTCAACCCCGACGTCACCCTCCAGGTGGTGCGCCAGGGGCAGCTGGCGTCGGCCACGAAGGGCTTCGTCGACGTGACGAAGACACTCCAGGACGCCGACGTGGAGTAACCCGCTCCGGCTCCCCGACCGGCAGCGCCCCGGACTCGCGTACGCAGCGCACCTCGGCTCCACCGCCCGAGGCACCCGGGGCTCCCGCGCCACGCTCGGCCCCGGCTCCGGCGACCCGAACGCCCACGACTCCGGCGCCCTCCCCGAGCGCCGTCGGCTGCACGGCCCGCGCGCCCGGCTCCACTGCCCGAAGCACCCACGGCTCCGCCGCCCTGAACACCGCTGGGTCCGGCTCCCCAAGCACCCCGTTCCGGGCGCCCCGAGCGCCCGTGGCAGCGCTGCTCAGCGCCCGGGCCGGCTGCTCAGAGTTGGGTGGGCTGGCGCTGGGTGAGGCCGTACTTCTTGGCGATGGCGTTCCACAGCTGGGCGGCCTTGACCTTCTGGGCGCTGGCGACGCCGCTCTGGCGGTTGCCCTGCTGGGTCTCCGCGGTGTTGCGGGCGTGGCCCTTCTTGCAGCCCTTCTTGCCGCCGACCTGCCCCGCCCAGGCCGCGTAGTGCTGGTCGGCCGACGCGGAGGCCTTCCACGCGCTGTTGAGCGCGCTGGTGAGCGCGGCATGGCCGGGGAGCTTGTCGACGGACAGCCCGCCCAGCCGGGTCACCAGGTCGTTGCGCTGCTTGGCGGCGGCGCGCAGGTCCGAGGCCGCCTTGTCGAGGTTGTCGCACTTGCGGACGTCGGCCACCGCGTTGATCACGGAGGCACGGCTGCTGCCGCTGTCGGCCAGCAGCTTGTCCAGCTCGACCGCCTGCGCGCGGGCCGGGTCGGCGGCCGGTGAGGCGGAGGACGGGTCGGTGGCGTCGGCGGTGGCGGAGACGTTCGCGTTCTTGTCGGTGCTGTCGCTGCTGCCACCGCCGCCACCGCTGAGCAGGGCGCCCGCGCCGACACCGAGCACGACGATGCCGATGCCGACGGCCGCGATCACCGGCACCCGCGAGTTCGTCCGCTTGCCTCCGCGGCCGCTGTCGCCGTCATCGTCGACGGGCCGCAGGCCGAAGGACGAACCCGCCGGACCGCCGGGCCCGGGTACGCCCGGCCGGCCGGGCGGGACGTCTTGGGACTGGAAGCGGGGCAGCTGCTGGGTGGAGCCGGCGTCGCTGCGGAACAGGTTGTCGAACTCGGCGGGCGTCTGCCGCCCGCCGGCCGCGCCCGGTCCGCCGCCGTACGGGGATGCCGGCGCGCCGCCCATCTGGGCGCCCACGGGTGCGATGAACTGCGTGGCCTGGGCGTCCGGGTCGCCGCCGGGCCCGGCGGACGGCAGCGGGCCGGGGCCGCCCTGCGGTACGCGGCCCAGGAACCTGGTCGAAGCGTCGCCGCCGGGCGCCTCGGGGGGCATCGCCCCCGGCGTCACCGGCGGTATGTACTGCGTCGCGCCCTCGTCCGCCGGCGCGGCGGCCACGGGCGGCAGGTACTGCGTGGCCCCCTCGTTCACGGGAGCGGCACCGACAGGCGGCAGGTACTGGGTGGCACCCTCGTCGCCGCCGGGCGCGGGACCGCCGTGCAGGGCGTGTGCGCCGTGCGGGGGCTGCTGTCCGGCCGGGACGCCGTAGGGGGCCGTACCCCCCACCGGGGGCAGCGCCGCGCCGTGACCGGCCGACGAGGCACCGTGCGCGTGAGCGCCGTGTGCGTCGGTGGCGTACGGAGTGGGCGGGCCGGCCTGGGCGTACGGGCCCGTGGCCGGGGGCAGCGGAGCGCCGGCCTGGTGGCCGTAGGCCGAGGCGCCCTCCGGGGGCAGCGGGCCGGCGGCCTGGCCGTGCGCGTCCCACGGGGCCTGCGGTGCCGGCGGGTACGGCTCCGGGGAGCCGGAGCCCCAGGACGGGGCGGACTGGGCGTGCGGGGCCTGCCAGCCCTGTTCGGGCTGCGGCGCGGGCGTCTGCCGGCCGTCAGGCCCCCACGGCTGGCCCCAGGCCTGACCGCCGGCCGGCGCCGCCGCCTGGCCGTTCGGCTGGCCTGGCGGTGGGCCGCCCGGGCCCACCGGGCCACCGGCCCCGCCCGCCGTGCCCGGCAGCAGGGGCTGCCCACCGTCGGAGGGCAGCACGATGCCTTCGTGCGCGGGCCGCGCCGAGGGCTCCTCGCCCTGTCCACTCTGCGTCACCGGGACTCCTACGATTGGGGGACCTTCGGAATCGTCGGCTCACGCTACCGGGTCCCCGAAGCACGGTGCCACGCAGGCAGAGGACGTGTGCACCTTCCCTGTGACGGCAGTAACAAAACCCTCTCGTGCAGCGCTGTATAGGGTCCGCCCACACACTTCAGGCCGCGGCCTGCACCTCCAGCCGTGCCCCGAACTCCCTTACCACCGCCTCGTCCCGGTACGGGTCGAGGCGCTGCTGGAGGTCCTCCAGGTACTCCGCACCCCGGTTGGACCGCAGGGTCTCCAGCAGCTCCACGGCCTTCAGGCCGGTGCCGCAGGCCTGTTCGATCTCCCGCTGCTGCACCTGCGCCGTGGCGAGCAGCACATAGCCGATCGCCCGCCGCCGGGCCCGCGAGGCGGGGTGCCCGGCGAGCGCCGCCTCCGCCTGCCGCGCCGCCGCCTCCGGCTGCCCCAGGTCCCGGTAGCAGTGCGCCAACTCGTCGGCGAGATAGGCCTCGTCGAAGTGCGCGATCCACGCCGGGTCGTCCCCGGAGTCCGGATCGGCGGACTCCAGCGCGCTCACCGCCCGGCCGGCGGACAGCTGGGACGCCCGCGCGTCGCCCATCAGCGCGTGCCCGCGCGCCTCCGCCGCGTGGAACATCGCCTCCGCGCGCGGCGTCACGCGACCCCGCGCCCCTTCCTGTGCCGCCCGCGCCAACTGCGCGATCTCCCGCGGGTTTCCCAGCTGCGCGGCCAGGTGGCTCATGGAGGCGGCGAGCACATAGCCGCCGTAACCACGGTCCCCGGCCGCCTGGGCGAGCCGCAGCGCCTGGATGTAGTACCGCTGGGCCAGGCCCGGTTGACCGGTGTCCACGGCCATGTAGCCGGCGAGCTCCGTCAACCGCGCGACGGCGGCGAACAGATCGCGGCCCACCGCCTCCCGGTACGACCCGGCCAGCAGCCCCGAGACGACGCTGTTGAGGTAGTGCACGACCACCGGGCGCACGTGCCCGCTGCCGTAGCTGTGGTCCAGGTCGACCAGGGCCTGCGTCATGGCCCCCACGGCCGCCACGTCGGACTGGCCCACCCGGGGCCCGGCCGAGCGCGCGACCTGCCCGTCCGGCGCGGAGATCAGCCAGTCGCGGCTCGGCTCGACCAGCGCGGAGGCGGCGACGGAGGAGCCGGACAGGAAGTCCCGGCGCCCCACGTCACTGCGCCACAGCTCGCAGACCTGCTCGATGGCCCCCAGTACCGTCGGCGAGAACTGGAGACCCACGCCCGAGGCGAGGTTCTTGCCGTTGGCCATGCCGATCTCGTCGATCGTGACCGTACGGCCGAGCTTGCGGCCCAGCGCCTCGGCGATGATCGCCGGGGCCCGCCCGCGTGGTTGCTGTCCGCGCAGCCAGCGCGCCACGGACGTCTTGTCGTAGCGCAGGTCGAGGCCGTGCTCGGCGCCGCACATGTTGACCCGGCGGGCCAGGCCGGCGTTCGAGCAGCCCGCTTCCTGGATGAGCGCCTGCAGCCGTTCGTTCGGCTGCCGCGCGACGAGAGGCCTTGCGGCCATGGCGTTAACCCCCTGCCTTCTTGGCGGCTCGCCCCTTCGGCTCACTCGCCGTGTGGCTCCGGTGCCCTGCCCACACACCGACGTCGATCCGTTCCGCACGGCCGGACCCGATCGCGTCCCGGCGCAGAGGCCCGGCCGTGGAGATCAATGCCCCATGGACATACCGAAAATGCGGGACACGCGAAGATTGCCGGGGTAAGGGCGGATACCCCCGCAGAGAGGATTACCCAGCACCTGCCGAGGCTCCTCCCGCGCGCCCCCACACATGCATCCATGCGCCCCGGGCGCGGAATCGATGCTCCCCTCTCGCGCGCGGGTCCCTGCCGCCGGCTCCCGCGCCACCCGTAACTCCAGGTGGGCGCGGAAGTTGAGTGGGGCGTGGAAGAGACGATCCCGGGCGCGCAAGCCGCACAGATTGCCGGTCAGATCCCCAAGCAGCGCGGAGACTCCCTGCTGGAGACCGCCGTTCGCTATGCCGAGGACCGCCACTGGGACGTGTTCCCCGGCACCTGGCTCGAGCCCGTGGACGGGGTGCAGCGGTGCTCCTGCGGCGACCCCGCGTGCGCCGCACCCGGCGCGCACCCGGCACGTGCGGACTGGGCGGCACAGGCGACCGGCAGCGCCACCGTCGCCCGCCGGATGTGGCAGCGGCAGCCGACCGCCTCGATTCTGCTCCCCACCGGCCGGACCTTCGACGCGATCTGCGTCCCGGAGACGGCCGGGTTCCTCGCGCTGGCCCGCATGGAGCGGATGGAGCTGACGCTCGGACCGGTGACGCTGACGCCGGAACGGCGGATGCAGTTCTTCGTGCTGCCGGGGGCGCGCGCGAAACTGCCGGATCTGCTGCCCAGGCTGGGGTGGGCACCGGGCTCCCTGGACCTGGTCGCGCTGGGCGAGGGCGCGTACGTGGCCGCGCCGCCCACGCGGTACGGGTCGCGCGGGGCGGTGCAGTGGGCCTGCCGGCCGACGCCGGCGAACCGATGGCTGCCGGACGCGGAGGAGCTGATCTCGGCGCTGGCCTACGCGTGCGGCAGGGACCGGTAGAGGCGGCAGCGACCGGCATGGGCGGCAGACACCAGTAGGAGCGGCAGAGGCGCGCCCCCTGCGGGGCGCCGCTCCCTCGTAGGGTTCACCCTGACGGAGGGAGCAGCAGTGGTGAGTACAAGCGCCGTACGTGTCCAAGGGCTCTGGAAGCGGTTCGGGCAGCAGATCGCCGTCGCCGGGATCGATCTGGAGCTGCCCGCCGGGAAGTTCATCGGCCTGGTGGGGCCCAACGGGGCGGGCAAGACCACCACGCTGTCCATGGTGACCGGGCTGTTGCGGCCCGATCAGGGAACCGTCGAGGTCGTCGGCCACGACGTGTGGCGTGACCCGGTGGCGGTGAAGGCCCGGATCGGGGTGCTGCCGGAGGGACTTCGGCTCTTCGAGCGGCTGTCGGGACGCGAACTGCTGTCGTACTCCGGGCGGCTGCGCGGGCTGCCCGGGGCCGAGGTGGACCGCCGGGCCATGCAGCTGCTCGACGTGCTGGACCTGGCCGGGGCCCAGCACAAGCTCGTCGTCGACTACTCGACCGGCATGCGCAAGAAGATCGGGCTCGCGGCCGCACTCCTCCACAACCCCGAAGTCCTCTTCCTCGACGAGCCGTTCGAGGGGGTCGACCCGGTGTCCGCACAGACCATCCGGGGCGTCCTGGAGCGGTACACCGCCTCCGGCGCGACCGTCGTGTTCTCCTCGCACGTCATGGAACTGGTCGAGTCCCTGTGCGACTGGGTGGCCGTCATGGCGGCCGGCCGGATCCGCGCCCAGGGGCCCCTCGCCGAGGTGCGCGGCGAGGCCCCGAGCCTGCAGCAGGCGTTCCTCGAACTCGTCGGGGCGCAGGGCCGGGGCGCCGGTGCCGACCTGGACTGGCTGGGCGGGGGCGCTCGATGAGCGCCGCTGCGGGGTCCGCCTCGCCGGCCGGCTCCACCGGCTCGATCACACCGGTCGTCGTACGGCTGAAGCTGTCGCTGCTGCGGGGCGGACTGCGGCAGTCCGGCGGCCGGCGCGCCGCGTTCATCGCGTCGGCCGTCGTCGCGCTGCTGTTCGCCGCGTCGCAGCTGCTCGGGTTCATCGTGCTGCGCGGGCACGCGCACATCGCCTCCGTGGCCGTGCTGGGCGTGGCCGTACTGGCCCTGGGTTGGGCGGTGATGCCGCTGTTCTTCCCCAGCGGCGACGAGACCCTGGACCCGACCCGCCTGGTCATGCTGCCGCTGCGTCCGCAGCCGCTCGTCCGGGCCCTGCTGGCGGCCTCCCTGGTCGGCATCGGGCCGCTGTTCACGGTGCTGCTGCTGGCGGGCTGTGTGATCTCGGTGGCGCGCGGGGCGGCGGCGTACGTCGTCGCGGTCGTCGCCCTGCTGCTCGCCCTGCTGGTGTGCGTGGCCCTCGCCCGGGCCGTGGCCGCCGCCAACGTCCGCCTGCTGACCAGCCGCAAGGGCCGGGACCTGGCGGTCCTCAGCGGTCTGGTCGTCGCCATCGGCGCGCAGCTGGTCAACTTCGGCATGCAGCGACTGGGTTCGTCGGGGCTCGGCCGGCTCGATCCGGTGGCGGACGTGGTGCGGTGGGTGCCGCCCGCCTCGGCGGTGGCCGCGGTGGACTCGGTGAGCGACGGCTCGTACGGCGTCGCGGTGGTACAGCTCGCGCTGACCGCGGCTGCCCTGGCCGCCCTCCTCGGGGTGTGGGCGCGCAGCCTGACTCGGCTGATGACCTCCCCCGACGCCTCGACGCTCCAGCCCGCCGACACCGCCACGCGCGAACGGTCCCGCGCCGGCGGACTGACCCGGCTGCTCCCCGCCGGCCGCACCGGCACCGTCATGGAGCGCAGCCTGCGCTACGTCTGGCGCGACCCGAAGACCAAGGCGGCCTGGGTGACCTCGCTGGCCATCGGCCTGATCGTGCCGGTGTTCAACGCCCTGCAGGGCACCGGATCGCTGTACTTCGCCTGCTTCGCCGCCGGGATGCTCGGCATCCAGATGTACAACCAGTTCGGGCAGGACACCTCCGCGTTCTGGATGGTCGCGCTGACGGTCTCCTCCCCCCGCGACGCCTACCTCGAGCTGCGCGGACGGGCACTGGCCCTGCTGGTGGTGACCCTGCCGTACGCCACGCTGGTCACCGTGGTGACGACGGCGCTGCTCGGCGACTGGCCACGGCTGCCCGAGGTGCTCGGCCTGTCCTTCGCCCTGCTCGGCGCGATGCTGGCGACCGGCGCGTGGACGTCGGCACGCTTCCCCTACTCGATCCCGCAGGAGGGCTACAAGAACGTGGCCCCCGGCCAGGCGGGCCTCGCCTGGATCGCCATCTTCGGTGGCATGGTCTCGGCGGCCCTGCTGTCCTCCCCCGTGATCGCCCTGGCCATCTGGGCGAACGTCAGCGCGACCGGCGACACCTGGAGCTGGCTGCTGCTCCCGGCGGGCGCGCTGTACGGGGCGGCGATCACCTACCTGGGCCTGCGACTCGCGGCTCCACGCACGGCGGCCCGGCTGCCGGAGATCCTCACGTCGGTGAGCAAGGGGTGAGTAAGGGATGAGCAGGCCGAACGCGGTCGGCCTGCTCCTCGGGCTCAGCCGGTGAGGACCGCCTCCAGGAACGGTGTGATGGCCGCGCGCCAGGCCTCCGGCCGGTCGTAGTGGACGAGGTGACCGGCGTCGGCGACCTCCGCGTACTGGCCGTGCGGGAGGACGCGCACCATCTCCTGGGCCTCGGCGCGGCCCAGCTCGCCGTCGAGGCCGCGCACGACCAGGGCAGGGCACCGGACCTGGGCCAGCTCCTCCCAGTGCGCGTCGTAGACCCAGGTTTCGCGGGAGGTGAGCATCTGTTCGGGTTCGAAGACGGGGCGCCAGCCGTCCGGGCACTCGTGCATGATCTCGGCGTAGAACTCGCCGCGGGCCGGGTTCGGCCGCTCCACCCAGGGGTCGTCCTCGCCGAACCACTTGCGGACGTCGGCGAGGGTGGTGAAGGGCAGGGGCCAGGTCTTGAACCAGTCCTCCCACTCGCGCTGGGAGGTCGCGCCGAGCGCGGAGGCCCGCATGTCACAGATGATCAGTCCGCGCACCAGGTCGGGGCGTTTGGCGGCGAGCTGCCAGGCGGTGAGGGCGCCCATGGCGTGTCCGATGACGACGGCCGGACCGAGGCCGAGCTGCTCCATGGCCGCCTCGGCGTCCTCGACGTAGGCGTCGCGCGTGTAGGCGGCCTGCGGGGGTTTCTCGCTCTGGCCGTGGCCTCGCTGGTCGAGGGCGACGGCCCGGTGCCGCTCGGCGAGCCAGCGGGCGGTGGCGGCCCAGTGCGAGGCGCGGCCCATGAGTCCGTGGAGTAAGAGCACGCCGGTGGGCGGGCGGAGCTCGACCTCCTGGCCGGTGTACGGGTCGTAGGTCTCGTGCCGTTCACGCGGTTCCGCCTGGGCCGGTACCAAGGGGCGCGGTGCCGTCCTGTCGGGTGCGGTCCTGTCCGGTGCTGCCTTCGGGGCTTCCGCGAACTCCCAGGCGGCGAGCCGTACGCCGCCCGCCCCGGTCACGTCGATGCGCCGCGCCATTGGCCTTGGCACCCCCCTAGCTCCACTGCCCATTCCCGTGGCACGGGCCTCCTGCGGCCCATCACCCACAGGTTATCGAATGCCTATTCGAAAATGCCGTTCCCATCGCGAACACCCCTCGTTCGAGTGACCCCCCGCAACGCATGATCGCCGCCACCGGGGGGAGATCTTCAACGGGAGGCGGACCACTCGGGGAAAAGGGGTCCGAGGGGACGACCCTGAGAGCTCGGGGCTCCGGGTCGCAACAGGGGAGGACAGGCCCCGGCGCCGCACGGCGCCGGGGCCCTCTCCACGTCTTCGGCACATCCTCCCCCACCCCCATGAGTCATATGCCTCGAGCGACAGCCTCGCACGCCGGACGCCCGGGCGCTGCGCTTCGACGCGCTGGGATGCGGAGCCGGAGGCACCGCCCGGAAGGCGGGGAGGGGCGGAAGGGACCGGCGATCAGCGCTTGGCGACGAAGACGTGGGAGGCGACCTCCGCCTGCAGTTCGGCGGCCTCGCCACCGCTGCCGACCAGCACACCGCCCGCCGACTCCGTCACGCTCACCACCGAACCGGGCTGCACGCCCGCGCGACGCAGCGTGTACATCAGCTGCGCGTCCGTCTGGATCGGCTCGCCGATCCGGCGGACGACGACCGTCTTGCCGTCGGAGCCCGGGTCGAGGTCGGCCAGGGACACCATGCCCTCGTCCAGGAACGGGTCGGCGCCGTCCTTCTCGCCCAGTTCCTCCAGGCCCGGGATCGGGTTGCCGTACGGCGACTCGGTCGGGTGCCGCAGCAGCTCCAGCACCCGGCGCTCGACGGCCTCGCTCATCACGTGCTCCCAGCGACAGGCCTCGGCGTGCACCTGCTCCCACTCCAGGCCGATCACGTCGACCAGCAGGCACTCGGCGAGCCGGTGCTTGCGCATCACGCGCGTGGCCAGCCGGCGGCCCTCGTCCGTGAGCTCCAGGTGCCGGTCCGCGGCCACCGAGACCAGGCCGTCGCGCTCCATCCGCGCCACCGTCTGGCTCACCGTCGGCCCGCTCTGGTCCAGCCGCTCGGCGATCCGGGCGCGCATGGGGACGACGCCTTCCTCCTCCAGCTCGAGGATGGTGCGGAGATACATCTCCGTGGTGTCGATCAGTCCGGACATACGTGCCCCTCGATTACCTCTGCCGGAAGCCCGGCGGCTCCCAGGCGCGTGCGCTGGCCCTGCACTCAATTCTGACGCATACCACTGACAACCGGGGCGTGCCGACAGAACCCGGAGCCGAGGACCGCGGTCGCGGACGGACACGGCCACTGCTGAGCGGTCGCGGGCGGCCGCGCCGTCCGGGGACACGCCGGCGCCCCACCCGGCCGTATTGACAGGACTCTGGTCCAGACCTCACCGTGATCCGCGGCACACGGGCAAGAGGCGAACGGCCCCGTGGACGCAGCCGCAGCCCCGCAGACACAACCCCGCCAAGACCCGACAGGCATCCGGAGGGATCCCGCATGAGCGACCGCACGCTGGCCGGCCAGTTCTTCGACGCGGCCATCGGCCTGCTCCAGCGGGTCCGCGACGAGGAGGCCGCGTCCATCACGGCCGCCGGCACCCTGCTCGCCGACACCGTGGCCGGCGGCGGCCGCCTGTTCGCCTTCGGCGCCGGGCACTCCTCCCTCGCCGCCCAGGACGTCGTCTACCGGGCCGGCGGCCTCGCCCTGATGAACCTCCTCGCCGTCCCCGGCGCCGTCGGCGTCGACGTCATGCCCGCGACCCTCGGCTCCGCCCTCGAACGCGTCGACGGCCTCGCGGCCGCCGTCCTGGACAGCTCGCCCATCCGCTCCGGCGACGCCCTGGTGATCGTCTCCCTCTCCGGCCGCAACGCCCTCCCCGTCGAGATGGCCGTCAACGCCCGCGCCCTGGGTGTGAAGGTCATCGGAGTGACGTCGGTGGCGTACGCGACGGAGACCACGTCCCGGCACGTGTCGGGGACCTACCTGAAGGACCACTGCGACCTCGTCCTCGACTCCAAGATCGCCGTCGGCGACGCCGAGCTCACCCTCGACACCGTTCCCGCGCCCTTCGCTCCTGCCTCCACGGTCGTCACCACCGCCCTCCTCCAGGCGGTCATGGCCACCACCGCCGGCGTCCTGGCCGACCGGGGCATCGAGCCCCCGCTGCTGCGCTCCGGCAACGTCGACGGCGGCCACGAGTGGAACGGCCTGGTCTTCGAGCAGTACGCGGACCGGATCTTCTACCGGCGGTGAGGGACGGCCCACGCAGGGAGCGCTCACGCGCGCAAACGCGGTTGACGCCCTCGGGGACGTACGGTTCGCTGCCCGCCATGTCTGATCTTCGTATCGAGCCCGTCGCAGGCGAGACCATGCTCCGCGACTGGCGGCACGTCCACAACGTGATCGTGCCGCCCGCCGCGCTGACCCTCGACGAGGTGCGCGAGCGCGGCGGACGCAACCGGCTGGAGAACGCCTACCTCGGCGACCTCCTCGTGGGCTGCTCCACCGTCCGACCGCCCGAGGGGGACGAGGGGGTCGCCACGGTCATCGCGCGCGTGCTCCCCGAACACCGGCGCGGCGGCATCGGTACGGCGCTGTGCGAGAAGGGCCTGGCGCACGCGCGCGTGCTCGGCGCGCGGGCGGTCGAGACCGTCGTACTGGCCGCGAACGAGGACGGTGTGCGCTTCGCCGAGCGGCTCGGCTTCACCGAGACCGAGCGGTACGTGCTGCCGGGCGAGACCGACCTGTGGGTGACGCTGCGGCTGACGGCCTCCGGCGCGTAGCGCCCGTCGCCCCGGAGTTCGCTCCAGGTCCACCGGGAATTCCCGCTTACAACGATTCTTTCAATCTTGCGGGAACTCGATGTGCGCTGCGTCACGTTCAAGTTGAATGATGGCCAGTGAGTGAACCGACGCGCCGTGCGTGCGGACGCAGCCTGCAGGGGGTCCAGGTGAGTGCTTCCCGGCGTAGTGGGACCACCGACGAGCTGGGGCCGGACGAGCCCGAGCCGGAGCGGGACGGTCCGGAGGCCGTCGACAGCCCTGACAGCACCGGCGGCTCCGGTGGCCCGGACGGTTCCGACCTGCTCGCCGCCCTGCTCGACGGCATGGACGCCGCCCTCTGCGCCTTCGACGCCGGCGGCGTCGTCACCCACTGGAACCGCGAGGCCGAGCGCATCCTCGGCTGGACGGCCGCCGAGGCGGTCGGCCGGCACGGCTTCGCCGGATGGGCCGTGCGCAGCGCGGACGCCGAGGAGGTGGAACGGCAGCTGATGTCCGCCATGCACGCACGCGGACGGCAGGTCCACGAGTTCGCCCTCCTCACCAAGGACGGCGGCCGCGTCCTCGTACGCACCCAGTCCGCGGCCGTGCGCGGCCCCGACGGCGAGCCCGCCGGCCTGTACTGCGCCTTCAGCGAGGTGCACGCGCAGATCGACCTGGAGCGGTCCATCGCGCTCAGCGAGGCCCTGTTCGAGGACGCGTCGTGGGGCGTCGTCCTCGTCGACGCCGACCTGCGGCCCGCCGTCGTCAACGCCCATGCGGCCCGCGCCCTCGGCACCGGCCGCACGGCCGCGCTCGGCCGCCCCCTCGGCGAACTGCTCTCCCAGGGCGTGGAGGACCTCGAGAGCGCACTCACCCACGTCCTGGCGGAAGGCGCGCCGCCCGCGCCCGCCGAGATCTGGGTGAGCGTCCGCGCCCCCGAGGGCAACAGGCGGCGCTGCTGGCGCAGCGGATTCGTCCGGCTCGCCTCACCCCTGGCCGAGGAGCCCGTGCCGCTCGGCGTCGCCTGGCTCTTCGTCGACGTCACCGACGCCAAGCACGCCGAGCAGGAGGCCTCCCTGCTGCGGTTCCGCACCAACCAGCTGCACCGGGCGGCCCGCGCCGCAGCCGAGTGCGAGGACCCGGCGGAGGCCGCGACCGTCCACCTCGACTTCGCGCTCGCCGGCTTCGCCGACCACGCCCTCGTCGACCGTGTGGCGGGCACCGCCGGGGAGGACGGCGAGCTCCCGACCCCGCTCCGGCTGGTGCGCGTCGCCGCCACCCCCTCCGACGGCCCCGGCCCCAGCCTGCTCACCGGCCAGGCCGGACTGCCCGTCCGCTACGGCGAGGGACACCCCGCCCTGCAGTGCATCGAACGGACCGGCGCCGTCCGTGCCACCGTCGGCACGGCGCCGGCCGACCAGGCACAGGCGTGGGCGCTGGCCCGCCAGTGGCCCGCCGACACCGTGCACGCGCTGTGCGCCGTCCTGCGCAGCCGCGGCCGCACCCTCGGCGTCGTCACGTTCCTGCGCGGCTCCGGCCGCAGCCCCTTCGAGCGCTCCGACGCGGCCTACGCGGAAGACGTGGCCGTACGCATCGCGACGGCGCTGGACCTGGCCGGGCTGACGGAGAACGGGCGCCTGTGAGAGGCCAGGCGGTGCGCCGCCGCGCGTACAGCACCTCGCTCCGTCATACGGGGAACGCCGGCGCCCCGAAAAAAGTGGTTGATCGGGGGCCGACCGGTTCTTAGGGTGTGGGGTACACGAGAAGGGAGGTGGTTCGGCAGATGTATGAGAACCGGACGCGTGAGGTGGCTGCGGGCTAGCGGCCCGTCACCACACCAGTGCGGTGCCGGACCAGCACGTGACAGACGCGTGCAGCCGGCCCAATCCCAAGCAGTCACCCGACCCGCGAGCTGCCGGTACGTCCGGCCGGCTTCTCCGCCGTCAGGCGGAGGGACCCAGCTCGCGGGTCGTCTGCGTGTACGGGCCCCTCAGGGGCTCAGACGCTCCACGCGCCAGCTTCCGTCCGTTCGGGCGACGTAGCGCAGGCGGTCGTGGAGGCGGTTCTCGCGCCCCTGCCAGAACTCCACCGACTGGGGGACGACACGGAAGCCGCCCCAGTGGGGCGGGACGGGGACCTGCTCGCCCTCGGGGTAGCGGGTGGCCAGTTCGGCGTACTGGGCGTCGACGACCTCGCGGTCGGCGATCACGGTGGACTGGGCGCTGGCCCAGGCGCCGAGCTGGGAGCCGTGCGGACGGGTGCGGAAGTAGGCGGCGGTCTCGTCGCGGCCGGTGCGCCGGGCGGTGCCCTGCACGATGACCTGGCGGGCCATCGGGTGCCAGGGGAAGAGCAGGGAGACGTGCGGGTTCGCGGTGAGGTCGCGGGCCTTGCGGGAGCCGTAGTTGGTGTAGAAGACGAAGCCCTGTTCGTCGAAGGCCTTCAGCAGGACGGTGCGCGAGCTGGGCCGGCCCTCGGCGTCGGCGGTGGAGACGACCATGGCGTTGGGTTCGAACAGGTGGGCCTCGGCGGCGGCCTGCTGGAACCAGTGGGCGAACTGCTGCACCGGCGTGTCGGCCAGGTCGGCCTCCGTCAGGCCTTCGGCCCGGTAGTGCATGCGCATGGCGGCGAGGTCGAAGGGCGCGGTTTCTCCGGCTTCTCGGTCGGTCACGCGGTCATCTTGCCGTATCTGCGGCCCCCTTCCCGCAGGGTGTCCTTCGTCACTGCGTGGCACTGAGTGCCGGACGACCTCCCCAACTCCGGCACTCGGGGTTATCGTGCTGATGCCGTGCCGGTTGGGTGAGCTCCGACCGCACGGGGCATGACAGGGGTGACTGCCCCGGACCGCGAGTCGGCGGACACGACCGCGGATCCGCACGGGCGGGAATGCCCGAGGAAGTCCGGTGGAGCCCGTCCGGGCCCCACGACCGCCCACTTCTGACATCCGACACTTGGTCGTCCTCCCCGCCGCACCATCTGTCGCACAGACCACTAGGAGCCGCCTGATGTCCGACTTCGTACCCGGGCTCGAGGGAGTCGTCGCGTTCGAGACGGAGATCGCCGAACCGGACAAGGAGGGCGGCGCCCTCCGGTACCGGGGCGTCGACATCGAGGACCTCGTCGGTCACGTCTCCTTCGGCAACGTGTGGGGGCTGCTCGTCGACGGTGCCTTCAACCCCGGTCTGCCGCCCGCCGAGCCGTTCCCGATCCCGGTGCATTCGGGTGACATCCGTGTGGACGTGCAGTCGGCGCTTGCGATGCTCGCCCCGGTGTGGGGTCTGAAACCGCTGCTGGACATCGACGCCGAGCAGGCCCGCGAGGACCTGGCGCGGGCCGCCGTGATGGCGCTGTCGTACGTCGCCCAGTCGGCGCGCGGGCAGGGCCTGCCGATGGTGCCGCAGCGGGAGATCGACAAGGCGAACTCCATCACCGAGCGGTTCATGATCCGCTGGCGGGGCGAGCCGGACCCCAAGCACGTCGCGGCCGTGGACGCCTACTGGTCGTCCGCCGCCGAGCACGGCATGAACGCGTCGACGTTCACCGCCCGGGTCATCGCCTCCACGGGCGCGGACGTGGCAGCCGCCCTGTCGGGTGCGGTGGGGGCCATGTCCGGTCCGCTGCACGGAGGTGCGCCCTCCCGGGTGCTCGGCATGATCGAGGAGATCGAGCGGACCGGGGATGCCGAGGGGTATGTGCGGCGGGCGCTGGACCGCGGTGAGCGGCTGATGGGCTTCGGCCACCGGGTGTACCGGGCGGAGGACCCGCGTGCGCGGGTGCTGCGCCGTACCGCGCGGGAGCTGGGTGCTCCGCGGTTCGAGGTCGCCGAGGCCCTGGAGAAGGCGGCTCTGGAGGAGCTGCACAACCGGCGCCCCGACCGCGTCCTGGCCACGAACGTGGAGTTCTGGGCGGCGATCATGCTGGACTTCGCCCAGGTTCCGGCGCACATGTTCACGTCGATGTTCACCTGTGCGCGCACGGCGGGCTGGTCGGCGCACATTCTGGAGCAGAAGCGCACGGGCCGTCTGGTGCGTCCCTCCGCCCGCTACATCGGCCCGGGCCCGCGCAGCCCGCGCGACATCGCGGGCTACGACGACATCGTGCGCTGACGCGTCCCCGGCGCCGTGCGGGCCTTCCGGCGGCGTACGGGCCCTCGGGCGGCGTGCGGGCAGGGCCCCGCGCGCCGTCCCGGCGGCTCAGCGCAGTGCCTCGTCCAGCAGCGCCGCCCACTGCGTGACGACGCGTTCACGACGGGCGGTGTCGTCGGTGAGGAGGTTGGCCAGGCCCAGGCCGCGGGCCATGTCGAGGAAGCCCTGCACCGTCTCGCGGGCGCCGGGGCGGGACTCGTCGGCGCCGAGCAGTTCCACGGCGATGCGGTGGGTCTCGCGGCCCACGCGGGCCTCCAGCTCGGTCACGCGGACGCGAAGCTGGTCCTCGTCGGAGGCGGCGACCCAGAGATGGAGGGCGGCGCGGAAGAGGGGGCCGGTGTAGAGGTCCACGAGGGCGAGGACCACGGCGCGCCGGTCGCCCGCGGCGCCCTGGGGGAAGAGCGCGCGCAGGGCGGTGGAGCGTTCCTCGGCGACGTACTCGACGGCGGCGGTGAAGAGGTCCTCGCGGGTGGGGAAGTGGTGCTGTGCGGCGCCGCGGGAGACGCCGGCGCGTTCGGCGACGACGGACACCGTGGAGCCCGCCCAGCCGTGTTCGGCGAGGCAGGCCACGGCGGCCTGGAGGAGTCGCTGCCGGGTGGCCCGGCTGCGGTCCTGTTTGGGTACACGGTCGCGTTCCGCCGTACTCACACCACCCATGCCGCATCCCGTCTTTCCAGGAAGGCCGTCATCCCCTCCCGGGCCTGGGCGGAGCTGAACAGCCGGGCCGAGAGCGCGGTCAGGTCGGCCGCGTCCCGGTCGAACGTCTCCAGCACCCTAGCCGTGAGCAGCCGTTTCGTCTCGGCCAGGGCCTGCGGGGAGGAGCGGCGCAGGCCGTCCAGGACGGGGGCGAGTGCGTCGTCCACGTCGTCCGCGTATGTGGTGAGCAGGCCTGTGCGCACCGCTTCGGCGGCGTCGAAGCGTTCGCCGGTGAGGTAGTGGCGGGCCAGGGCGCGGGGGTCGGCGCGCGGGAGGACCGTCAGGGAGATCACGGCCGGGGCCACGCCGATGCGTACCTCGGTGAAGGCGAAGGTGGCCGAGGCCGAGGCGGCGGCGATGTCGCAGGCGGCGAGGAGGCCGAGGCCGCCGGCGCGGACGTGTCCGGTGACCCGGGCGATCACGGGTTTGGGCAGCTGGACGATCTGCCGCAGCAGTCCCACCAGCGCGTCGGGGTGGGGCGGGTCGCGCAGGTCGGCCCCGGCGCTGAAGGTGGTGCCGGTGTGGGTGAGGACGACGGCCCGTATCTCGTGGTCCTCGGCGCAGTCGGCGAGGGCCGCGGCGAGTTCGCCGACGAGCGCGGCGGACAAGGCGTTGCGGGTGCCGGTGGCGTCCAGGCTGAGCGTTTCGACGGCACGCGCGCGTGTACGTCCGATCAGTGCGGTCACGCGTGCTCCCTGAGCTGTCGGCGCAGGATCTTCCCGGAGACGGCGCGGGGGACGCTGTCGATGAAGGTGACCCGGCGGACGCGCTTGTACGGGGCGACGCGTTCGGCGACGTACAGCATGACCTCGTTCTCGTTCAGGCCGTCGGCGGTGGGCTGACGGACGACGAAGGCGTGCGGGATCTCGTTGCCGTCCTCGTCGTGGGCGCCGATGACGGCGGCGTCGGCGATGCCGGGGTGGGTGAGCAGCTGGGCCTCCAGTTCGGCCGGGGCCACCTGGAAGCCCTTGTACTTGATGAGTTCCTTGACCCGGTCGACGACGAACAGCCAGCCGTCGGCGTCGACGCGCCCGACGTCTCCGGTGTGCAGCCAGCCGTCGGTGTCGATCATGGCGGCGGTGGCGTCGGGCCGGCCGAGGTAGCCCTTCATGACCTGGGGACCGCGGATGAGGATCTCGCCGGCCTCGCCGACGCCGAGGTCCTTGCCTGGGTCGTCGAGGGAGACGATCCGCATCTCGGTGCCGGCGATGAGGCGTCCGACGGTGCCGGCGGGTGCCTCGTGCAGGGCGTCGAGGGGGACGACGTGTGTGCCGGGCGACAGTTCCGTCATGCCGTAGGCCTGGCCGATCGGGGGCAGGCCGAGGCGCTCGGCGCAGGCGGCGGCGAGCGCCGCGTCGAGCGGGGCGGCGGCGCTGATGACGTACTTGAGGGAGGACAGGTCGTAGTGGGCGACCGCCGGGTGCTTGGCGAGGGCCAGGACGATCGGCGGGGCGACGTACAGGCCGGTGATGCGGTGGTTCTGGATGGCCGCGAGGAACGTCTCGAGGTCGAAGCGCGGCAGGACGACGACGGTGGCGCCCTTGCGCAAGGGGGCGTTCATCAGGGCGGTCAGGCCGTAGATGTGGAAGAACGGCAGGACGGCGAGGATGCGGTCGCCGGGACCGGTGGTGATCACCGGATCGAGCTGGGCGAGGTTGGTGGCGATCTGCCGGTGAGTGAGCATGACGCCTTTGGGGACGCCGGTGGTGCCGGAGGAGTACGGCAGCGCCGCCGTGTCCGTGGCGGGGTCGATGCCCACCTGGGGGTCGGCGGCGGTGCAGGCCGGCATGTCGTTCAGCGAGCGGTGTCCGGGCGCGCTGTCGCACACGAGGATCTCCCGTATCCCACCGGCGAGTTCGGCGGCGCGGCGGGCCACTTCGAGCAGCGGTGAGACGGTGACGATCCAGCGGGCCTGCGAGTCCGTGAGCTGTTTGGCGAACTCGGCGGGTGTGGCGAGCGGGTGCACGGTGGTGACCGAGGCTCCCGCGCGGGTGGCCGCGTAGAAGGCCACGGGGAAGACGACGGTGTTCGGGCTGTGCAGGGCGAGGACGTCGCCCTTGCGTACGCCCGCCTCGGCGAGCGCGGCGGCCACGCGCCGGTGGAACCGGTCCACCTGCTCGTAGGTGAGGGTGGTGCCGTCCGTGCCGTCGATCAGTGCGGGCGCGTCGCCGAAGTCGGCGGCGTGCCCCAGCACGGCTTCGTGGATGGGCAGTTCCACGGCCGGAACGTCTGCGTACTCGCTGCGGAACACGGTTCCTCCTCGCACGCCGGCAGGCGGGTCGGTACGGCTCGGTGCGACTCAGTACGACTTGGGCAGGCCCAGGCTCTGGTGGGAGACGTAGTTGAGAATCATCTCCCGGCTCACCGGGGCGATGCGAGCCACGCGCGCGGCCGTTATCAGCGAGGCGAGTCCGAACTCGCGGGTGAGGCCGTTGCCGCCGAGGGTGTGCACGGCCTGGTCGACGGCCTTCACACAGGCCTCTCCGGCCGCGTACTTGGCCATGTTGGCGGCCTCTCCGGCGCCGATGTCGTCGCCGGCGTCGTAGAGGTGGGCGGCCTTCTGCATCATCAGCCGGGCGAGTTCGAGGTCGATGTGGGCCTGCGCGAGGGGGTGGGCGATGGCCTGGTGGGCGCCGATGGGGGCCTTCCAGACGGTGCGTTCGCGCGCGTACTCCACGGCTCGGGCGAGCGCGTAGCGGCCCATGCCGATCGCGAAGGCGGCGGTCATGATGCGTTCGGGGTTGAGTCCGGCGAACAGTTGCAGCAGTCCGGCGTCCTCGTCGCCGACGAGTGCGTCGGCGGGCAGTCGTACGTCGTCCAGGACGAGCTCGAACTGCTTCTCGGCGGCGTTGATTTCCATGTCGATGGGGTGGCGCTCGAAGCCCTCGGCGTCCGGCGGGACGATGAACAGGCAGGGCTTGAGGCGTCCGGTGCGGGCGTCCTCGGTGCGGCCGACGACGAGTACGGCGTCGGCGATGTCCACTCCGGAGATGAACACCTTGCGGCCGGTGAGCAGCCAGTCGGCGCCGTCGCGGCGGGCGGTGGTGGTGATGCGGTGGGAGTTGGAGCCGGCGTCGGGTTCGGTGATGCCGAAGGCCATGGTGCGGATGCCGTCGGCGAGGCCGGGCAGCCAGGTGCGCTTCTGCTCCTCGGTGCCGAAGCGGGCGATGACGGTGCCGCAGATGGCGGGTGAGACGACCAGCATGAGCAGCGGGCAGCCGGCCGCGCCCAGTTCCTCCAGCACGATGGAGAGTTCGGCGACGCCGCCGCCTCCGCCTCCGTACTCCTCGGGGAGGTTGACGCCGAGGTAACCGAGTTTGCCGGCCTCGGCCCACAGTTCGGTGGGGTGGCGGCCCTCGGTGACGGTCCGGGTGATGTACTCACGCCCGTAGCGCCTGCCGAGCGCGGCGACGGCGGCGCGCAGGGCCTTGTGTTCGTCGGTTTCCAGCGTGGCGCTCACTGATCCTCCTGGTTGGCCTCTACGGCGGGGGCGTCTGCGGCGATGGCTTCCACGACGGCGAGCAGGGCGCCGACTTCGACCTGGCGGCCGGGGGCCGCGTGCAGGGCCGTCACCGTTCCGGTGACGGGTGCGGTGATCTTGTGTTCCATCTTCATGGCCTCCAGCCACAGCAGTGGCTCTCCGGCCCGTACGGCGGCTCCCACGGCCAGGCCGTCGGCGACGCGTACGACGGTGCCGGGCATGGGGGCGAGCAGTGACCCGGGGGCGCGCTGGGCGGCCGGGTCGGGGAAGCGGGACAGTGCGGTGAGGGCGGTGGGGCCGACGTAGACCTGGTCGCCGTAGCGGGCGACCTCGAACCTGCGCCGTACGCCGTCCACTTCGAGGACGACGGTTCGCGCGTCGGCGTGCACCACCCGTACTCCGGGGGCGTCGGCGGCGAGACCGGTGCGGGTGTGCCGGTAGCGCGCCTCGTGCTCCTCGCCCGCCATGAGGTACCGCTTGGTCTGGGGCTGCGAGGGCAGGTTGCGCCAGCCGCCGAACCGGGAGCGGCCGTGGGCGTCGGCGAGCGCCGCGGCCAGCGGGGCGTGCGGGTCGGGCACGGGCGCGGTCAGTTCGGTGAGGTGGCGGTCGAAGAAACCGGTGTCCATGCGGCCGTGGGCGAACTCCTCGTGCCGCAGCGAGCGGACGAGCAGGTCGCGGTTGGTGACGGGGCCGTGGACCTCGGCCCGTTCCAGGGCGCCGGCCAGCTTGCGGAGTGCTTCCGCGCGCGTGGGGGCGTGGGCGACGGCCTTGGCGAGCATCGGGTCGTAGTGGACGCCGATCGTGTCGCCGTCGGTGTATCCGGTGTCCAGGCGGATCCCGTCCGGGACGGCGAGGCGGTGCAGGGTGCCGGTCTGGGGGGCCCAGTCGCGGGCGGGGTCCTCGGCGTACAGACGGGCCTCGATCGCGTGCCCGCGCGCGTGCGGCGGCTCCGCGTCGAGGGCGTGCCCCTCGGCGACGCGGATCTGGAGGGCGACGAGGTCGACGCCGAACACGGCTTCGGTCACCGGGTGCTCGACCTGGAGGCGGGTGTTCATCTCCAGGAAGTGGGCCCGGCCGTCGGCCACCAGGAACTCGACGGTGCCCGCGCCGACGTAGTCGACGGCACGGGCGGCCCGTACGGCCTGCTCGTGCAGGTCCCGCTCCAGCTCGGCGGTCAGTCCGGGCGTGGGGGCCTCCTCGATGACCTTCTGGTGGCGGCGCTGCAGGGAGCAGTCTCGGGTGCCGAGCGCCCAGACGGTGCCGTGGGTGTCGGCGAGGACCTGCACCTCGACGTGGCGTCCGCGCTCCACGAACGGTTCGACGAACACCTCGCCGTCGCCGAACGCGCTCGCCGCCTCGGCCCGTGCGGCGGTCAGTGCGCCGTCGAGGTCCTCCAGCCGCCGTACGACCCGCATGCCGCGTCCGCCGCCGCCCGCGGCGGCCTTGACGAGCACGGGCAGGTCGGCCTCGGTGACCTCGCGCAAGGGCTCCAGGCCCATCAGCGCCTTGGCCCGGGTCTTGGACGCCATCGTCTCGACGGCCTGCGGCGGCGGCCCGATCCACACCAGGCCGGCGTCCAGCACGGCGCGCGCGAAGTCGGCGTTCTCGGACAGGAAGCCGTAGCCGGGGTGCACGGCGTCCGCGCCGGCCGCGACGGCCGCCTTCACGATCAGGTCTCCGCGCAGATACGTCTCGGCGGGCGTGGCGCCCGGCAGGCGTACCGCGGCGTCGGCCACGCGCGCGTGGAGGGCGTTCTCGTCGGCGTCCGAGTGCACGGCGACCGTCCGGATGCCCGCCTCGCGGCAGGTGCGGAAGACGCGGCAGGCGATCTCGCCCCGGTTGGCGACCAGCAGTGTCTGAATCATGGACCTCACATCCGGAAGACGCCGAAGCCGCCGCGCGCGCCCTGGTAGGGGGCGGTGTGGAGGGCCGACAGGCAGATACCGAGGACGGTGCGGGTGTCGCGTGGGTCGATGACGCCGTCGTCGTACAGTCGGCCGGACAGGAACATCGGCAGTGACTCGGACTCGATCTGCTGCTCGACCATCGCGCGCAGCGCCGCGTCCGCCTCGTCGTCGTACGGCTGTCCCTTGGCCGCCGCGGACTGCCGGGCGACGATCGACAGCACCCCGGCGAGCTGCTGCGGCCCCATGACGGCGGACTTGGCGCTGGGCCAGGCGAACAGGAAGCGCGGGTCGTAGGCCCGTCCGCACATGCCGTAGTGACCGGCACCGTAGGAGGCGCCCATGAGGACGGAGAGGTGGGGGACGCGGGAGTTGCTGACGGCGTTGATCATCATGGCGCCGTGCTTGATGATGCCGCCCTGTTCGTACTCGCGGCCGACCATGTAGCCGGTGGTGTTGTGCAGGAACAGCAGCGGGATGTCGCGCTGGTTGGCGAGCTGGATGAACTGGGCGGCCTTCTGCGACTCCTCGCTGAACAGCACGCCCTGGGCGTTGGCGAGGATGCCCACGGGATAGCCGTGGAGGGTCGCCCAGCCGGTGGCGAGGCTCGTCCCGTACAGCGACTTGAACTCGTCGAAGTCGGAGGCGTCGACGATCCGGGCGATCACCTCGCGCGGGTCGAAGGGGGTCTTCAGGTCGCCGGGCACGATGCCCAGGAGTTCCTCCGGGTCGTACCGGGGAGGTGCAGCCGGGCCCGGATCGCCGTACGCCTTGCGGTGGTTGAGGCGGGCGACCACGCGCCTGGCCTGCCGCAGCGCGTCCTGCTCGTCCACGGCGAAGTAGTCCGCGAGCCCGGACACGCGCGCGTGCATCTCCGCACCGCCCAGCGACTCGTCGTCGCTCTCCTCGCCGGTGGCCATCTTCACCAGCGGCGGCCCGCCGAGGAACACCTTGGCACGCTCCTTGACCATGATCACGTGGTCGGACATGCCGGGGATGTAGGCGCCGCCCGCGGTGGAGTTGCCGAAGACGACGGCGACGGTCGGGATGCCGGCCGCCGACAGCCGCGTCAGGTCCCGGAAGATGGCGCCGCCGGGGATGAAGATCTCCTTCTGGGAGGGCAGATCGGCGCCTGCGGACTCGACGAGGCTGATGCAGGGCAGCCGGTTGGCCAGCGCGATGTCGTTGGCGCGCAGCGCCTTCTTCAGGCTCCACGGGTTGCTGGCGCCGCCGCGCACGGTCGGGTCGTTGGCGGTGATCAGGCACTCGACGCCCGCGACGACCCCGATCCCGGTGACGAGCGAGGCGCCGACGGCGTAGTCGCTGCCCCAGGCGGCCAGCGGCGACAGCTCCAGGAACGGGGTGTCGGGGTCGAGCAGCAGTTCGATCCGCTCCCGCGCGAGCAGCTTGCCGCGCCGCCGGTGCCGTTCGACGTACTTCGCGCCGCCGCCCGCCAGCGCCTTGGCGTGCTCGGCGTCGAGGTCGGCGAGCCTGGCGAGCATCGCCTCTCGGTTCGCCCGGTGGTCGGGGGAGGCGGTGTCCAGGGAGGAGGACAGGACCGTCACAGCAGGGCCTCCGGAATCTCCAGGTGGCGGGAGCGCAGCCATTCGCCGAGGGCCTTGGCCTGCGGGTCGAACCGGTGGCGGGCGGCGACGCCCTCACCGAGGAACC
This sequence comes from Streptomyces carpinensis, assembly GCF_002154505.1. GTDB lineage: Bacteria > Actinomycetota > Actinomycetes > Streptomycetales > Streptomycetaceae > Streptomyces > Streptomyces carpinensis. The sequence goes on along the minus strand of NZ_MUBM01000101.1, from coordinate 3,572 downwards.
CCTCGACGACGAAGTTGAGGGCGCGCAGATCGGGCAGGACGTGCCGGGTGACGGGCAGCGCACGGCTCTCCGGGATCAGCTGCCGGAACCGGTCGGCGGTCAGCTCGTGCGCGAGCCACCGCCAGGCGTCCTCCGTCCGCGCCCACACGCCGACGTTGGCGTCCCCGCCCTTGTCCCCGCTGCGGGCCCCGGCGACCAGGCCGAGCGGGGCGCGCCGTGCGGGCCCGGTGGGAAGGGGGTCGGGCAGGGGCGGCTCCGGTACGTCGCCGAGGGCGCGCGTGTCGTGGGGCGGCGGTACGGCGATACGGCGGCCGTCGTGCAGGACGGCGCTGTGTTCCACGGCGTCCTGGGGGACGTACGCGGCGTCGAAGACGCCGTAGGGCGCGCCCTTGCCGGGCGGCGCGAGCACGTGGAAGCCGGGGTATCCGGCCAGCGCCAGCTCCACGGCGGCCCCGCTGAACGCCCGTCCCACGGCCTCCGCGTCCCGGTCGCGCACGACGAGTCGGAGCAGGGCGCTCGCCGCCTCTTCGGAGTCGGCGTCGGCCCGGTCGGTGCGCACCAGGTCCCAGCGCACCTCGCCCGGGCGTGACTCGGCGGCCCCGAGGGCGTCCTCCATCTGCCGGCGCACCAGCTCCGCCTTGCGCTCGATGTCGAGCCCGGTGAGGACGAAGGTGACCTCGTTGCGGAAGCCGCCGAGGCGGTTGAGGCCGACCTTGAGGGTGGGCGGCGGCGCCTGACCGCGCACCCCGTCGACGCGCACCCGGTCGGGCCCGTCCTGGCGCAGGCGTACGGTGTCCAGCCGCGCCGTGACATCGGGCCCGGCGTAGAGCGCACCGCCCGTCTCGTACAGCAGCTGGGCGGTCACCGTGCCGACGTCCACGACACCGCCCGTGCCCGGGTGCTTGGTGATGACGCAGCTGCCGTCGGCGTGGATCTCGGCGAGGGGGAAGCCGGGGTGGCGCAGCCGCTGCAGGCCGTGGTCGGCGAAGAAGGCGTAGTTGCCGCCGGTGGCCTGGGCGCCGCACTCCAGCACGTGCCCGGCGACGACGGCGCCGGCCAGCCGGTCGTACTCCCCCGGCTGCCAGCCGAAGTGGGCGGCGGCGGGCCCGGTGACCAGGGCGGCGTCGGTGACCCGCCCGGTGACGACGACGTCGGCGCCCGCGCGCAGGGCCGCCGTGATCCCGAAGCCGCCGAGGTAGGCGTGGGCGGCGAGGCTGCCGGGGAAGGAGGCGGCCAGGTCGTCGCCCTCGACATGGGCGACCCGTACGGGGATGCCGAGCCGGTCGGCCAGTTCCCTCACGCGTGCGGCGAGTCCGGCGGGGTTGAGGCCGCCGGCGTTCGTCACGATCCTCACGCCGCGCTCGTGGGCGAGGCCGAGGCATTCCTCCAGTTGCCTCAGGAAGGTGCGGGCGTACCCGGCGGCCGGGTCCTTGAGCCGGTCCCGGCCCAGGATGAGCATGGTCAGCTCGGCGAGGTAGTCGCCGGTGAGGACGTCCAGTTGGCCGCCGGTGAGCATCTCGCGCATGGCGTCGAAACGGTCGCCGTAGAAGCCGGAGGCGTTGCCGATGCGCAGGGTCATTCGGCCGCCCCCCTGGGCGCGCGTCCGGCGCCGGGCGGCCCGGCGAAGGCCTGGGCGATGTCCAGCCACCGGTCCGCGTCCGGGCCCACGGCGGTCAGGGCGAGGTCGGCGCGATGGGCACGTTGGGTGACGAGGAGGCAGAAGTCGAGGGCGGGCCCGGTGACGCGCTGCGGGGCGTCGGACGGACCGTAGGCCCACATCTCGCCCGTCGGCGAGGTGAGTTCGATGCGGAACTCCTCGGTGGGCGGGGTGAGCCCGTGAACGGTGTGGGCGAAGTCGCGCGTCCGCACGCCGAGCCGGGCGATGTGCCGGAGCCGGTCGGTGGGGGCGCGGGTGACGCCGAGGGCCTCCGCCACGTCCAGTCCGTGGGCCCAGGTCTCCATCAGGCGTGCGGTGGCCATGGAGGCGGCCGACATGGGCGGCCCGTACCAGGGGAAGCGTGCGCCGGGTGCCGCCGCGCGCAGGGCCTGTTCGAGCGCGGCACGCGCGTCGCGCCACGCCGAGAGCAGTTCGCCGGGCGGAAGCCGGACGCCCTCCTGCGCGCCCTCGTCCACGAACGCGTCGGGACGGGCGAGCGCTTTCTCGACCAGTGCCCGGAACGCCTCCGCGTCGGTGACGGCGACCAGCGCCGAACGGTCGGTCCAGGCGAGGTGGGCGATCTGGTGGGCGACGGTCCAGCCGGGAGCGGGCGTCGCGAGCTCCCATCGCTCCGGGCTCAACCGGGAGACGAGCCGGTCGAGTTCGTCGCTCTCGGCACGCAGGTCGTCGATGACGGGCGTCGGGTCGGCCATGGGGGGAGCATGGCAGCGGCTTCAAAAACAATCAAGCATGCTTGCATGAATTTATTCGCCGAACGAGTGACACAGGCCTCCGGTGGCCTGAGGCCCGGGGAGGGGCCCCGGAGCGGTCAGGAACCCGCCTCGACCGCCGGGGCCTTCCCCCGCCCCACCTGCGTCCGCACCGCGCCCATGCTCGCCCCGATGACGAGTGCGATGGCGGCGCCCTCCGCGGCGGAGAGGGACTGCCCCAGGACGAGGAAGCCGGCCGTGGCGGCGAGGGCCGGTTCCAGGCTCATGAGGATCGCGAAGGTCGAGGCGGGCAGGCGGCGCAGGGCCAGCAGTTCGAGGGTGTAGGGCAGGACCGAGGAGAGCAGCGCCACGGCCGCGCCCAGCCCGAACGTCGTCGGGTCGGCGAGCTTCGCGCCCGACTCGGCGATCCCCAGCGGCAGGAACAGCACCGCGCCGACCGCCATCGCCAGGGCCAGGCCGTCGGCCTGCGGGAAGCGCCGGCCGGTTCGGGCGCTGAAGACGATGTACGCCGCCCACATCGCGCCCGCGCCGAGCGCGAAGGCGACACCGGCGGGATCGAGGCTGCTGAACCCTCCGCCGCCGAGCAGGAAGACGCCACCCAGGGCGAGGGCCGCCCAGAGGGCGTTGATCGCGCGGCGGGAGGCGAGCACCGACAGGGCGAGCGGGCCGAGGACCTCCAGGGTGACGGCGGGGCCGAGCGGGATACGGGCGACGGCCTGGTAGAACAGGCCGTTCATCGCGGCCATCGCGATGCCGAAGACGACGACCGTGCCCCAGTCGGCGCGCGAGTGCCCGCGCAGCTTGGGGCGGCAGACCAGCAGCAGCACGATCGCGGCCACCAGCAGCCGCAGGCTCACCACACCGAGCGCGCCCGCCCGGGGCATCAGCGTCACGGCCAGCGCGCCACCGAACTGAACCGAGATGCCGCCGGCGAGCACCAGCCCGACGGGGCCGAAGGAGCCGAAGCGGCCCGGTGAGCCCGGAGTTCCCGGCGCGGGCGGCTGGGCCGGCGCGGCGGGAACTGCGGGCTCAGGGGGGTCGACGAGGACGGGGTGGCGGCGCTGGGGGTGCTCACGGGCGGTCCAGAGGCTCGGTCAGGGGCGCTGGGCCCGGGGTTCGTTCATCGCGATGTACTTCCGAGTCCAGGGTAGTAGACCGCGGTCAGGCGTGTGAAGCTATTACGC
>NZ_MUBM01000100.1 GCF_002154505.1 Streptomyces carpinensis | reverse complement strand
CCTCGTGCGGCGGTCCCACCCCCGTACGCGAACCCACCCTCCTACACGGCCCCGCACGCACGCGCGAACCTCCCCCGCACGCGCAACACCCGCACAGATGACGGAACCGAACCGCTTCCGCCGACGTGTTCATGAGCAGGGGACACTGCGATCCGATCAAGATCCAGCGAAGGCCGGTGCGGATGTCGGTGCCGACAGGGATACTTGAGGCGACGGATGACCACGGGGGAGGTCAGCAGTGACACACCCGCCGACGAGCAGCTCGGCGCCACCACCGGGTTCCGGCCTGCCCACGTTGCCGGCCATGCCACCGACCGCACCCCCCACAGGCACCGCCGGCACCGCAGCCACCACAACCCCCACAAGCAACACGGTCACCCCAACTCCCCCACGACGCACAGCATTCGCCGAGGCGATCGACCGCCTGCGCGCCGCCGTCACCACCGAACCCGGCCGCCTCCGCGCCATCGGCGCGGTCCTCGCCCTGCTCCTCGTCGCCTTCGGCGCGATCACCGCCTGGCAGAGCACGAACCGGGCCACGGCCGCCGACGACGTGCTGCACAGCAGCCAGCCCCTCTCCTCCGACGCCGCCGACATCTACCGCTCCCTCGCCGACGCCAACACCATGGCGACCAGCGGCTACCTGGCCGGCCTGCAGGAAACCAGCGCCACCCGCGAGCGCTACGAGTCGGACGTCCGCACCGCCGCCGCCAAACTCGTCACCGCCGCCGCCAACTCCGACCCCGGCTCCCCGTCCGCGGCCACCATCACCAAGCTCAACGAGCTCCTGCCGCGCTACAAGGGCCTGGTGGAGTCGGCCCGCGCCAACAACCGCCAGGGCTTCCCTGTCGGCGGCGCCTACCTCCGCACCGCCAACAACACGATGCAGAACCAGATGCTCCCGGCGGCCGAGGACCTGTACCAGAAGGAGAACCAGCGCCTGAGCACCGACTACGGGGACGCCACCCCGTACCCGTGGGCGGCGATCGCCCTCGGCGTCCTCGCCCTGGCCGCCCTCGCCTGGGCCCAGCGCCGCAACTACCGCCGCACCAACCGGGTGCTGAACCACGGTCTTGTCGCCGCCACCGCCGCCACCGCGGTCGTCCTGCTGTGGCTGGTCGTCGGCCACAGCGTCGCCCGCGCGGGCCTCAACGGCTCCTACGCCCACGGCGTCCGCTCGCTGAACGTGCTGCACGACGCCCGGATCGCCTCCCTCAAGGCCCGCAGCGACGAGAACCTGACCCTGGTCAGCCGCGGCGCCGAGACCAAGACCCTGCCGGACGGCACGGTCATGGACGCCTACGACTGGGCGTACGACCAGGAGATCGGCACGCTCGGCAAGACCCTCGCCCAGGCCGCCTCCCTCGCCGACGACTCGGCCGGCCGGAGCCCGGTACAGGTCGCGAACCAGTCGATGAAGGTCTGGAAGTCCCGTCACGCGCAGGCCCGCCAGGCCAACGACTCCGGCGACTACCAGAAGGCACGCGACAAGGTCATCGGCGCCGCCGGCGCCCGGAGCCAGTCCACGGGCGAGTGCTTCGACAACGTGGACGCCTCGCTCGCGTCGGCGCTCACCCACGAGACGGACGAGTTCAAGAACGCCGCCGAGAACGGGCGGAAGGCGATGACCGGCCTGCCGGTCGGCTCTGCGGTGCTCACGGTCCTCGGCGCGGCGGGCGTCCTGCTGGGCATCGGCCGCAGGCTGTCGGAATACCGGTGAGAGGAGGCGTGACAGGGGTGAAAGGAGGCGTGAGGATGCGAGTACGACGGCTGCGGGCCGGCCTGAGGGGCTGGGGCGGCGTGGGAGCGATGGCGGTCGTCTGCGCCCTGGCGCTGGCGTTCGTCCTCCTGCTGCCGCACACCCAGTCGCACGGCGGCGGAACGCCGGACCCGGGCGGCCAGGGCACGGGCACGGCACAGGGCCTCCAGGCCAGGGCCGGCACCTGCACGGACGCCAACGCCCAGAACCAGAGCCTGTCCCCGTCGAACGCCGACGGCCACACGGTCGACGCGATCAGGGCGCGCGGCTACCTGTCGGTCGGCGTCGACCAGAACAGCTACCGCTGGGGCTACCGCAACCCGAACAACTCCTCCGGCGCGCTGGAGGGCTTCGACATCGACCTCGTCCACCGCATCGCCAAGGACATCCTCGGCGACCCGAACAAGGTCCAGTTCAAGGCCATCCCCACCAACGAGCGCGTCCCCGCGATCCGCAGCGGCCGGGTCGACATGGTGGTGCGCACGATGACCATCACCTGCGACCGGCTGAAGCAGGTGGCGTTCTCCGCCCCGTACTTCCTGACCGGCCAGCAGGTCCTCGCCCCGAGGACGTCGTCGGTCAAGGGCTACGACAGGACGCTCGCCGGCAAGAAGGTCTGCTCGGCGACCGGCTCCACGGCCTACGACCACCTGTCCGCCGACAAGAAGGACGGCACGCTGCCGGCCTCCACCGACATCTCCACCACCGTCCCCAACCAGCTGGACTGCCTGGTGCGGCTGCAACTGGGCGAGGTGGACGCGGTGGTGACCGACGGCGCCCTCGCCGCCAGCCAGGCCGCGCAGGACCCGACGGTGGAGCTCAAGGGCGGCACCTTCACCAAGGAGTACTACGGCGTGGCGATGAAGCTGGGTGCCGACGATCTGGTACGTCAGGTCAACCGAATACTGGAGAACTACCGCAAGGACGGGGGCTGGAAGGCGTCGTACGACAAGTGGCTGTCCCCCACGCTGGGTAGGGACTCGGAGTCGGCCACGGCGCCGACACCGAGCTACCGGTGACCGGCGCCCCGCAGGCACGAGGGACGACGGCGCCACCGGCCCACGTACGACCGACGGAACACGACACGGAACGCAGCGAGAGGTGATCGATGGGCGGCACGGACCCCGCCGGGCCGGTGCTGGACCGGGACGAGGTGGACCGTGCGCTGGCGCGGCTCGGCGCGGAGCACGAGGCGATCGAGACCTCGCTCCTCGCCCTGCAGGACCACGCGGGCCGCAGACTCCTGGAGGGCGCCGAGCTGACCGGCGTCACCGAGGAGCGCTGGGCGGCGACGGAGGCGTCGATCACGCTGCTGTGGACGTACTTCGACGCCTACACGGGCGCGCTGCGCACCGCCCGTGAGATCCGGGCCCGCCGCCGCTGGTCGAGCCGCGAGGACCTGGTGGAGCTGACCGAGCTGCTGCGCGGCGAGTCGGTCACGGTCGCGGGCGCCGCGGTGGCCACCGTGAACGTGGCGGCGCCGCACGGCGGTGCGGGCCGGCTCAGCGAGAGCTTCTCGCTGGCCGCCCTCGTGGACCGGATGAACGAGCTGTACGCGACCAGCCTGGACATGGTGGTCGCCGCCGACGCCGTCTGGTCGGCGCTGCCCGCCCGCATCGATTTACTCGCCGCGGAACTCCAGCGCACCCGTCGGCTGGCGCACTCGATCGGCGTCCGCCCGGGCGAGCACCCGGCGGGCGACGACCTGGAGCGCATCACGCGCACGCTGACGCGGCTGCGCGAGCAGGTGGTGTCCGACCCGCTGGCCTTCTGGGTGCCGGCGCAGGGCAGTTCGGCACCGGGCGGCGGCCGGCCGGACACCACGGTGTACGACCGTGAGGCGCGGGCCCTCGAGGAGGTGCGCCGGGAGATCGACGCCGTGCTCGGGGTACGCCAGGACGCCGAGCAGCGGCTGATCAAGCTGCGGGACCTGCTCTCGCGCGCGGACCGCACGCTCGCCGAGGCGCGCACCGCGCGCGGCGAGGTGCTCGCGAAGATCGCCGCCACGGAGGTGCCGGTCGTCAGCGGCCCGCCGACCGCGCTGCAGGAGCAGCTGGCGACGGCCGCCGAGTACCGCAGGCAGGCACAGTGGCACCGGCTGTCGCCGCTGCTGGAGTCCCTGGAGCAGAAGGCGGAGGACGAACTGCTGCGGGCACGTGAGTCGTTGACGGCCGTCACCGCGCCGCTGGCGATCCGCGCCGAGCTGCGCGGCCGCCTGGACGCGTACAAGGCCAAGGTGGCCCGGCACGGTCTGGCGGAGGACCCGCTGCTGGTCGAGCGGTACGACGCGGCGCGCCGCATGCTGTGGAGCGCACCCTGCGACCTCAGGGTGGCCGAGCAGGCCGTGCTGCGCTACCAGCAGGCGGCGGCCGAACTGCTCGGCTCCGCACGGGTGCCGCGGCAGGGCGGCCCTCAGCACGGTGACGGTGGGGGGGAGTCATGAGTCAGGTCGCACAGACCTGTCAGCGGCCGGACTGCGACGGCCGCTACGAGGACGTGGGCGGCGGCGAGCTGTACTGCGACACCTGCGGTCTGGCGCCGGTCGTATCGGCGACCGGCATGGTGGGTTCGCCGCCCACCGGGGTGACCGGTGGCGGCAGGGGCTCGCGCAGCTCGGCGGGCAGCGGCAGTTCCCGCTCCAGCGTGCGCAGCGGCCGCAGTTCGCGTACCTCGTCGCAGTCGTCGAAGTCGCGCCGCTCGGTGTCGGGGCGGCTGTCCCGATCGCTGTCGGGCCGGTCGACCAGCCGTTCGGTGTCGGTGCGCAGCTCCGGCTCGACGGCGGGTTCCGCCGGCCGCGGCAGGCTCGGGGCCGGGCTGGTGCAGGTGCCGCAGGTGCCGCGTCCGGACCCGCGTTCGATGGTGCTCGAGAATCCGGAGGTGCCGGAGCGCAAGCGGTTCTGCTCGCGCTCGGACTGCGGTGCGCCGGTCGGCCGGGCCCGTGGTGACCGGCCGGGGCGTACGGAGGGCTTCTGCACCAAGTGCGGCCACCCCTACTCGTTCGTGCCCAAGCTGCGGGCCGGGGACATCGTCCACGGCCAGTACGAGGTCGTGGGCTGTCTGGCGCACGGCGGCCTGGGCTGGATCTACCTCGCGGTGGACCGTGCCGTGTCGGACCGGTGGGTGGTCCTCAAGGGCCTGCTGGACACCGGTGACCAGGACGCGATGGCGGCGGCGATCTCCGAGCGGCGCTTCCTGGCGGAGATCGAGCACGCCAACATCGTGCGGATCTACAACTTCGTGGAGCACCTGGACCAGCGCACCGGCTCCCTCGACGGCTACATCGTGATGGAGTACGTCGGCGGCAAGTCGCTCAAGGAGATCGCCAACTCCCGCCGCAGCCCGGAGGGCAGGCGGGACCCGCTGCCGGTTGAGCAGGCGTGCGCGTACGGCATCGAGGCGCTCGAGGCGCTCGGCCATCTGCACAGCCGCAACCTGCTGTACTGCGACTTCAAGGTCGACAACGCGATCCAGACCGAGGACCAGCTCAAGCTGATCGACATGGGCGCGGTACGCCGGATGGACGACGACGAGTCGGCCATCTACGGCACGGTCGGCTACCAGGCACCGGAGGTGGCGGAGGTCGGCCCGTCGGTGGCCAGCGACCTGTACACGGTGGGCCGTACCCTCGCCGTGCTCACCTTCGACTTCCAGGGCTACACGAACGTCTACGTGGACTCCCTGCCCGACCCCGACACCATCGAGGTCTTCCGGCGGTACGAGTCCTTCTACCGTCTGCTGGTCCGCGCCACCGACCCGGACCCGGCCCGCCGGTTCGCCTCCGCACAGGAGATGGCCGAGCAGCTGACGGGCGTTCTGCGGGAGGTCGTCTCGCTGCAGACGGGGCAGGCCCGCCCGGCCCTGTCGACGCTGTTCGGCCCGGAACCGAAGGTCACGGACACGGAGCTGTTCCCGGCCCTGGACGGTGACGTGTCCCGGCTGGGGGCGCGGGCGGCACGGACGCGCAGGCCGACGCCGGAGCTCACATCAGTAGGCGTCGGCACCAGCGGAATCACGAGCACCACGAGCACCGACGGTGGAACGCCCGGTGCGCCGGGTGCCCCGGGCCTGGTCAAGCCGGTCGACGCACCGGCCGCGGCACTCGCCCTGCCCGTGCCGCACGTGGACCCCTCCGACCCCAACGCCGGTTTCCTCGCGGGTCTGTTGACGTCCGCGCCCGGCGAGCTGGTGGGTGCCCTCGCCGCCGCGCCCACCCAGTCGACGGAGACCCGGCTGCGCCAGGTCCGCGCCTGGCTGCAGACCGGTGATCCGGGCCCGGCGCTCCAGGTGCTGGGCCGGCTGGAGGAGCAGCACCCCGACGACTGGCGGGTCGTCTGGTACCGGGGCGTGGCCTGTCTGGTCACCGCCGACCACGAGGGCGCGGCCCTCGCCTTCGACGCGGTCTACGACGCCTTCCCCGGCGAGATCGCGCCGAAGCTGGCACTCGGCCTGTGCGCGGAGGTCCTCGGCCAGCTCGACAACGCCGCCGAGTACTACCACCTGGTGTGGTCGACCGACCCGAGCCACGTGGGCGCGGCGTTCGGCCTGGCCCGCGTCCAGCTCGCCGCCGGTGACCGGCGCAGGGCCGTACGGACCCTGGAGTCGGTTCCGGAGTCCTCCATCCACTACACGGCGGCACGTGTCGCGGCCGTACGGGCGCGGCTGCGGCACCGTACGGCGGTCGCGTCCGACACGCCGTTCCTGGAGGACCTGACCGCGGCGGCCGGGCAGGTGGAAGCGCTGCAGGCGTACGGTCTGGACCCGGCACGGCGCGAGCGGTTGTCGGCGGAGGTCCTCGGCTGCGCGCTGGACTGGATACTCTCCGGGGGCCGGGCCGCCGACCCGGCCTCCCGGCGGGTGCTGCTCGGCAGCGACCTGGACGAGCGGGGACTCCGCTTCGGCCTGGAGCGTTCGTACCGCACGCTGGCCCGGCTGGCGCCCGGCGGCGAGGAGAGGATCGACCTGGTGGAACGTGCAAACCGTTACCGCCCCCGGACGTGGGTGTAGTTGATGTCGCAGATGCACCAGCAGGCCGCCCTGTCGAACTGTCCGAGCTGCGCGGAGCCGCTCGAGTCGGGTGACCGTTTCTGCGGCGCCTGCGGATACGACCTGTCCGCTCACGCCGCGCCGTCGCACGACACGCCGACGCTCACGATGGGCAACGGTTCGGTGCCGCGCCCGTCCGCGCCGGCCGAGGAGGAGGGTGCGCAGGGCGCCGTATGGCCGCACGCGCCGCAGCAGGACGGCGCGGCGGACCCGTCGCACACGCACCTGCCGACGGACCTCCCGGGCACGGACTCGGGCGGCTCCCCGCTGTCCGGACCGCCGGTTCCCGCGGCTCAGGGCTCGGGTGTGCGGTTCGACCGGCCGGAGGAGCCCGAGGAGTACCCGCTGCAGGCGCCCGATCCCCGGCTGGCCGCGGAGGCCGGCGCCCCGGACGAGTCCGGCGCGGTGTGCGTGGCCTGCCGTGCGGGCCGGGTCGACAGCGACGGCTACTGCGAGAACTGCGGACACGCCCAGCCGCGTGAACGCGACCACATGGAGCAGGAGTCAGGGGCGGTCGCCGCGGTCAGCGACCGGGGCCTGCGCCATCACCGCAACGAGGACGCGTTCGCCCTCGGCACCGCGGCCCTGCCCGACGGCTCGGCCGCGGTCGTGGCGATCGTCTGTGACGGCGTGTCCTCCGCGACCCGCCCGGACGAGGCCTCCCAAGCCGCCTCGCGGGCGGCGAGGGAGTGCCTGCTGGCCGCCCTGCCGCGGGGCACGCACCCGCAGCAGGCGATGCACGAGGCGATCGTCGCCGCCGCGCACGCGGTCAACTCCCTGGCCGAGGAACCCTCCTCGGCCCGCGAGCACTCCCCGCACCAGAACGCGCCGGCCTGCACGCTCGTCGGCGCGGTGGTCACCGCCGGCCTGCTGGTCGTCGGCTGGGTCGGCGACAGCCGCGCCTACTGGGTGCCGCTGGACAGGACCGCGCCGCCGGCCCGGCTCACCGAGGACGACTCCTGGGCCGCGCAGATGGTGGCGGCCGGCCTGATGAGCGAGGCCGAGGCGTACGCCGACGAGCGCGCGCACGCGATCACGGGCTGGCTCGGCGCGGACGCCTACGAACTGGAGCCGCACACCGCCTCCTTCAAGCCGGACCGGCCCGGTGTGGTCGTGGTGTGCACGGACGGGCTGTGGAACTACGCCGAGACGGCGGAGGAGATGGCCGGGGTCCTGCCCCTGGACGCCGCCGTGCGCCCGCTGCACAGCGCCCAGGTGCTGGTCGGTCACGCGATCGATGGCGGGGGCCACGACAACGTAACAGTGGCCGTCCTGCCGTTCCCGACCCCGCCGCAGGGGGCAGGATCGGCCTGAGGGACTTACGCCGGGGCGCAGGACGGGCGCCGCGGCGAAGGCCTCACCGCGGGTCGCCGCACCGGGAAGCCGGCACGGGGAAGTCCGGACGCCGAAGTCCACACGCGGAGGAGCACGGGAGCGTTCGCACGGGGAAGCACGCACGGGAGAGCTCCAGGAGGCCGGAGGGGACCGGTCCGTACACAGCCGCACAGTCGTCGGCCCCGTTCGCGGGGGCTCGGAGGGGGATCTGGGAAGGCATGGCCAATTTCTCGAAGTCCAGCGTGCCGCGATTCTCGGTGGACGTGTACCAGAACGAGTATCTGCCGGAAGGCGGCCGTGAGGTCAACGCCATCGTCACGGTGACGGCGACCGGCGGCGGCACCATCGGCAGCGCGGTCGCGGCCCCGCACCTGTACGCGGCCGGCCAGGGGCCGTCCGCGGCGGTCGCGATCATGGTCGACTGCTCGGGTTCGATGGACTACCCGCCGACCAAGATGCGCAACGCCCGCGAGGCCACGGCCGCCGCGATCGACACCCTGCGCGACGGTGTGCACTTCGCGGTGATCGGCGGCACGCACGTGGCCACCGAGGTGTACCCGGGCGGCGGCCGGCTCGCGGTCGCCGGTGCGGACACCCGCGAGCACGCCAAGACGGCGCTGCGCAGGCTCAGCGCGGGCGGCGGCACGGCCATCGGCACCTGGCTGCGGCTGGCCGACCGGCTGCTGTCCTCGGCGGACGTCTCCATCCGGCACGGCATCCTGCTCACCGACGGCCGCAACGAGCACGAGGCGCCGGAGGACCTCCGGCGGACGCTCGAGGAGTGCTCCGGCCGGTTCACCTGTGACGCCCGTGGCGTGGGCACCGACTGGGAAGTGAAAGAAGTCACAGGAATCGCCTCGGCACTGCTCGGCACCGCCGACATCGTCGCCGACCCGGGCGCCCTGGCCGCCGACTTCACGCAGATGATGGAGACGGCGATGGGCAAGGAGGTCGCCGACGTCGCCCTGCGGGTGTGGACCCCGGTCGGCACGACGATCAAGTTCGTCAAGCAAGTGGCGCCGACGGTCGAGGAGTTGACGGACCGCCGCACCGAGGCCGGCCCGCGGGCCGGGGACTATCCGATCGGCTCCTGGGGTGACGAGTCCCGCGACTACCACCTGTGCGTGGAGGTGCCCGCGGCCAACGTCGGTCAGGAGATGCTCGCCGCCCGTGTCTCCCTGGTGGTTCCGCAACCTGAAGGCACCTCCCGCTCGAGCGCAGCCGGGAGCGGGGGAGGATCGGCACAGAACCTCGGCGCCCAGGGCCTGGTGCGGGCCGTGTGGACCGACGACATGGTCGCCTCGACGTCCATCAACCCTCAGGTCGCCCACTACACCGGGCAGGCCGAACTGGCACAAGCCATCCAGCAGGGCCTCGATCTTCGCAAAGCGGGTGATTTCGATGGAGCAACGGCCAAACTGGGCCGGGCGGTTCAGCTCGCCAGCGCCTCGGGGAACGCGGATACTGCGAAACTGCTTGCGAAGGTGGTGGACGTGGTCGACGCAGCGACAGGTACTGTGCGACTGAAGGCGAAAGTCGAGGAGGCCGACGAGATGACTCTCGAGACACGGTCGACAAAGACTGTTCGTGTAAAGAAGTGACGTAGCACGGACGCGGCACCACAGCGGCGGACGACTGCCGACAAACAGCAACAGACAGCGAGCCTGGCCCCTCGGGGTTGGAGAAATCCGGTCGAACCGGCCGGAAAGGAGAGGGGGAAGCGCCGACATGCCGACCTGCCCGAACGGACACCAGTCGGGTTCCGACGACTGGTGCGAGGTCTGCGGTCACCGCATGGCCGGTGCCGTGCCACCTCCTCCCCCGCCGCCCCCGGTCGGCGGCTACGGCTTCCCGCCCGCGCCGGGACCCGGCGGTCCCGGTGGGCCGGGCGGACCCGGTGGGCCCGGAGCGCCCGGCGGGCGCCCGCATCTGTCCGTTGCACCCGGCGCCGAGCCGGAGCTCTGCCCGCAGTGCCGCACGCCCCGCGAGGGTGGCGCGCCGTTCTGCGAGGAGTGCCGCTGGAACTTCCTGACGAACACGGCCACCTCGTACACCCCGGCCGCGCCGCGCCCGCCGATGCCCGGTCCGGGCGGTCCGGGCCCCGGCGGTCCGGTTCCGGGTGCCCGCTTCCCGCAGCCGCCCGGCCCGTCCTTCGGCGGCGACTCCTTCGACTACCAGGGCTCCCGACCCTCCCAGATGAACCGGCCCGCCGAGCCGATCCCGCCGGGCCCGCCGTTCGGCACCGAGCCTCCGGGCCGCCCCGGCGGCCCCGGCCGCTCGG
>NZ_MUBM01000010.1 GCF_002154505.1 Streptomyces carpinensis | reverse complement strand
GAACTGGGGGTGGGGGTCGGTGGGGCCCCAGGAAGCCCAGCCGCCGACTTTCCAGCCGGGTGCGACGGACAGGTTGTTCCGGTAGAACTCCTCCGGGTAGGGCGCGTAGGAGCTGTCCACACCCGCGTGGGCTGCCTGCCAGGTGCTCCAATCCCCGAGCGGCTCTCGCACCTCTTCGCTCAACTCCATGGGGTTGGGGTACTCGGTGATCTGCTCCGGGTTGAGCAGGCACGGCTCGGGCAGGTAGCCGTCGAACTGCACTGCGGGCGGTTCCGGCGGCGTGGTGAGAATGTCGGTCACCGTGGCTGCCGACCGCCAGAACAGTGCAGTCCTGGGCATGATCGGGTGATCGAAGGGGCACCACAGAACCTGAAGCAGGTCCGCCCCGGCCGGTGCGTGCAGATCGGGCACATCCCGCGTGTAAAGCTGCGCGACCGGCAGCATCGCCATGGATCCCTCATACGGCTGGGCGACCGCTGGTTCCAGTGGAAGCTCCCGCCGGGGACGGATTCGGGCAAGCGTCTCTCGCTCCTGCGGGGTCAGGCTCCTGCCTCGCGTGGCGGCGCGGATCCGTCGTTCCAGCCGCACATCCGCCGGGGACGTCGCCGGGTTCAGTCCGTCCACTTCATGAGGGCCGTCGCAGTGGGGCCAGGGCTCGTCGGCGGGCCACAAGAGCGGCCCACCGACCGAACTGTCGCGCGGTGACGGAGCCCCGGGGTAGGGGTGCAACCGAGTTGCTGTGCGTGCCAGCGGAGCCAGTTGGGGGAAGACCGCGGTGACGTCGACCGGCCGCGGCGGGGTGGTACGGATGACGTTCATAGCGGCGATGCTGCCATCAGCCGCTGACAATGGGCGCACCGATCCGCGTACGGCTGACATCCGGCAACTGTCGTGGGTGGAGGCGGACCAGAGAAGATGCCCGGGATACGCAGTCCGGCCGAGGCGGGCACGGCTCAGTCTGCGCCGGTGCGCGTCAGTGATCTGAGGCGAGCAACGGCCAGAGGTAGACCATTCCCACGGCGCAAGCCGTGGCCGACCCGGCCATCCAGTACAGGGAAAAAGTGTTGAGAGGCACCTTTTCCCAAGGCTTCTCCTCCTGTTCCGCAATGTCGGATGCGACCTTTTTCGCGACCGGCACCAGCATGATGACGAACATCACCAGGGCGCAACTGTAGAAATACAGGGTGTGCGAGACGGAATAGCCTTTTATCGCGGCGTTGGGCAACAGAAATATCCAACCGGCCAGCGGAGCGATCAACATGCGCCGCTTCGCCTTGGGCGTCGGCATGCACCAGTACATGGTGACCATGTAGACCACGGTGGCGCCGGTCGCGATGAGCCACCAGTCGTCAGTGGTCAGGTGGTCGGGCATGATCGCGGCTCCTCCTGAGGCGAAACACGACGCGATTTCCTATGGTCAAAAGCCGCGGTCCGTAGGGCGCTTGCGTCCTTGACATCAACGAAATAGTGACGGGCGCGAGTTCGGCGGCGCGTATCGCGAGCGGCTCTTTCTTGACCCATCATCCCCCACAACCGTCTCGGACCGTCATCACGATCTGCGGACCCGAATGCACTCGGCGAAGACGGCTCGAACGATCATACGTACCTGGTGCCCTGAGGTGAGCGGCAACTTCCGGCAGCAAAAATCCGCTGAACTCTGCCGCCTTCCGGCAACTTCTCGCCGACGGGGCCTCATCAGTCTCGCGACGCATGCGTCGGGCAACGCTCCAGGGCAGTACATCCAGGTCCCATCCTTTGGGTCATCTGGTAGTTGGCCAAGGCTGCTGACTGGAGAGTCGATCGCGGTGCCGATTGTGGCGTATGCGTCGGCGCGGAGGACTTCCGTGCGGGCTCAGTGCACCCGTGCGATGTGGGGGTGGGACGGGTCGGCCGGACAGGCGTGGAGCTGCAGGTTGTTGCCGCCGGCGGTCGACCACTCACCACCAGCAGAACCAGAGCCGGAACCTAACCAAGCGCTACTAGGTGCGGTCTTCGTGGCGGCCCCAGCCGGCGGAGAATCGTCGCCCGATCCATGGGTGGTCGGGGTCGGCGGGGTGGATGCCGCGGGCCAGCTCCTGCCGCGCGAGGCCGCAGTTGGGCGAGCCGCGCCGCGTGTCCGCACGTCCGTACCCGGCTCGAGCCGTCACCCTCGCCCGCGAGCTCGAAGCCCACGACTTCATCCGCCCGCGCGTGGGCGCCTGAGCCGACACCACCCGCCGGGGCTTCACCGCCCAGGACATCACCCACCCCGAACTCGGCCCGGTTGTGGAACTGACCGCCCTCGGCCCCGACCGCGAATCCTCCCTTGCGACGTCGGCGGCACTGCCTCCACCGAGGACGTCACCAAGGCCCTCCTCATCGGCGTCCTGAACGCCTGACGGCGCTCGCGACGGGGCTGCCGTACCAAATAGGAAGCTCAGCAAGCGCGATGCCTATCGCGAGCGCGCTGCTGGGCTTGCTTCTCCGCAGGGCAGCGAAAGCCGATTGGCGACCGGCCGGTGACGGTGATCTACCAGACGAGCCTTACCGGCTGGGCTGTGTGCAGGCTTCGCCCAGCCGATGTATTGGGGAGCGCGAAGCAGCAGGCTGGGCTTTGGCGTCGAAGTGTGCTGGCGTCGTTCAGGACCAGGGTGGTACCCGAGCCGTCGCCGACCACCGCGGCGCCGTAGCCGCAGAGGTCCGAATGGTCGTTGCCGATGGGGGAGATGACGGGCCGCTGGAGCGTGTAGGAGCCGGCCGCGACGAAGACGCCGTCGAGGTACTCGCCGGTGGAGGTGATGGACACGTCGCGGGCGAAGGTGTCGGTGCCCCGGCCGCTGGTGACCGCGGGGAGGACGGACTACGCCCGATGCACGCCATCCGTGCCGACGTGCAGGGCCTGTCGGAAGGGGAAAGTGAGCGTCTCGTACGTCACCGGGGTGGTCTCGGCGACTGTGAGGGCGCGGGGACAGAACGTCAAAGCTCGGCCGCCACTGTCAGGCCCTCCAGGACCGCTTCCTCCACGGTGCGGGGGGTGACGCAGTCCCCGGCGGTGAAGACACGGTCGGCCGGGACGCCGAAGGCGACGGGGTCGAGGTCGTTGACCGGGTCGTGTCCCTGCGCGAGGACGGTGCCTGCGACCCCTTCGAGGAGCACCGGCTCCTCGGTGAGGGTGTGCTGGAGGTACACGGTGTCGCTGTCGGCGCCGTAGAGCCGCACGTTGGGCACGATCTCGATCCGTGCCCGTGCCGCCTGGGCCAGCATGGCGGCACGTACGTACTGCTGCAGGTGCTCGCCGGCCGCGAAGCCCGTGACGCACAGCGTCACCTTCCGTCGTTGGCTTGCGAGTTGGAGAGCGACGCCCAGGCCGATCCAGTCGCCGCGCCAGTCCGCCACGACGATCCGTCCGCGCGGCACCTCGTCGCCACGGATCACCGACCATGCGTCGAGCACCACGGGATCGTCGATCAGCTCCAGCCGCGGGTGGCGGGGGCGTGCGCCGGTCGCGAGCACCACCGCGTCCGGTGCCGCGGCGGCAAGGGCCGGACCGTCCATCCGTGAGCCCACGAGGACGCGGGCTCCAGCCCGTCGCGCCTCGCCCTCGAGATTCGTGACCGCACCGCCGAACTCGGCGCGGCCGGGCAGCAGTTCGGCGAGCAGCACCTGACCGCCGACGCGTCGTCCTGCCTCGTGCAGTTCCACCTCGTGGCCACGTGCCGCGGCCACGGCCGCGGCCTTCAGGCCAGCCGGCCCGCCGCCGACCACCAGCACCTTCTTGCGCCGTGTGATCGTCGGCAGTAGCCCGAAGCGGCGCTCCCGGCCGGTCTCCGGGTGCTGGATGCAGGAGATCGGGTAGCCCAGCTGGAAGTGGCCGATGCAGGCCTGGTTACAGCCGATGCAGGCGCGGATCTCCTCGGTGCGGTCGTCCGCAGCCTTGGCCGGCAGGTCCGGGTCGCAGATCAGGGCCCTGGTCATCGCGCACGCGTCCGCCTGACCGCCTGCGACGATCTGCTCCGCTTCCTGCGGCTGGTTGATCCGCCCGGCCACCATCACGGGGACGCCGACGACGGCGCGCACCTTGGCGGCGAGCGGCGCGGTGTAGCCGGCGGGCTGGAACATGGGCGGGGCGATGTGCTGGGCCCCGGACAGGCTGGACGAGCTACCCGCGCACACCGAGACGTAGTCGACAAGTCCCTCGGCGTCGAGTTCGGCGACGGACTGAAGCACCAGTTCGCTGCTCAAGCCGTCGTGGCTCAGTTCGTCGCCGGAGATGCGCAGGCCGACCACGAAGCCGTCTCCTGCCTCCTTGCGGGCGCTGCGCAGGGCTGCGCGAAGGAAGCGCAGCCGGCCCTGCCGGTCGCCGCCCCAGTCGTCGTTGCGGACGTTCACCTCGGGGTTGAGGAACTGCGCGGGCAGGTAGCCGTGGCTCGCGACGATCTCTACACCGTCGAGCCCGGCCTGGCGCAGTCGGCGGGCCGCCTGGCCGTAGCCGTCGAGGACTTCGCGGATCTCGGCCTCGGTCATGGCGCGCGGCATGACGTGGAAGCGCTCGCTCGGTGTTGCCGAGGGCGCCCAGGCGACCGGTGCACTGCCGTCCTTGGACTCCAGGATCTCCCGGCCGGGATGGAACAGCTGGCCGAAGACCTTCGCCCCGTGCCGGTGCACCGCCCGCGCGAGCCTGGCGTAGCCGGGGACGCACTTGTCCTCGGTGGCCATGAGCACATGGGTGGTGTAGCGCGCGGACTCGTGCACGCCCGAGACCTGCAGCACGATCAGGCCGGCACCGCCTTTCGCGCGGGCCTCGTGGTAGGCGATCAGTTCCTCGGTGACCTGGCCGTCCCTGACCAGGACCGTGTCGTGGCCCGAGGACAGGATCCGGTTGCGCACCGTCGCCTCGCCTATCCGCAGTGGGCTGAACAGGTGCGGGAACCGCACTCCCATGGAATGTCCCCCCTGAAGATTAGACGCGTACGCCGAGCAGGACGCGCGCGGTGCCGAGCATCAGCTCGGCGTAGCGTTCGGCGGTGAGCCCGGATCCGGAGGCCACCGCCATCTCGCAACCGTCGACCAGGGCCACCAGCGACCCGATGGCGAGGTCGGCTGGAACTGTGGGGTCGAACTCCTTGCTCTGCAGGCCTTGGTGGACGATCTCGCGGACCAGCGCCTGCCACTCGGCATGGACTCGTCGTACGCCCTCGCGCAGTTCCTCTCGCCGGGAGGCGATCGCGCAGAACTCGGTCCAGGTGGCGCAGCGCCGGACGAGAGTGGCGTCGGTGGTGAGTGCAGTGACGAGCAGTTCGAAGCGGCGCCAGGCACTCGTCGCATCGGCGGCCCCCGCCCGCCAGCGCTCGATCAGATCGTCGATCGACCAGGCGAAGGCTTCCCGGAAGAGGGCGTCACGGGTCTCGAAGTAGTGCTGCAGCGCGCCGATGGACACACCGGACGTCGTGGCGACATCACGCAACCGTCCTGCGTCGAAGCCCCGTTCGGCCAGTACGTCGGCCGCCGCCCGCAGGATGCGTTCCCTCTGCTCGTCCATAGCCGCTCCCCGCTGAGTCAAGTTCTCGCGCCCTATCTTGCATCCAATAATAGCGTATTATTGTGCAGAGTGGTCCAGGACCCGTATCGCTCCGGCACGTCCCGCCAGGCCACACCGGCCCGGAACTTCCCCACGATGCCGTTCAGGACCGTGCGGTCGTCCAACCGCGGACGGCCCGTCGAGGACGTCGGCAGCAAGGACCGCAGCAGATCCCACTCGGCATCGGACAGCTCATGTCATGCCGGGCTCGCGGGGCCAGGCTCGCGCTCCCTCACTGCCTCAAGGGCGTGGGCGGTGCCCCCAGCGGCGTTGTCGTCGGTAGTCGACGCTCCGCGTCGACTATCTCCTCCGCCTTGCAGCTGCATCGCACCAGACCCCGCTCCCTGATCCGGCCTGATCCAAACGAAAGCCCCTAGCCGACCATGATCGCTCTCATCGATAACCGCGCACCGCGGTCGCCCGGTTCATCGTGGCTCGGCTGACGCGTCGATCAGGGCTCTACGGTTCGCCGGGAGGGCGGGGAGGTTCCCCAGCCGGGTCAGGGAGGCGTGCTCGGCCTGCGGCGCTGGGCGGGGGGCCAGGGCTCAGAGGGTGACGACCAGCTTCTTCGCGGCGACGCCGTTCTTGAGCTCCCGCAGGGCGTCGGGGATGTGGGCGAGGCCGTGGCCGACGACGGTCGCGTCCGGTGCGGCCCGGTAGGCGCCGGTGGCGAGTGCGGTCGGGAGGAAGCCGGCGTAGATCGCCGGTCCGACCTCGTTGTCCTTCAGGGTGCCGCCCCAGATGCTGCTCACCCGTACGCCGTGTCGCCGCGCACGCCGTCGCGTGATGCGCGTGAACAGCGCGGGCTGTGCCGAGGCGATCCGCTTGCCGCCCGGTGTCCGCGGGTGTCGATCGCCTCCCTGGTCGGCGGCCGTCCGGTTCGCGAACGCCGCCTGCTGTCGCCCCACTTGACGGAGATGAACTGGCTGTGCCAGGCCACTAGCGTGCCGCGGGCGACCGGGAAGAGTGACTGACCATCAGGGCTTACCGCAGTAAATGTGTACACCTCACCTGCGGAAACCTGCCTGTCGCCCCTGGCGGAGTGGCCCACCGTCGTCCGGATGCGCGGGAATGACGGGAGCAAATGCGTCGTTGGCACCTGTCATGCGCGTGTCTTCCGAACGGCCGACGGCTCCCCCCATGCCGCTCGCCGTCTACATCCTCGGTCTGTCCGTGTTCGCGCTCGGTACGAGCGAGTTCATGCTCTCCGGGCTGCTGCCGCCCATCGCCGAGGACATGAACGTGTCCATCCCGCAGGCGGGCTTGCTGATATCGGCGTTCGCGATCGGCATGGTGGTCGGCGCGCCTCTGCTCGCGGCCGCGACTCTGCGTCTGCCACGCAAGATCACCCTCGTCGCTCTGATCTCGGTGTTCGGCCTCGGCCAGGTCGCGGGCGCGCTGGCGCCGACGTACGAAGTCCTCTTCGTCTCGCGGGTAGTGAGTGCCCTGGCGTGTGCCGGCTTCTGGGCGGTGGGCGCGGCCGTCGCCATCGCGATGGTGCCGATGACCTCCCGGGCTCGTGCCATGGCCGTGATGATCGGCGGACTGTCGATCGCCAATGTCCTGGGTGTGCCGGCAGGCGCTTTCCTCGGCGAGCGCCTGGGTTGGCGGTCCGCGTTCTGGGCGGTGGCCGGGGCGTCTGCGATCGCGCTCGTCGGTGTGCTGGCCCGGATCCCGCGTATCCCGCTGCCCGAGCGGCGCTTCGGGCTGAAGGACGAGCTCTCGATCTACCGCGACCGCCAGGTCTGGCTGTCCATCGGAGTGACCGCGCTCGCGGCGGGTGGTGTGTTCTGCGCCTTCTCGTACCTGGCGCCGCTGCTGACCGATGTGGCCGGGCTGGCGGACGGCTGGGTGCCGACCGTGCTGGCGCTCTTCGGTGTGGGGGCGCTGGTCGGCACGACGGTCGGTGGCCGGGTCGCCGATGCGCACCTGTTCGGCGTGCTGCTCTCCGGCATCACCGCCTCGACCGTGCTGCTGACCGCCTTGGCGCTGTTCGCGTCGAGCCCCGTGGCCGCGGTCGTTCTGTCCTTCCTGCTCGGCTTCTCCGCGTTCTACACGGCCCCCGCGCTCAACGCGCGCATGTTCAACGTCGCGGGCGCCGCGCCCACGCTCGCCGGCGCGACGACGACGGCCGCCTTCAACCTGGGCAACACCGGTGGTCCCTGGCTCGGCGGTACGGTGATCGACGCGGGTTTCGGCTTCGCCTCCACTGCTTGGGCGGGCGCGGCCATGACCTTGGTCGCGATCGCCCTGGTCACCGTCTCGCTGCGACTGCACAGCGGGTCCCGCGTCGTACGGGCCGTCTCGCCGCGGAGCACCCGGAAGTGGATTCCGTCCAGCGGACCGGACGCGCCGGGAGACCACAGCGCGCACGCGGCGAGCACACCCGTCACCGGCCACGGTGGTGGCGATGACCGGCCTGAATTCTGACCGTGCCGGTGGGGACGTCGATCGCATCGTCCTCGCGGCCGGTGCCGAAGTCGCGCTCTGCCGGTTCTGGTCCACGACGTTGATGAGAACGACCTCTGTGACGTGACGCGTGGCCCCGCGCTACAAGGCCAGACCGCAGAAGGCGTAACGGTCGAACGCGGCGACACAGTCGGCCCTCTCCAACCTTGCTTCGGCAGTGACCCGACAAGGCTGTTTGGGCTGCAAGGATTGACGGGCCTCCAGGTGACTGATTCATGGCGTGTTGGGCGAGTGCGTGAGCTGCAGGCGTGGCGCCGGCGGCAGCAGCGCGGGCGCTCCTGCCTCTGGTGCGGCGCGGAACGCTTCGATCACGTAGGCGGCGAAGCGGCGGGAGGCCGTGACCCGGGCGGCAGGCGGCGTGTCTTGGAGTCCCCGGTGGGCCATGAGCATGAGGATCAGGTCGTCGACGACGAAGCCGGGGCGCAGCCGGCCGGTCTCCTGGGCGCGGCGGGCCAGTTCGCCGACCGCGTGCAGAGTCCGCTCCCGGTCGGCGGCGAAGTCCATGGCCTCGGGGAACGCCGTCATGAAGGCGTCGGCGAATCCCCGGCTGTGCGCGTGGAGTTCGCAGATCCGCTCGATCAGGCTCCGGAATCCGTGCCACGGGTCCGAGTCCGCAAGGGCGTCGCGGACGGCGGCATGGCAGGCTCGCCGCTGCTCGGCGAAGGTCTCCGCGATCAGTGCCTGCTTGGTCGGGAAGTGCCGGTACAGCGTGGCGGGGCCGACGCCTGCATGCCGGGCCACCTGGCGCATGGGCGCACCCAGGCCCTTTTCGCCGAACACCGCGCGGGCGGCGTCCAGGATGCCGGCCCGGTTGTCGCGGGCGTCGGAGCGCACAGTCCGAGGCAAATGGTGGGTCATCGTTTCTCACTTCAGCCAAGCGGACGGGGGTGTCCGTTACGGTCCGATGGCGGTGCTGCCGCCCCGCCCCGGCACTTCGCCGGTGATGCCCCGGCTGTGGGGCAGGCTCGACGCCCACGATCGCAGCAACTGCGATCCGTCCCTCCACCGACCCGAGGAGCAGAGATGAAAGCCGTCGTGATCAGGACGTTCGGAGACCCCGATGGCCTGGAGGTCGTCGAGGTGCCCGTGCCCGTTCCTGCCCCGGGGCAGGTGCTGATCGCCACGGAGGCGATCGGGGTAGGCGGCGTGGACACCGTGATCCGCCGGGGAACGCTTGCCGCCTACGGCTTCCGGGAGGGCCATCTCCTCGGCAGCGAGGTCGCGGGCAGGGTCACCGCGGTAGGAGAGGGCGTGGACGCCTCGTGGATCGGGCGGCGGGTATGGGCGTTCACCGGGCTGTCCGGTGGGTATGCCGAGCAGGCCGTCGCCATGGTCGAGGACGTCCTTGCGCTGCCCGACGGCCTGACCGGCGCCGACGCGGTGACCCTCGGCGGCTCCGGCGTGGTCGCCCACTTCGCCCTGGACCGGGCCCGTTTCACGCCCGGCGAGACGGTGCTCGTGCGCGGTGCGGCGGGCAGCATCGGGAATACGGCGGTCCAGCTCGCAGCCAGGGACGGCGCGAGCGCGGTGGCGGTCACCACCTCGTCGACGGAGCGCGGCGCCCGCCTGCGGGACCTGGGCGCGACCCATGTCCTTGACCGCTCCGGCGAGGGCGGCTCGGACGCACCGGCGGGCTTCGACGTGGTGATCGATGTCGTGGGGGGTCCTCAGCTTCCCGTGTTCCTCGGCAAGTTGAACTCCAACGGGCGGTATGTGGCTGTCGGTGTGGTCGGTGGGCAGCCGCCGGCGGACTTCGGCATGCGGCTGATGGACGCCTTCCGCAGGTCGTTGTCGTTCGCCACTTTCAGCTCCGACACCGTGCCCGGTCCCGACCGGCAGGCCGTGCGGTCGTCCCAGTTCGCCGATGCTGCGCACGGGGGCCTGCGCACGGTCGTGCACGAAGTGTTGCCGCTGGACCAGGCGGTGCTGGCCCACCGCAAGATGGACGCGGGGGAGGTGTTCGGCAGGGTTGTGCTGGCGCCCTGAGCCGGGCAGGGACGGCGTTCGCGGCCCGGGCAGCGAAACGGCACCCGCTCAGGTCGTGGCTGATGCCCGGCGCCGACGGTCACCATCGTCGGCGCCGGGCAAGTGCGTGGCGTACCGGGTCACCGCTGTCTCGTCCGGCATCAGGTGCGCCGCCGTGGCGGGCGCCGCGTGATGATGCCCTGGATGGCCGTGAGCCCCGGTCACCGTGCGCGCGCCGGGGGAGTCGCCGAGGATCACTTTCCGCAGGGATCGTCTATCGGTTGTGTCCGCCTCGCAACTACGGGCGTGCGGCCCGTCGCCCGGGGGCCGCCCCGCGGGCCACGGCCACCAGTTCGGCTGCCGGGCCCACCAGCCGCCGCCCCGTCGGCCAGACCGCGCGCAGCTCCCGTGTGAGGTCGACGCCCGCGACCTCGACGGCGACCAGCCGACCCTCGGCGATGTCCCCGCGGACGGCCAGCTCGCTCAGGACGGACGGTCCGGTGCCGGCGATCACGGCTCCGCGCACGGCGGCCGTCGAGCCCAGCTCCACCAGAGGCCGGGCCCGGTCACAGCCGGCCAGGTGCAGGGCACGGTCCAGGGTCTGCCGGGTGCCGGACCCGCTCTCGCGCAGCACCAGCGGCGTACGGGACAGCTCGCGGGCGGACAGCAGCTCGCGACGGCGAGCCCACGGGTGGCCGGGATCGGCCACGACGACGAGCCGGTCCTCGGCCACCTGCCGCGTCGACATCACGCGCGCCAGGTGCGGTCCCTCGATGAACCCGACGTCGGCCTCCCCGGACTCGACCAGCTCGGGCACGTGCTCGCTGTTGGTCACCTGCAGCCCGATGTACAGCTCGGGCCGGCGGCCCCGCAGCGTGCTGATCCAGACCGGAAGCAGGTACTCCGCGATGGTCAGGCTCGCCGCGACGCGCAGTTCGGTCTCCCGCCGGGTGCGCAGTTTCTCGGCCCCGGCGAGCAGTTCGTCCAGCTCGTCCAGGACCCGCCGGGCGTGCCCGGCGACGAGCTGCCCGGCGAGCGTGAGCCGGGATCCGCGGCGGGTGCGGTCGACCAGCACCAGCCCCAGTCCGCGTTCCAGCGTGGACAGCCGGCGGCTGGCGGACGGCTGGGAGATCCGCAGCCGCTCGGCGGCCCGGCCGAGGCTTCCGAGGTCGGCCACGAGGACCAGGAGGCGCAGCGACTCCAGATCGGGAGTGCGCAGCGGGACGGCAGCGGTGGGGAACCGGGCCGGCGTCGGGTCCGGCGGTGGGGGTGTCTCTGTCACAGCGCCAGCGTATGAGTCAGTCATACGCTTTCGCTATGAGCTCCTGCAAGATCAGGGGCTACAGCGGCCGCGCGCAGGCGCCCAGAGTAGTGATCATGACCAACGCCGGCTCCTGCCCAGCCCCCGCCACTCGCACCATCGCGCGCGCCCCCGGCGCGGCCCGCCTGCCCGGCCTCGTCCTCGCCGTCGGCATCGCCGCCGTCGCCACCGCGCTGGGCCGGCTGGCCCCCGTGGTCGGCGGTCCGGTGACCGGGATCGTGCTCGGGGTGCTGGTGGCGCTCGCGGTGCGGCCCGGGGAGCGGCTGCGGCCGGGAATCGCCTTCGCCGGGCGAGGCGTGCTCCAGGCCGCGGTGGTCCTGTTGGGCGCCCAGTTGTCCCTGGGGCAGGTGCTGCGGGTCGGTGTGGGTTCGCTGCCGGTGATGGTCGTCACCCTCGCCGTCTGCCTGGCCACGGCGTACTGGCTGGGGCGCCGCCTGGGCATCGTCCGCGACCTGCGCACCCTCATCGGTGTCGGCACCGGCATCTGCGGCGCCTCGGCGATCGCCGCGGTCACGCCGGTCATCGGCGCGGCGGAGGCGGAGGTGGCCTACGCGGTCTCCACGATCTTCGTCTTCAACATCGCCGCGGTCCTGGTCTTCCCCGCCCTCGGGCATCTGCTGGGGCTGAGCCAGCACGCCTTCGGCCTGTTCGCGGGCACCGCGGTCAATGACATGTCGTCGGTGGTCGCCACCGCCACCACCTACGGCGGCCCGGCCGCGGACTACGCGGTGGTGGTCAAGCTGGCCCGGACACTGCTGATCATCCCGGTCTGCCTGGGCCTCGCCGCCCTCACCCGCCGCCACGCGCGGACGGCGCGGCACGAGGGCGGCGGTGCCGGCCCGGTCCGCGTCGGCCGGCTGATCCCCTGGTTCCTGGTCGGCTTCCTCGTCCTGGCCGCGGTCAACACCGCCGGTCTCGTCCCGTCCGCCGCGCACGGCCCGCTGAACACGCTCGCCGTGTTCCTGATCACCGTCGCCCTGTCCGCGATCGGTCTGTCCACCGAGCCCTCCCGGCTGCGCCGTACCGGCCCGGCACCCCTGCTGCTCGGCGGCTGCCTGTGGCTGGTGGTGTCCGCCACCAGCCTGGCCGTCCAGTTCCTGACCGCACACCTGTGACCGGCCGTGGGCCGCCTCCGTGGCTCCGGCCGCCGCGGGTCCCGTCGTCCCATCTCCCTCGCCACGGCCGCCGAACTCCCGTGCTTCCCTGCGGCCGTAGAGCACGCGGGGTTCTGGATCGGCACGGGCAAGGACCGTAGCTGCACTGGCGGGCAAGGAGAGCCGCTTCTCGGCAAACCGGCCCCGGCCAGCCGGAGCGCGTGACACCCGAGCGCTCGCAAGGTCCCGTCAGGTCTCGGGTCCGACAGCTCCGGGACAGCGTTCATGGCGGCGGGCTGGCCGCCCCGTCTCGGGGGGGCCGGTACCGGCGGACTCTCGCTGTCGTACATCGCGTCGGCTCGGACACCTGGCATCCGGTGCTGCCCGACTCGCCCACTCTTCCAGGCCCGCATCGGTCATGGGGCTGGTGACCAGGGACTGCGTGAGGCCACGCTGAAGTGAGCCGACCTGCTGCAGTACGCCGGCGTCCGGGCGGCCCTGGGCGAGAGGCGACCAGTTCCCCGACGGGAAGCGCGGGCCCGAACTTCCGGGTCAGGGAACGAGGACGGTGAGAGATGTGCTTGTGAGCCGGAACCCGAGCTTTTCGTAAAGGTGCCGGGCAGGATTGGCGTCACTCACCGCCAGCGCGATTTCTCTGAGACCGCAGGACGCGGCGTCTGCCAGCATCCGGCGCAGGAGAGCGGAGCCCAGGCCGGCATAACGGGGATCGGGCTGACGGAAGACGGTCGCGATCCACGGGAGTCCGTCACGGTCCGTAACAATGACCCCAGCGATTACGCGGTCTGCCTCATCAGCCGCCAGTGTGCTGCAGGGCATTACCGGGCCCAGTACCTCGCCGGTCAGCAATGGTGTCAGCTGTGTGTGGAGGGCTTGCTCGTCACTTCCGTGGTAGTGGTCCGGATGTTCGGGAGAGAAGGCAGCGCGCCACGCCGGAAATAGTTCTTCGGACCGCCGGTTGCTGGGAGCGATGTGAAGTCCGTCCGGCAGGTCGAGGGTTGCCCACTCGGGTGGGGGAGGGTCGGAGATCAGGTCGCGGTGCATGCCGTGGGCGTGTCGCATGATGCGTGCGCCATGCTGGATCAGCTGTTCGCCCAGTTCCACGGATCCTGATACGGCCCATCCGGACATGCTGGTGAGGATGGACGGCACGGGATCGGGGCCTACGACCTCGGCGAGGTCGGCCCAGGGGTGGCCGTCGCGAGTGCCTTGGACGTAGGTCAGAACCGGCAGCCCGTCGGGGCCGGTGAGGGTCTGGCGGTGTTCATCGTGCAGAGTCACCTATAGATGCCTATCGATAGCAAGATCGCTTTCAGTCGACCCATGATCCGGTGTCCGCATCGGATGTGCAACGAAAATACGACGACATCGGCTCAGCGGCTGGATGGGAGCTTCTGCGACTTTCCGGCGGTTCGGCGGGCCGAGTCAGGCGCCTGGTCATGAGGGCGATCGCGGCGGGTCGTCGGCAGCGTCCGGCTGCGCGGGCAGGGCCTGGCCGACTGACACCGGTTCCGCTTCGTCGATGTCCTGCGGCGTGAGATCGAGGTCTGAGGTCTCGTCGTCGCCGGGTCCCTCTGCCTCTCTTCGGGCCTTGCGCCGGTCATTGAGGAGCGAAAAGACCACGGCGGCGAAATAGATCACCCAGATCGGCGCGGCCAGCGCCAGCATGGTCAGCGGGTCCGTGCTCGGCGTCGCCACAGCCGAAAAGACCGTGATCCCCACGATCATGCCGCGCCACCGGCCGAGCATCCGCCGGCCGGACAGCACTCCGGTGAGGTTCAGCATCACCAGCAGCAGCGGCATCTCGAAGGAGAGACCGAAGACGACCACCATGCGGGTGACAAGGTCGAGCAGATCGTCCAGCGGCAGCAGGTTGTCCACCCCGTGCGGGGTGAAGCCGATCAACACCTTCGCGGTCCTGGGCAGCACCTTGTAGGCGAAGAAGGCGCCACCGAAGAAGAGTGGGACGCCCGCGCCGACGAACGCGTAGGCGTATTTCCGCTCGTGCTTGTGCAGGCCGGGGGCGACGAACGCCCACAACTGGTACAGCCATACCGGCGAGGCCAGCACGACGCCGGCCATCAGGGACACCTTCAGGGCCAGGGTGAAGGGCGCGAGTAGACCGTTGATCGTGATCCGCGCGCAGGTGGTGTTCGCGGTCTGCTTGGCCAGATCGGCGAAGGACGTCGGGCAGCCGACCGAGCCCAGCACCGGCCTGGTGAAGAAGTTTACGATGCCCTTGTAGTAGAAGGCCGCGGCGATCGTCACGACCAGGATGGCAAGGACGGCCTTGGCGAGCCGGTTGCGGAGTTCACGAAGGTGCTGCGCGAGCGGCATCCGCCCCGCGGGATCCTTCTTCTTGTTGCGGGCCGACTGGGGCACGCCACGTCCTCATCTCGTGCGGCAGGGCGGGGACTACCGGCCCTGCGCCAGTATTTGATCGCCCGTCACCCGTGGGGTGCGAGCTCGCCACGGCGCCGGTTGCGGCCGGTAGCGCGTCCAGGCGGCAGTTGGGCCGGGTCGGCACCAATTACCGCGAGCTGATCTGCGCTCCCCGGCCCGAGGGCGGCCACTCACGAAGGTCCTCGGACCGTCCGCTGTTACGCGCCGCGCTCGGGCCGGGAAACAGCGCTGCTCGGGCCAAGACACCGGCCGATACCGCAGACAACTACGCGGGTGGCCCGACAGCGCAAGAGGTGAGCCGGCCGGGAGGCTTCGGTCAGCGTCTCGTGCGGGGATGAGCCAGGGGCGCGCAGGACCGGGCTCAGTCTCGGTGGCTGCTCTTGCTGTCCGGGGGCGCGTTGTGGGCGGTGGGGGTGTCTCCGGGAGCGCCCGAGATCGTCCGTGGTCCCGGTGCAGGCTCAGGCTCGGGGCGTGGCCCGTTTGAGGCGCCTTCGTCCTTCATGGCCTGGGTCTCGCTCTTGAGGATCCGCATGGACTTGCCCAGCGACCGGGCCGTGTCGGGCAGTTTCTTCGAGCCGAAGATCAAAACCACCACCGCGACCAGGATCAGCAGATGCCAGGGCTCCAGCGCATTGCGGAACATCGTCACACCACCCCTTCGAACGCGTCGGCCCTCGTACCTGTCTCGGCGATCCGTGCCGCTTGGTTCCGCGCGGCAGTGGCGGGAGCGGGAGCGCCCGTGGCGCATCGTGTCTTGCCGCCCCGAGCATGTCCCCATCGCTCTCCCGGCGCGCGCAGAACCTCGGCCGCTGCCCAAAGAAGCGTCCCGCCCATGACCGGGCCGTGCGGAAGGTTGACGCGGCGGGAGGCGCACACCTTTGGCCGCGGACGACGGCCAACTGCTGCCGGCGGGCGTGTCCAGTACGGTTGCCCGTCTGCCGATACGGCGAAGAGTTCCCCTTCCGTGTCCCGGCCGCACTCGGCCGGGACACCACGCTGCTGAACGCGGTCGATGTCCACGACCCGGCAGGGCTCTGCACCGACGGATGGCCGGCACTCGTCGTCGCAGACCGGGATCCGCAGGAGGTGGCCGGGCAGGCCGACGTTCGTGCCCGAGCCCGCGGTCTGGTACGCGGGCGCCTGGGAGCAGGTTTCCCGGTGCACTTGGCACGGCGGTTTCACCGGCGTCCGCCGCCCGCGCCATCGGGAGATTCCCACGGCGTCGTCCAGCCATGCCGCGCAAGTGAATTCGTCGCCCGTCGCGGCAACCACGGGGAGCTTGACCGGCATCACGCCTACGGCGAGGCGTAGTTCGCCGCCTGTGACCTGCACGGCCACCTGCGCCGGCTGCTCGGCCTGCGGAGTGTGCGGGGGCGTTTGGGCCGGGTGGAGGCCCAGCGGCTGCCCCTGGGAGCAACCACGTTCGGGCGC
This sequence comes from Streptomyces carpinensis, assembly GCF_002154505.1. Classification (GTDB taxonomy): domain Bacteria; phylum Actinomycetota; class Actinomycetes; order Streptomycetales; family Streptomycetaceae; genus Streptomyces; species Streptomyces carpinensis. The sequence goes on along the minus strand of NZ_MUBM01000010.1, from coordinate 17,163 downwards.
CTGGAACAGCCGATGGGTCATTGTGTTCGGCCACGGTGCGTTCCTCGGCGTTCCTTGGCGTGACCGTTCCTGTCGCCGGCCGGCGCGATGCTCACGCATGGCTCTCGGGTGTGGGAGGCGAGGCGAGCGGAGTTGGCCGGCTGCTGCGGGGGCGTACTGGGTGTCTCTGTCCTTGCGGGTCATGTGTCCTTCTTCTTGTCGGGTCGGGGTCGATTCAGGTTCTGGGGCGCACGGCAGCCGTGCAGGCGGCGTACCTCCTGGCGGACGTAGAGGGGCGGCGGGGAGCGAGCGTGATCGCGTCGGGGTGGTGCGGACCGGCCACCAGGTCGGGATGGCGGCGATCGTGCGGGACGAGTTGTCCGGCGGTTTCTGCGGCGGCGCCGACCGGGACGGGGCCGGGGGCGTCAACGGCCTTCCGTCCATGAGGGCGGCCCGGCGTAGCAGCCAGGCGCGTTCGGCGGCCGTCGCATCGACCAGGGGACCAGTGACGGGCCTGGCCTGGCAGCCGTCGGGTTCGGCCCCGAGAGCGAGCACTTGGTGCATCTCGCGGCGCAGGTCTGGCGCATGCGCGTACGCCTCGTGCGAGGGCGGGGCACCGATGTCCTCGCCGCTGTTCGGGGTGACGTCCACGCTCACACCTCGGTTGGCAGGCAGGGGTCGGCGCCGCAGCGTTGACACAGCATCGTGTCCTGGTCGGGGTCGCCGTGATCGAGGCCCGGTGGGTGTGCCGAGGACCGCATGGGCACCCGCGCTGGGCCCGGGCAGCCGTCGACGGGGCACGGCTTGTGGCTCGCGAAGGCCCACTCGGCGGGGTCGTCGGGTGTCCGGCGCCACAGCCGCCCCCGGTGATCCGTCGCTGTGCTGCGATGCCGGCCCCGGCAAGGGGCCGCAGTCCGTGCGGAACGCCCGGCCCGGTCATGGCGAGCACCTCAGGCAGGCGCGGACTTCGCAGCCGCTGTGTGTCTGGTGCACCTCGGTCGACTGGGCGAGGCACCGGACGATGCCGGTGCCGCGACCGTGTTCGTCGGAGGCGATGTCGGGGCGATGGCGCTCCACCGCCATGCCGGAGTCAGTGACCACGATATGCAGAGTGCCGTCGTCGAGGACGAGCCGCAGGGTCATGCGCTCGCGGCCGTACTGGGCGGCGTTTGAGGCGAGTTCGTCGACGATGAGAACGGCGGAGTCCCGTTCGTTCGCGGGCACGCTCCAGGTCTTCAGCAGATCGGCCGCGAAGTGACGAGCGGCGGGGACGTGCGCCTCCTGCGCGGGCAGGGTGAGCAGCGCCTGGTGGCGGCAGGGCTGGCCGAGCAGTGAACTCGGGCTGGGGGGATCGGTCACGAACATGGTCTTCTGGCTCTTCTGTGGATGTGCGGAGACCGGGAGGGGGAGATCACCAGCAACTTCCGGGTTGTCGGTTGGCCGGAGCCTGCATGAGCGCGCTCATGTGGTTCCACGGGCTGCGCATGCCGAACGGTTCGATGCATTCACCCCTTTTGCTTGATTTCTTTCGGGTCGCGTCGATGCCAGTGGCTTGGGTGGGCTCACTCGTCTCTGTCAGAGCTCGATGCCGTACTCGGGCGGACCGGGCACCGGCAGCTCGTTCCCTCGCCCGTGGTCGTCCGGACGGCGCTGCGGGAACGTCGCACCGCAGAGCCGGACGAGCCTCCGTGCCCACGTCTCGGCTCGGTCGCGGCCCCCGGCGTGCAGACATCCTGGACGGTCATCTCCGGTCATCTCCGGTCTTCTCCGGTCTGCACGGACTTCGGAGGAGAAGGCGAGTTGAGCTCGCAGGCCGTTCGGTGAACCGCATGGCTCTGCCCCCGGACGGCCTTCACCTCGATCAGCCCGGCCGCGCTGGTGAACTTTTCTGGTCGCTGGCAGCCGCTTCGACCACGAGCCGCCTTCGCGCGCGTGGCGCCGATCAGCCCCTCGGCCGCAGAGGCGCCGGTGTCGGCCTCCGACGTCGCCGAGCTCATCCGCCGGGTGCCGTTTTCCGCTGACGTCGCGCCCCTTCGGTGGCGACGTCTTCCTTGCCCCTCGCGCCGCCATGCGCTCACACCCGGCAGCTGTCGTGTGATGTCACTGGGCGGCCAGGCCACCCAGTGACATGAGGACCCGGGCCTCGCCTCAGGCTCGGACTGTGACCAGCTTCTGGCCGTTGCCTGCGAGGATCTCGAAGTGCTCGATGGCCCCGGGGGACATGGCAACCGCCCCGGGGATCGTGGCGCCGGGAGGGTACCGGCCTGCCCGCCAGGTGGCGCCGTCCGCCCTGGCTCCGCCGGGTCCCACCGTCTGCAGTCGGCAGGTCATTCCGGCGGGCGCTCCCTTGGCGGACATCTGAAGGACGCTGCCCCAGGCAGAAGGTGAGACCTTCACCGAGGCGGAGATGCCGGTGGTGGGATCGCTTCCGGAGAAGGTGCGCCAGGCGGTCGGCGCGCTCGGTCCGGGCGGCGTCGCCTGACTGCCCACGGATCCGATGGCCGCCAGCCGGCTGTCGCCGGCCGCTGCCGTGATGAACGTCAGCGAGGCGGCAGCGCCGACCAGGTGCAGACGCCAGCCCCTGCGGCGCCGGGTTGCGGCCTGGTGGAGCAGTCTCTCCAGCACACCTCCCTCCGGCGCCTGCGGCATCGTGGGCACGGCGGGCACGGCATGTCGTTCGGGCAGGGAGCCCGGCGCGCTGTCGGCTGCCCGTGCCACCAGCGGCTCGGCGAGGGCCCCGTCGCCCGCCGGCACCGTCTGGCCTGCGGCTTCCGCCGGGGTCACCGTCGCCAGCAGCGCGGGCAGCCCCGTCAGCTGGACGTGTTCGGCCTGGCACTCGGCGCATTCCGCGAGGCGAGCGCGTATCCGCTCCGCTTCCGCCGAGGGCAGCGTGCCCAGGACGTACGCTCCCAGTGCCAGCCGGAGGTCGACGTGCTCCGCGCTCATGGTCGCCACCTCCTGCACGCCGCGGTCATGGCTCGATTCCCCGTTCCTGGAGCGCCAGCCGCAGGGCGTGCAGGGCGTAGTACGTCCGCGACTCCACGGTGCCCGGCGGGATGCCCAGCACCTGTGCCGCCTCCGCCATGGCCCGGCCCCGGAAGTAGGTCTCCAGCAGGACGGCGCGGTGGTCCTGGGGCAGCGACCGGACGGCGTCGGCGACTGCCCAGCTCTGCAGTGCCTGCTCGATCTCGTCCTCGCCCGGTTTCTGCTCGGCCGCACGCTCCAGCGCCTCGCCGCCGGTCTCGGCCGGCCTGGCCTGCCGGGGCCGGTGGGCGTCGATGGCCAGGTGCCGGGCGACCGTACATAGCCATGCCGGACCGGGCGGCGTGCGGGGTCGAACGCGGCGGGATGCTGCCACGCCCGGAGCTGTGTCTCCTGCACCACGTCCTCCGCCCATTGCCGGTCTCCCGAGGTCAGTCGCAGCACGGATGGAACAGCGGCCCTGCGTGCTCCGCATAGGTGCGCAGCAGTGCGTCATCCGGCGTCGACAGGGTCGCTCACCAGAGACAAGGTCCGCGGAGCGATCCGGATCGCTCCGCGGGAGACGTTTTCGGGAACCTCAGCGCATAAGCCGATCATTGCGCAAATGCATTGCTTGGTCCCATAGCGCACAGAAGGGTGCAGGTGGCGCTCTGTGAGCGTCGCGGGTGAGGCGTCCCTGCCGGGTCCTGTGGCAACCGCCAGGGCCAAGCGCGTGCGGCACCCGGAAGGCCGGCGATCTCACAAAAACTGCATATCTGCCGAACCGTGGGACCCCCGCCGTCCGTGGAGCTGGACGAGAGCCGACTCACGCGCAGTTCCTCATCGATTCCCCATGCACGAAGGACGGATCAGAGGTGACCGGGATACCCCACGCGACGGACGCGCTCGTGGCGCCGTCCAAGCTCGCCCCGCCCTCGTGCATCGAAGTCGGTGCCACCGCGCAGCCCCGGCCCGTGCCCAGCGCACATCCCGGCGACGGCTCCGTGCGCACAGCGATCGAAGGCTGCGTAACCAACGGGACGGGACTCCACCCGGCCCGGCGTGCGCACCACCCGTATGCGACCGCGGCTACAGCGCACCCCGCCCGCGGACACCGACATCGTCGAGAGGCGGGCCAGTCGCAAAGCTTGCGACATCGGCTCCGCTGCCGAACACACCGCCCGCCCTCACCGGCGCTGTCTGCGCCGCCCGCCCCTCATTCCGGAACCAAGGAGTGCCCCCATGGACCTGGAACCGCGCCCAGGAATCGCCTGGCCGAGCCCGCACCTCCGCGAACTGAAGGATGCCGTACGCGCCCTGCTCGGCCTGGACGACGACACCGCCGTCATGATCCGCCAACTCATCTGCGGCGAAGCCGGCTACCCACCGCTGAAGACCGTCGTCGAGGTGCTGCCCATGGACGGCGAGGCCTACCGCTGGACACTCCACCGCCCCGCCGAGCAGATCACCGAGAACGAGCTACGGGCACCTCTGCTCCACCACCGACCGAGCTGACCGGAACCTGACCTGACTGCCCCTGAATCCCGAGGACTGCGCGACGAGCGGCTTGCGGTCACCGCACTGGCCGGCGTCTGCGGCTTGGGAAATACCGATCCTCAGCCGCAATCCTCACCAGGACGAGTTCGGTGTCCGGGTCGCGACGGGTGAAGTCCTTGCTCCTGCGGGGGCTCCTCTCTTGACCCGGCCCGGCTCCTGGACACGGACTCTCAACGCGCGGGCGCCGGCTCCACGCACCTCGGGGCACATCACGGACTCCACGAAAACCGGCTCGTCCCAGCTCCCGTCCCAATCATCCAGGCCGAGCGCGCACGAGACGAGTGACTGCAGGTCTTCGGGATGGTCGAGGTCATGGGCGAGGTCGGCCCAGATCAGACGGGCGCCGGTAGCGGATCGAGAGATCCGACCCCGATCTGACCGGCGATCCAGTAGGCCATAGCCCACTTTCAAGGCGTACTGCCAGAGCTGCGCGGGCAGGGATCCGCCTTCAATGCTTCCGGCGAAAGCCTCACTGCCGAGGGCATTGATGCCTTTGGAACTGGCGGCGGCAGTCGCATTGGCGTACGTGGTGCCGTCGTGGGTCTCGAACCGGCTCAGTGACCGAAGGCTTCTTTCAGCCACCAGGAGCCCTCGCTGGTGATCTTGGCGTCGATGACCAGTGGGCGGCGGCCGGGGTTTTCGATCCAGGTCTTCAGGGGCAGCAGGTCGGAGGGGGCGGCGACGGTCAGTGCCGCACAACCGTGGCCGCGGGCGATGGCCGCGATGTCGACGTCGGGGAAGGAGACAGTGGACAGGTCCGGGCGATCGTTGGCCGGTTCGGCGCCGAAGTGGTGGACCTCGGCTCCGTACATCGAGTCGTTGTAGACGACCACCAGCATCGGCAGCTCAAGTCGGACGAGCGTCTCGAGCTCGGACAGGCCCATCATGAAGCCGCCGTCACCGCAGGCCGCGACGGGGAGGCGGTCGGGCTGGGCCAGGGCCGCGCCGATCGCGGTGGCCAGGCCCAGGCCGACGGACTGGAAGGCTTGGGTGAAGCAGAACCCGTACTCGTCGGGGACGTCCAGGAACATGCTCGGATAGCCAAGGAAGTTGCCGGAGTCGACGGAGATGACGCGCTCGCGCGGCAGCATCCGGTCGAGCTCGATGGTCAGGGTACGCGGGTCGATCAGACCGTCGCCGGTGCGGTCGTCGAACGGAACCTGTTTCCAACTGCCCTCGGCGGCGATGCGTGCGGCGACCTGTGGGGTGCGGTAGCCCGTGCGGGAGGTGTTCCGGGCCGCCGCGACGAGAGCGGCGGTGTCGCGCGCCGTCTCGGCGACGCCGCCCCACAGTCCCAGCCGGACGTCGCGGGTGCGCCCGATGGCTGCACGGTCGAGGTCGACCTGGACGACCGCAGCGTCATCAGAGATCAGGCGGCCGTGGCGCATGGTCCACATGTTCAGCGCGCAGCCCCAGCCCACGATGAGGTCGGCGCCCGAGATGAGCTCCGCCGCAAGGGGGGTCGAGAAGCCGCCGGAGACGTCGATCGACCAGGCATTGTCGTGGAAGAGGCCGCGGGAGACGGCGGACGTTGCCAGCAGGGCGCCGGTCTGTTCGGCCAGGGCGGCGATCGCCTCCTTGCCGGCAGCGGTGCGGGCACCCCGCCCGGCGACGAAGACCGGTCGCTCGGCCCGGAGCAGCAGCTCTGCGAACGCCTCCACGTCGGCGGCGGCTGGGCGGGGGTCGCCCACCGGCACCCGTCGGCGGGCGCCCGTGCCCGTGGGCAGCGGCAGGTCCTGCACGTCGATCGGCACGTTCAGTACGACGGTGCGCCGTTCCCGGGAGCAGAGCTCGTAGGCGTGGGTGACGTCGTCCAGGGCCGTCTCGGGCGAGCGTACCCGCAGAGCGACAGCGCCCAGCCCCTCGGCGATCTCCTCCTGGTCGATGAAGAAGTTGGAGGTCGGCTGGGTGGCTTCGGCGGTGAGCACCAGCAGCGGCGTGCGGCTCTTGGCCGCCTCGGCGATACCGGTGAGCGCGTTGGTGTAGCCGCAGCCCTGGTGCAGGCTGACCACGGCGACCTCGTTGCTCATCCTGGCGTAGGCGTCCGCCATGACCGAGGCGCCGCCCTCGTGACGCGCGGCAACGAAGCGGGCACCGGCCTCCACCAGGGCGTTGGTGAAGTGGAAGTTGCCGCTGCCGACCACGCCGAAGACAGTCTTGACGCCGAGTCTGTGCAGTGTGTGTCCGATGGCCTCGCGTACCAGCATCGTCAGATTTCTCCGTTCGTGGGGTGGGCGGGTGCCCCGACGAGGGCCAGCACACGGGCGGGGCTCCCGGAGCCGCCCACGATCTTCAGCGGGGCGACGATGAGGACGGTGCCGACGGGCGGCAGCTGCCCGAGGTGCTGCAACTGGGTGATGCCGTACTTGCCGGCGCCCAGCAGGTACGAGTGGCACGGGAAGCCCGGTTCGAAGCGGTAGGCCTGACCCGCGTCGGTGCCGACGGTCTCGACTCCCAGGCCGATGATCGGCGCTTCCTCGGCCAGCCAGCGTGCGCACGCAGGGGAGACACCAGGGGTGTGCGGCCCCGCGTCGTCGGCGTTGAGGAAGAGGTCCTGGTCGTGCGAGCGGGCGTCCCAGCCAGTGCGGTAGAGCAGCCAGCCGCCTTCGGGCAGTGGCCCGTGCTCGCGCTCCCAGGCGCGGATGTCCTCGACCTCGAGCAGGAAGTCCGGGTCGGCCGCGCACTCGGGTGACTTGTCGATGATGACCGCCGGGGCCACCAGTCGGGTGACGGGGACGCTTCCCACGTCTTCCAGATCCCGGCCGGTGATCCAGTGGCGGGGCGCGTCGAAGTGCGTGCCGACATGCTCACCGGTGTGGATGCCGTTCTGGTACGAGGTCTCACCGCGCTCGTCGTAGTGGGCAAGCTCCTCGAGCCGGAAACGCGGGATCGGTGCCATGCCCTCCGGGAGGGGTAGCACCGGTGTTTCTGCGGACAGCGGGGCGGTGAGGTCTACGACGCGCAGCGATCCCTCGGCCAGCGCGGCCAGGATGTGGGCTGGCTCCGGGGAATAAGTGAGGGGAAGCATGCTGACATCCTGGACCGGCCTCGCGTATCTGACCATTGCCAATACACGTGCGGTTATGTTCATTTGGTCATACCTCCCGGTGGGTGCGTCAAAGGGAGGTCGCGAGACTCACGGGAAGCGACGAGTCGGCAACTGGTTCCTGGTCAGGAGCGTGCAACGAGAAAATGACGTCCAAAAAGGTCGACCGGCTGCTCGACGGCCGTTTCAAACTCCGTCACCTCACCCTGGTCACCACCATCGCGGAGCACGGCTCGCTGGTGGGCGCAGCCCAGGCACTGCATGTCACCCAGCCAGTCGTCACCCGCGGCTTGCGGGAGGCCGAGGAGGTCCTGGGTGTCAGCCTCTTCCAACGCGGGCCGCGTGGTGTCAAACCGACCGTCTACGGCGAGCTGCTGATCGAGAACGCGCGGGCGATCCTCGGGAACCTCCGCCGCGTGGGCGAGCACATCGACCAGATCCAACGGGTCGGTGACCGCCCGGTGCGGGTCGGCACCAATCTGGCCGGGGCCTACACCCTGCTGCCCCGGGCCGTCATCGCGCTCAAGCAGGAGCGGCCGATGACTGCGGTTGCAGTACTCGAGGGCACGCCGGACGAGCTGGTGAAGCAGCTGCACCGGAACGAGGTCGACCTGCTGGTGGGCCGGCTCACTCCGGAGGAGTCCGGTGTCGGCCTGCGTCAGCTGCGGCTGTACGACGAGCCGGTGCGGATCGTGGCCCGACGAGGCCATCCCGCGCTGACACTGCCGACCCCCACCATCGAGGCGCTGGTCGACTTTCCGTGGGTCCTGCCGACGCGGCCCGCCCTACTGCGCGACGAGATCGACGAACTCTTCGCCGAACGCGACCTGGATCCGCCGAGCAACCTCATCGAGTGCACGACCATCCTGACCATCCGGGCCATCCTCGCGGGCACCGACGCGGTGGCCGTGCTACCGGCGATGATCGGTGCCGGGGACGACACGCTCGACGTGTTGCCGATCGTCCTGGAAACAGTTCCGTTGTCGATCGGCATCACCTGGCGTGCCGACGAGCCGCTCAGCGACAGCGCCCAGCTGCTGCTCGGCAAACTGCGGCGGGTGGCCAGGGAGATCGCCGCCGAGATGCCGACGCCGTACCGGTCGCGTCCCTGACACAGGAGCCTCGGGTGGCCGGCGGGCCGGCCGCATCCGGTGAAGTACCTCCGGTGACGTACGTATGCCCCTGCGGCTATAGCACGAAGGCGCGCGGGCAGTGAGGCGACCGCGGTCGCCCGCATCTTCAACGACCTGGCACTGGAGATCACCGCCTCGTCCGAACGGCTCATCCCCTTCTGCCAGGTACCCCTCCAGGACACCGACGCGGCCTGCGCCGAGCTGGAGCGTAGCCTCGCAAACGGCCATGTCGGCGTCGAGATCGGAAATCACGTCGGCGACCTCGACCTGGACAGCGCCGGCATCCGCACCTTCCTGCAGCACTGCGCCCACCTTCGGGTGCCCGTCTTCGTGCACCCGTGGGACATGCCGAACTCCCCACGTCTGGGCCGCTGGATGGCACAGTGGCTGACCGGTATGCCCGCCGAGACACACCTGTCGATCCTGTTGCTGATCCTCGGCGGTGTCTTCGACGACGTCCCCGGCACCCTGCGGATCTGCTTCGCCCACGGCGGCGGCTCGTTCGCCTTCTGGCTCGGCCGGATGGAGAACGCCTGGCACCAGCGCCACGACGTGATCGGCACCTCCGCACTGCCGCCGTCCTCGTACGTCGGCCGGTTCAGCGTGGACAGCGTGGTCTTCGACGAGCGGGCGCTGCGGCTGCTGGTCGACACCCTCGGCGCCGAGCAGGTCATGGTGGGCAGCGACTATCCCTACCCGCTCGGGGAGCGCCCTGCCGGATCGGTGGCGCGCCGCGCCGCCTTCCTCGACGACCGGCAGCGCGCCTTGGTGCTGCGCGGCAATGCGGAGCGGTTCCTCGGCCGGTCGCTGCCGGCGGCCGCACCGCTCGGCGCGCAGGCCGGTCATGCCCACTGAGACCGGCTACGACGCGGTGGTCGTCGGCGCCGGCATCAACGGGCTGGTCGCGGCGGCGGAACTGGCGCCGGCCGGGTGGCGCGTCGCGCTGGTCGAGGCCGGCGGTCGGCTGGGCGGCTTCATCGACTCCCGGGTCGACGAGGAGGGGTTCACCCACGACACCTTCTCCTCCTGGCACCCGCAGTTCGTCGGCGGGGCCGCCTACCCGCTGCTCGGAGCGCATCTGGCCCGGCACGGCCTGGAGTACCGAACGGGCGGAGACCTGCTCACCGCCAGTGTCGCCGACGACGGCCGGACCACGGTGGCGTACCGCGATCCCGAGCGCACCGCCGCCGCCTTCACCGAGCCGGGCGACCGTGACCGCTACAGGGCCATGGTCGCCCGGACGTTCAGGGCCCTTTGCATGGCGCACCCTGAGGCGTGGGCGGACTGGCGGTGGGAGCCGGCCTGGTGCATGCCACGCCTGACGCAGCCTTCCCCGGCCGCAACACCGGGGGCACCGACAGGATAGAGACCTCTCAGAATTGACGGCTGGCTTCCGCGCCGCGCGCGGGAGGCTTCTTCTGCGGCGCTACCTCCTGTTGGCCGCCAGCGGATCGACTTGCTCCAGGCTTGGGCGGCCGGAGCCGATCGGCACCTACGGTCCTCGGCGAGGGCGCGCGGCCTGCCGCTCCTGTCCGGCCCACCGGGCCGGACAGGAGCGGGTGGGGTCAGGCGGTGCCGAACGCGCGGCGGAGAACGTCGACGGCCTGGGTGATCGCGGCTTCGGCGGCCTGGGTGCCGCGCAGGGCGTCGAGCATCACGAAGTCGTGGATGATGCCCCGGTAGCGGGTGGAGGTGACGGGGACGCCCGCTTCGCGGAGCTTGTCGGCGTAGGCCTCACCCTCGTCGCGCAGTACGTCGGCCTCGCCGGTAATGACCAGGGCCGGCGGCAGACCGGTCAGTTGCTCGGTGGTGGCGCGCAGGGGGCTGGCGGTGATCTCGGCGCGCTGGTTGGGGTCAGTGGTGTACTGGTCCCAGAACCACTGCATGCCGTCGCGGCGCAGGAAGTAGCCGGTGGCGAACTGGTGGTAGGACGGCGTGTCGAAGGACGCGTCGGTGACCGGGTAGAACAGGACCTGCTGGATCAGGGGCACGTCGCCGCGCTGCTTGGCCATGAGGGTCAGTGCGGCTGACATGTTGCCGCCGACGCTGTCGCCGGCCACGGCGATGCGGGTGGCGTCCAGGTCCTTGGTGGCGCCCTGGCGGACGATCCACTGGGCGACGGCGTAGTTCTGCTCGATGGCGACGGGATAGCGGGCCTCGGGCGAGAGGTCGTATTCGGGGAAGACGACGGCCGCGCCGGCGCCGGTGGCGAGTTCGCGGACCAGGCGGTCGTGAGTGTGGGCGTTGCCGAAGACCCAGCCCGCGCCGTGGATGTAGAGGATCACCGGCAGGGTGCCGGTGGCGCCGGCGGGCTTGACGATCCGGGCCCGGACCGAGCCGGTCGGGCCGCCCGGGACGGTGATCCACTCCTCGGCCACCGGGAGCTTGGTGATCTCGCCGGACTGGACCTCGTTGACGGCCTTGCGGCCCTCTACCGGCCCGAGGTCGAACAGGTACGGCGGGTTGGCGGTGGCCGCGGAGAACTCGGCCGCGGCGGCCTCCAGCACGGGCGCGGTCGGAGTGTGGTCGGTCATGGTGGACTCCCTGGTCGGATCGGGGGGTGAGTGGCTACTCACCGACAGAAGACTATGGTGCGATTACATTGTGTGCAAGCTAATTGCGTGCATTGAACTTTCGTCATTGGTGGTCTAGGCTGGCGCACGTGCGCGATGAAATGCGCGGCGCGAGGAGGAGACCCGGTATGGACAGCACCGAGAACGGCACGGAACAGGGCTTCTCCCTGCTGCTGGACGACCAGCTGTGCTTCGCCCTGTACGCGGCCTCCCGCGCCGTGACCAACCGCTACCGGCCGCTCCTGGAAGCCCTGGGGCTGACCTACCCGCAGTACCTGGTGATGCTGGTGCTGTGGGAGCATGACACGGTGCCGATCAAGGACATCGGGGCCGCCCTCCAGCTCGACTACGGCACGCTCACGCCACTGATCAAGCGCCTGGAGTCGGCCGGCCTGGTCCGCCGCGAGCGACGCCCCGACGACGAGCGCACCGTCCTGGTCACCCTCACCGGGCAAGGCCAGGAACTGCGCGAGCGGGCCCGGACGGTCCCGACGGACATCGGTGACGCCATGGGCCTGTCGCCCGCCCAGTTCGACCAGGCGCGCCGACTCCTGCGCCTGGTGACCGCCAACGTCTCCGCCTCCGGCTAGTACTCCAGCAGGATCTGACCTGCGGTTTTCACCGGGTGGGCGGGAGTGCAGCGGGATTCCGCACGTGCAACGAGGAGACCGGCGAGGAGCTGGCCGTCTGGCCGACGCCCGTTGTCGGTGGCGGCTCGTAGGGTGAGGACGTTCTGTGTGCGTCTGGCTGTGCCGTGAACAGCTACTCGAACGGCCCCCCGCCCGCTGGTCACCCACCGGCGGGACGTCGTGGTTTCACCGGTTGTCGTAGCCTCGCTCGGAGAGGTACCTGACAGCCCGGCGGTTCTCCCTGAGCCACCGGTCGCAGACCCGGTATGGCTGGACGGCATCCTTTGTCTGCAGCTCAGCGACAGCGACAATCTCGTCGGAGCATCCGCACGGCCGTGCGGAGTGCAGATCCACCGGCCGGGTTGTGACACGGGCTCATCGAGCCGAATCAGGCTGATGATCGGCGACTTCATCTCGCACGTCATGCGGAAAGGCTAGCCTTCGGGGGCCTCCGGGTGCCGCACCTTCTTCTTCAGCGCCTGCTGCACCACGTGGCCGCCAGCGGTCAAGGTGCCCTGCCCCTCAGGGGTTAGGGCCTCCTTGCAATACCGACCCCCGAACTCGCTTGGGCATGGCTTGAAGCTCGCGGCCTCATCGGGCCGCACCCGAGGAACACTGCGTCCGCTTGGCAACGCGTGACCGCGGACGGCCGCGACATCGCCGCAGACCCCGACGGCCGGACAAGGCTTTGGGCGGCAGAGCGGCTTGCGGGTGTACTGGACCCCACCCTTGAGGAGAAGGTGCGCCCCGTCTTCGATCTCGGGGACTATGAGACACCCTGCGGGCAGGCATTGGTGGTCTGGGCCAGCGGCACACCGCCGGTACCGCGCTGGGCTGTCGAGCACCGCTGACGTCCACCGTCGTTGCCGTCAGCACTGCCGTCACTGCCGTCGTCCGCAACTTCTCCGAGCACCGCTTCAGGAGCTCGACGCGAAACGGCTTCGGCACCGGGCAGACCTGCAATGGCTCGACCGGCCGGTCGGTCCGGCTTCACCAGCATGCCGACCGGCGCACTTCCACAACGACCGGCAGGTTCGCTGGCCATCGTCCTCCCTCTCGGAGAGAACGAAGCCGCCGGACTTATGGACTGGTCGCACTTACGCGGCCTCGTAGTGATGCGGTTGGCCGCCGGTCCATGTCACCCACGCTGGGTCGTCGAGCAGTGCCTCGGCGTCCGGCAGCCCGGCCCGCCGCAAAAACTCCAGCACATCGGCGTCGGAGCGTGCGAGCCCGGCGAACTCGCCCCGTATGGCCACACGGCGACCACCGCTTCCCATGGGGTTGGATACAACGATCGGCGCATGTGGCATCAAGCTCTCCTGCGGTCAGTCAGTGGCCCCCGTCCAGCGTGCGCCCAGCCGTGCAGCCAGGCACCTAATCGATCACACATTCGATTTTAATCGATGTCTCTCATACGAGGTGAGCGTGACGCGCACTGGTGCGTGGCCAGTTCGGCCGGCGGCTGTAGACCTGCATCACCGACCCCTCGGCGACCAGACCGACATCATCGCCGGCATCCCGCACGAGAGGCGCAGAGGGCCCGCCCCACCACCCGGCGGCCGAAATCGCCATGATTGTCGGCATACCGGTCAGTGATCTGCCAGGGAAGCGGCTGACGGCGAGGTCGGCGACGACGACCAGCTGTCGGTATGACAGCTTGCCTGACCTGCCGCAACACGCCAGCCACCGGGGGAAGTAGGGCCGTTTTCGTCGCTGCGCCGAGTTGGTCCGGATATCTGACACAGGCTGGGGGTACCCGCCTCGCGGCATGGTCCATGGCCGAGTCCGGAACGCGGTGACAGCAACGGAGAATCAGGTGAAGGCCCGCCGAACAGCAGTCCCGCCGACGTCCGCGGCGGTCTCAGCGGATGCGCAGTGCGCTCAAGTCCTCTCCGGGCGCTACCGGTTGGGCACGAGAATCGGATCGGGAGGCATGGCCGACGTCTACGAGGGCGTCGACACGCGCCTTCGGCGGTCCGTGGCCGTGAAGGTCTTCCGGCCCGGCGCCGACCCCCGGACCGAGGACCGCCTCACCGCGGAGGCCGTCCTTCTGGCCCGCCTGCAGCATCCCGGCCTGGTCACCGTCTACGACGCCGGCCGCGACGGCGACCGCACCTACCTCGTCATGCAACTGGTCAAGGGCCCTACGTTGCGCAGCCTCCTGGCATGCAGAGCCCTGCCTGAGCGGCGCGTGGCGGATGTGGGCGCCGCCCTCGCGCGGGCGCTGGCCCATGTCCACCGGGCCGGCATCGTGCACCGGGACGTCAAGCCGTCGAACATCCTGCTCGATGCGGCCGGTCGTCCTCACCTGGCCGATTTCGGCATCGCGCGCCTGGCCGACGCCACCCGGCACACGGCACCTGACGTGCTGCTAGGCACTGCTGCCTATCTGGCACCGGAGCAGGTCGAGGGCAAGCGGGTCGGGCCGGCCGCGGACGTCTACGCGCTCGGCCTGGTCCTGCTGGAGTGTCTGAAAGGTGAACCGGAGTACCAGGGCACCCCGTTGGAAGCGGCAGTTGCCCGCCTCCACCGCCCGCCCGAAGTCCCCACCTGGTTCCCCTCGGACCTCGCGGCCCTGTTGCGGGCCATGACCGCCCACGACCCCGAGGCACGCCCGGACGCCGAGCAGTGCGCGCAAGCCCTCGCATCTCGGCATGCCGGACCCGATCCATACCCCCTGCCGCTCTCGGCACGCTCCGAGGTGCGCCTTCCGACGCCGCTCGCCGCTCACCCCGCAGCGGAGGAGCACATACGGAGTCAGGAGGCGGCGGTCACTCGGCGCAACCTCCCCGGCGGCACTCGCCACAGTCGTCGCCTGGCAGTGGGTACGGCCCTGGCCCTCTCCGTGGCCCTAGGTACGACCCTCGCCGTCACATCGGGCACCAGCGGAAGTGACGACCGGGCAGCAACGACGCCCGCCGTGACCCCCGCGCACCCCCCCTCGGGCATGGCGACTGCCGAGAGCGGGTCCGGTGCGCCCCCACCCACCCGATCTCACGACGCTCAGCCACCCTCTGGAACATTCGGCGCGTCCCACCCTGCGGCTGCGCCAACCGGATCTCATGCCCGGCCCGCCTCCAGGACACTCGACACTTCTTATCCGGCGGCTGCCCCGAGCTCGAGCCGCAGCGCCTCTACAGCGCCCACGAGCTCAAGGCCGCCGGGAGCGGCGTCACCGCCGCCACAATCCGTGCCGACCGCAGCCGGGGCCGCTGGCCCGAGCCGGACGACACCACCGGCGGCGACAACCGCCGGCACGGCGCCCCCGTCGCCTAGGCCCTCGAGGAGCGGCGCGGCTACTGCCGCACCGCCCAGCCCAAGCCCGACGCATTAGATGCCGAGCACTGAGCCCCACCGCGCCGTTACATGCTCGACCTTCGAGGGGTGCCTCGAGACACCCGTTACAGGAGTTCGCTTGTTCTGGCTCTCTGACGCCTCCAGCCAGGGGTTTCGAAGCTGATCAGGCTTGCCCAAGGTTGTTGCTGTCCGGCGTCGTTGATGGCAGTCGTGGATGTCAGCGGCTCACCTTCACAGCCTCCGACGTCGCTGCACGGAACGACTCGGTCGCCTTGAAATACGCGCGAAAGTAACCGCGCCTCGCATTGGAGATGTCGGCCGAGAAAGCGTAGCCGCTACCGGACCAGGTGGCCTCCGTCGTGAGCAGGTCCGCCCACTGTTCGCCGTCACGCGAGTACTGGATGTGCACCGGGATGGTGGCGGGCGTCCAGCCGTCGGGGAAGTCCATCGCACCCTCGACGTTCACGCCGTGACCCTGCGTACGGGTGGCCGAGAACGAGCTGAAGACCGAGGCACGCAGAACGGTGATCTGGGCACTGTTCGCGGAGGCGGGGGCGATGAACGGGTCGTCGCTGTGCGATGCCACGCGGAAACTCCCGGTTTCCCACGGGGCGTGGGCGAAGGTGACCTTGCCGTCCTCGCCCGTCGTGAAGTAGCCGACGCTGGCGGACTGACCACCGGTGGAGGGCTCGAAGAGCACTCCACCGCTCTGGCCCTCGAAGGGCTCCCAGCCATGCGGGGTCTCGCGCTCCAACGTCGCAGCCAGGGTGACCTGCTGTCCGAAGTCGATCGTCCGGGCCTCCGCCGGGGCCTGGACGGTCCAGCGTGTGGCTACCTGCCGGACGCCGATCTGTATCGACTTGGACTCGCCGTACAAGACGTAGGGGTACTCGTTGACGTTCCGGTAGACAGCCTGGACCGGCACCGCGTCGTTCACCGTGACCGTGCCGGAGAAGCGTCCGTCCGCGTCGGTGCGGACGGTGTTCTCGGTCCAGTAGTCCACATCGAGGTCCACCGGGTGATCCGCCAGGGGCTTCAGCTCGCGGGTCGCCGGCCATCGTCCCTTCAGGATGCCCTCGACACACACCTGGCGGTGGTCGATGTCGACCTCCGAGCGGTCGCTGCGCACGTCCTCGAACACCGCCGCGACGTAGTAGGCGAGTGAGCCCGCGGAGTCGTCGGTGGTGCGGTCGCCGTCGGCGTCCGTGGCCTCGATGCGGACGGTGTAGCTGCCCAGGTCGGCAAGGTCCAGAGGCTGCTTCGTGTGCCACACGCCGTTGCCCGGCGTGCCGGAGACCAGAGCGAACGCGGCATTCTCGACGACGGTTACTTCCTGCTGTGTGGCGGCGGAGACGATATGGGCCCTGATCTCCGTGATGGCGCTGTCGGAGCTGATACTGACGGCCAGGGTGCCAAGGTCGTCCGAGACGCTGTTCGCCCATCGGACGTCAGGAGCCTGGCCCTCCACGGCGTTTGCTGCCGAGGTGCCGGTCAACAAGAGCGCGACAGTGCCAATGGCGGTCCAAGCCGCCCGTCTTCTGAACATCAATCCCCCCAGGGACGGGTCGAAAACCGTAGCGCGAATTCTCCGCGTGTCTGCGGTTGATGTCGCGGCTGAACGCCTTTTCTATTGCACGGCTGTGACATGGGGCTCGCGAGTCTTCGCCATGGGGGGCTGGTCGGTGCACGTGCACGAACCTCGACACACGTGCACCTTGCTGCTGTCGGCGCTGCGCGCAGACGCACTCACGATGACGGAGACGTTCGGGAATAGCACGTTCACGGTGCGGCTGGATACCCACGTGCCTGGGCGAATGCCGCAGTTGGTGTCCGCCAGGCGCGCCCGCCGATGTAACCCACTGATGTCGGAAGACCCTCGGGATCATCCCGAGGGGCCTCCTAGCCGTGTCCCCGGCAGGATCCGAACCTGCGACACCCGCTGCGGGAGTTCGATCCGAGTCCGCTCCGGCCGCCGTCATCGACTGGTG
>NZ_MUBM01000001.1 GCF_002154505.1 Streptomyces carpinensis | reverse complement strand
CCCCGGCGCGGTGCGCACGGCCCGTGCCGCCGTTCGGGGACAGTTGCGCACCTGGGAGCTGGACAGCGTCGGAGACACCGCGGCCCTGCTGGTGAGCGAGCTGGTCACCAACTCGCTGCGGCACGCCAGCGGCCCCATCGGCCTGAGACTGGTGCGCCCGCCGGGACTGCCGGACGTGCTGCTGGTGGAGGTCTCCGACCCGCTCCCCGATCCGCCCCGGGAACGCCCGGCCCGCCCCGACGACGAGAGCGGGCGCGGTCTCCAACTGGTCGCATCGGCGTCCCGCCGCTGGGGAACCCGCCCGGACGACACCGGAAAGACGGTCTGGTTCGAGCTGGCAGTGCCACCGAGAGTCGGCCGCTACCCGTCCGACGGCGCCGCCGAGCGCCGGGAGCGGACCGGCGACGGCCGTCCGTGACGGCCGTCCATGAGGGCCGTCCGGCGCGGGAGTCGATGACGGATCGTCGGCGGCGGCCGTCCGTGACGGCCGGTCGGAAAGGCACCCGTGAGGGGTGTTTGCGGACACCTGTCGCGGTCGTCGGCCGCAGCGGGATTCGACGGGGTGTCGCCTGGTTAGAAGACTCATGGTGTTGTCACAGGCCGGACCGAAAAGCATCGGGATGGTCGTGTGATCGTGAACACCGTGTTGCGCGGCGCCGTAGTGCTGGATACTGCGGGCAGCCGCCCCCGGTGACCGGTACCGGACGCGGTGAGCTGGAGGGGACGGTTCGCGTGAGCGAGATACCAGCGAAGGCCACGGAGTCCGAGGACGCGTCTGACGGCGCGAGGACGGGGGCCGGAGCCGGCGGTGCCGCCGACGAGATGGCGCCACCGGCGGACGCGATGTGGCAGAGCAGCGCGCCCGGCTCCATCTACGACTACATCAAGGTCGCGTCCTTCTCCATCGGCCCCGACGGCCTCGTCGACCAGTGGAGCCTGCGCGCCGAGCAGTTGTTCGGCATTCCCGCCGAGCACGCCGTCGGCATGGACCCCATCGAGGCGTTCATCGACCCCGACCTGCGAGAGCAGGGCCAGCGCAAGATGGCCGAGATCCTCGACGGGCGGGAGTGGACCGGTGTCGTCCCCTTCCGGCTGCCGGCCCCGGCCGAGGGCGGGACCACCGTACGCGGTAGGAGCGGTCTCGCCGAGGTGTACGTCATGCCGACCCGCACCGCCGAGGGCGACAAGGCCGCCGTCTGCATAGTGGTCGACGTCCGCACCCTGCGCAGCATCGAGACCGACCTCGCCGCCTCCCAGGCGATTTTCGGCCAATCACCCTTCGGCTTCCTGCTCATCGACACCGACCTCCGGGTGCGCCGCGCCAACCAGCGGTTCGCCTCCATCTTCGGCGGTAGGCCCGACGACCACCGCGGCAAGGGCGTGTACGACTACCTGCCCCGGTCCGAGGCCGACCGGGTCTCGGCCATCCTGCGCCGGGTGCTGGAGAACGGCGAGTCCATCACGGACATGCACGTCACCGGCTTCGTCCCCGACTCCGACGAACCCCGCCACTGGTCCGTCAACCTCTACCGCGTGCACAGCGGCAGCGGCCGGCCCATCGGCATCGCCTGGCTCGGAACGGACATCACCGCCCGCCGCGCCGCCGCCCGCGAGGCCGCCGCCGCACGGCGCAACCTCGCCCTGCTCAACGACGCGGGCGCCCGCATCGGCAACTCCCTGGACCTGGAGACCACCGCCCGCGAACTCCTCGACGTCGTCGTCCCCGGCTTCTGCGACCTCGCCACCGTCGACCTCTACCAGGGCCTGCTGGCCGGCGACGAGACCCCGCCCGGCCTCGCCGACGGCAGCGCCGAACTGCGCCGCGTCGCCTTCGCCAGCGCCGTCTCCGGAGCCCCGCTGACCGGCACCGGCGAGCCCGTGGAGGTCGGCGCCGTCCATCACTACGCCTTCAACTCGCGGTGCGCCGACGCCCTGCGCACCGCCCGCCCGAAGATCGTGCCCGGCGAGGAGGGCGGCCTCGTGCACTCCACGCTGGCCGTCCCGATGGTCGCCCACGACACCGTCGTGGGGCTCGCGCAGTTCGCGCGGACCAAGGGCAGCGAGCCGTTCGGCGACCGAGACCGCGCCCTCGCCGTCGAACTCGCCGCACGCGCCGCGGTCTGCATCGACAACGCCCGCCTGTACCGGCGCGAACACGAACGCGCGCTGATACTGCAGCGCTCCCTGCTCCCGCCCGGCGACCCGGAGGCCTCCGGCCTGGACATCGCCTGCCGCTACCTGCCCGGCAACGCGGCCACCGGCCGGCCCAGCGAGGTCGGCGGCGACTGGTTCGACGTCATCGAACTCCCCGGCCACCGCACCGCGCTGGTCGTCGGCGACGTCATGGGACGCGGCCTGCGCGCCGCCGTCGCCATGGGTGAACTCCGCACGGCCGTACGCACCCTGGCCCTGCTCGACCTCGAACCCGCCGAGGTGCTCTCGCAGCTGGACGAGATCGCCCGCGGCCTCGGCGCCCCCGGTGGCATCCAGCAGGCCACCCGCGCCGCCCGCCGCCCCCGCGAGGCCGACCTCTCCGAGGTCTACCTCGCCACCTGCATCTACGCCGTCTACGACTCGGTCACCAGACGGTGCACCTTCGCCAACGCCGGCCACCTGCCGCCGGTCCTGGTCGAACCAGGTGAGCCCGCGCTGATGCTGGACGTCCCACCCGGCATGCCGCTCGGCGTCGGCGGCGAACCCTTCGAGGAGGTCGAGGTCGAACTCCCCGAGGGCGCCCTGCTGGCCCTCTACACCGACGGCCTCGTCGAGTCCCGCGACCACCCCCTCGACGAGGGGCTCCAGGCCTTCGTGGGTGCGCTGACGGACCCCAACCGGCCCCTGGAGGACGTCTGCGACCACGTCCTCAACACCCTCGGCAGCCACCACGGCGAGGACGACATCGCGTTGCTCATGGCCCGCGTCCAGGGCCTGCCCGCCGAGTCTGTCGGCGACTGGACCCTGCCCCGCGAGCCGCGCAGCGTCGGCCGCGCCCGCGAGTACACCCGCTCCCAACTGCTCGCCTGGGACCTGGAACCGCTGGTCGACACCACCGAACTGCTCGTCAGCGAACTGGTCACCAACGCCCTGCGCTACGGCGAGGGCGAGATCAGACTCCGGCTGCTGCTCGACCGCACGCTGGTGTGCGAGGTGTGGGACTCCGGGCTCGTCCAGCCGCGCCGCCGCCGCGCCCGGGACACCGACGAGGGCGGCCGGGGCCTGCAACTCGTCGGCCTGCTCAGCGCCGCCTGGGGCTCCCGGCGGACCCCGCGCGGCAAGACGGTCTGGTTCGAACTCCCGCTCCCGGACGGCGAGAACAGCCTCACCGACCCGGCGGAGGCGCTGCTCAGCCTGTTCTGAGACGCCCGACGGCACCCGCCGCCAGGTGACGCCTACGCCAGGGTGCCCCACCGGCCCCGGGTGTGTGGCCCGCCGAAGCCCACGGGCGGCC
Source organism: Streptomyces carpinensis (assembly GCF_002154505.1). GTDB lineage: Bacteria > Actinomycetota > Actinomycetes > Streptomycetales > Streptomycetaceae > Streptomyces > Streptomyces carpinensis. Next base: position 28,650 of record NZ_MUBM01000001.1, on the reverse strand, counting down.
CGCCGTCCGCCTCCTCGCCCAGCAGGACCCCGCCGAGCACGGCGCCGGCGGTTCCCGCGGCGGGCTCGGCGTCCCCGGCGTACGGGTTGCCGTGCACACGCACGTCCTGCTCGGCGAGGTCACGGGCCCGCCGGGCCAGGGCATCGGCGGCGTCGGGATCGGGCCCGAGGAGTCGGCGCGCCTCCGCGAGCTGGGTCCGGGCGGTGACGCCCACCGCGGCCCGGTGCGTGCTGACGAAGTCGGCCGCGCCCGCGGTGACGCTGCGCGCGACGAGTTCCCCCGCGACCGAGAGCACTCCGTCCCGCCCGCCCGTGCCCGGCACCGGCGCGACCGCCCGCACGATCCGCCGCAGGGCACCCAGCGGATCGTACGGCCCGGCGACCAGCTCCTCCCGTACACCGGCCAGTACCCGGTCCGCGCGCATGAGCCGCGCCCGCAGCTCCCCGACAGGGACACCCCCGCCCGCGCCGGGCGGACCGCCGGGTGAGTCCACGGGAGTGGGCGCCGCCACGGAGCCGGCCGCGGACGGAACGTTCTGAGGCGCGGCGGCCGTCGGGGGAGCGCCCGCCGCCGGCGATCCGCCTCCGGATGCCGGCGCGGCGGCTCCGGCCGGGGGCTCCACCGAGGCCGGGGCTTCCGGCGCCGTCACGACCGCGCGGCCCGGCCTTCCGGCCGGCCGTCGTGCGGCGACGGCCGGCCGGACCTTCGCGAGCCGGGCCTCCGCGTCGGTCAGCGTCGCCGGCAGGAGACGGCCGGCGGAGGACAGTTCCGCGGCGAGCCGCTCCACGGCGCCCACGAACACCGCGGCCTGGGCGATGGCCCCCTCCGCGGCCCGAAGGTGGGGGACGGCGTCGGCGGCGGAGCCCAAGTCGGCTGTCTGGTGTGTCCGGTTGAGGTGGGTCGTGGCGAACACCATCCGGTCCTTGGCCTGTTCGACGTACCCGGTGACGGGTGCGACCGCCCCCGGCCCGTACCGCTCACCGAGTGCGGCGAGCGCCGGTCCGGCCGCCCCCGTGCGCCCTGTCAGCTCCCGGAACCGCGCCTCCGCGAGGGCCAGTGCCTCGGCCACACCCCGCTCCAGGCCGCGCAACGCGTCGAAGCCGTCGGCCGCCAGGTCCAGCAGCCGCCCCGCCTCCTCGCAGAGCCCGACCATGCCGGCCAGCGCCTGCCGTCGGGCCGCGGCGTCCTCCGGGAGACCGTGCTCGTAGCGGCGGCGCATCCGGAAGGCGGCCGTCAGTTCCGTCTCGGCCTCCCGCACGGCCCGGGCGAAGGGGGCGACGGCCGACGCGCCGAACCGGGCCTCGGCGAAGCCGAGTTCCTCGCGGCAGGTGAGCACGCAGTCGTCGGTCAGGACGAGCGCGTCACGGGCCCGCTCCTCCGGCGCGGCGGACGGTGACGGGCCTGGCGGCGGGGCCGGTTCGCCGCCCGGGCCACCGCCGGGGGTGGTCCGGCTCCTCGCCCGCCGGGTGCGCCGCACGTACCCGTAGCCCGCGAGCACACCGGCCGCGGCCACGGCGACGAGCGGCAGGGCGAGGTCGGCGGCCGACGACCCGTCCTGCCGCGGTGCGGGGGCGGCGGCCACCGGTCCGGCGCGGGGGAGCGCAACCGCGCTGCCGCTGTTGATCGTCATCACCGGAAGCACCAGCCACACGCCCCCCGCCGCGCTGCCCAGCACGGCGCGCGCCACCCGCACGGACCGGTGCGCGGTCGCACGCCGCGGCCGGGCCGCGCGGAGCTGGGGTGACGTCACATTTGGGAGCGTATGACCGCCCGCACGGGCACGCGAGCGGTGCTGCGTCACCGGTGGGCCGGTGGAACAGAGCGATGCGGGAGGGGACAGGGGCATGGACCACACCACGGACAGAGGTCCGGCTGCGGAGCCGGAGCCGGATGCCGGGCGGTTCCCGGGTGTGGAGCGGGCGCCGGGCGCCGGGCGGCGGCCGACCGCCGAGCTGGAGCCGGATGCCGGGCGGTCGTCGGGTTCGGGTGGGGAGCCGGAGCCGGATGCCGGGCGGTTCCCGGGTGTGGAGCGGGAGCCGGGCGCCGGGCGGCGGCCGGCCGCCGAGCCGGACCCGGATGCCGTGCGGTCGTCGGGTGGAGAGCCGGAGCCGGAGCCGGATGCCGAGCGGCGGTTGTCGGGTGGGGAGCCGGAGCCGGACACCGTGCGGCCGTCGGGTGGTGCGGGGCCGGGCGCCGTGCGGCCGTCGGGTGGCGCGGGGCCGGGCGCCGAGCGGCTGTCGGGCGCGAAGCCGGACGCCGGGCGGCAGTCGGGTACCGAGTCAGTCGCCGAGTCCCAGTCGGGTACCGAGCCCGACGCCGGGCCGCAGTCGCGTACCGAACCCGCATCGGACGCCGAGGAGCAGCCGGCCACCGGCCGGAAGGGCGGAACCCCCACCCGCCGGCGCCTGCGTCGGGCCCGTCGCCTCGCGCTCGGGCTCGTCCTCCTGCTCCTGCTCCCCCTGCTCGCCGCCGAGACCGCCCTCCGGGTGAACTACATGGGCGACCCGGCCGGCGATGCGTACAGCAGGGGCCAGGACGCGATCTGGCTGGGGCACGCCTGGGTGGACGGGCGGAAGAAGGACGCCGACGTGGCGGCCCTCGCCGAGCGGCTGCGCGGAACCGGCATCCGCGACCTGTACGTGCACGCAGGCCCCCTGGAGCACGACGGCACGCTGCCGGCGTCGGCGTACCGCAACGCCGGCCGGCTGATACCGGCCGTGCACCGGGCCCTGCCCGGCGTCCGCGTGCAGGCCTGGCTGGGCGACAAGCTGGCCACCGAGAGCCCCGACGGGCTGCGGCTGGAGCGGGCCGGGACGCGCGCCGCCGTGGTCGACTCCACCCGCCGGATCCTGGACGCCGGCTTCGACGGCGCCCACTTCGACCTGGAGCCGCTGCACTCCGGCGACCGCCACTACCTCGACCTTCTCGACGCCCTGCGCGCCGTCACCCGCGCGCACCACGTCCCCCTGTCCGTGGCCGCGCACCAGATCGACCCGCTCCCGGCCTTCCACTCTCTCTGGGGCACGCTCACCAACCACCCCAAGTGGTGGTCGCAGGCCTTCTTCGGTCAGGTCGCCCGGCGCGTCGACCAGATCGCCGTCATGTCGTACGACACCATGCAGCCGGCGCAGAGCCTGTACGGCGGCTACGTCGCCCAGCAGACCTCGCTCGCCCTGGAGGCCACCCCGCCCACCACCGACCTGCTGATGGGCCTGCCCTTCTTCCACGAGAACCGTTTCGGCCACTGGGCGCACGCCGAAACCGTCCCGGCCGCCGTACGCGGCGTCCGCCTCGGCCTGTCCCGCACCGACCCGGACCGCGTCCGCTTCGGTGTCGCCCTGTACGTCGACTTCGCCGCCACGGAGGACGACTGGACCGCGTACCGCGAAGGCTGGATCCGCCCGTCATGACCGGCACGGACCGGGCCGTACGACGACCGGACACCGCCCCGGGCGACCGGACACCGCCCCCGGGAGGCCCGGTGACCGGCGCCTACGCGGACGAGGACCGCCTGCCGATCTTCGAGCCCAGCCACACCAGCGGGTCGTACTTGCGGTCCACCGCGCGCTCCTTCAGCGGGATGAGGGCGTTGTCGGTGATCTTGATGCCCTCGGGGCACACCTCCGTGCAGCACTTGGTGATGTTGCAGTAGCCGAGGCCGTGGTCGTCCTGGGCGGTGCGCTTGCGGTCCAGGCCGGTCTCGGCGGCGGCGTCCAGCGGGTGCATGTCCAGTTCGGCGATGCGCATCAGGAAACGCGGACCGGCGTACGCCGCCTTGTTGTCCTCGTGATCACGCACCACATGGCAGACGTCCTGGCACAGGAAGCACTCGATGCACTTGCGGAACTCCTGCGAACGGTCCACGTCCTCCTGGAACATCCGGTACTCGCCGGGACCCAGATCCGCGGGCGGCACGAAGGCGGGGACCTCGCGCGCCTTGGTGTAGTTGAAGCCGATGTCGGTCACCAGGTCCCGCACCACCGGGAAGGTCCGCAGCGGAGTGACGGTGATCGTCTCCTCGCGGGTGAAGACCGACATGCGGGTCATGCACATCAGCCGCGGGCGGCCGTTGATCTCCGCCGAGCAGGAACCGCACTTGCCCGCCTTGCAGTTCCAGCGCACCGCGAGATCGGGCGCCTGGGTGGCCTGGAGCCGGTGGATGATGTCGAGCACCACCTCGCCGTCGTTGACCTCGACCTCGAAGTCCTGGAGGCCGCCACCCTGCGCGTCGCCCCGCCACACCTTGAAGCGGGCCTCGTAGCTGCTCATTCGTAGAGCTCCTCTTCGGCGAGGTACTTGACCAGCTCCTCCTTCTCGAAGAGGGCGAGCAGGTCGGGGCGGATGGGTTCCGTGGTCTGCCGGGTCAGTGAGATCTGGCCGCGCACCGGGTCCGTCGCCGCCAGTCCGCCGGTCGGGTCGGTCAGCCGGCACACCAGGTTGATCCGGCGCCAGACGCGGTCCATCGACGGATGGTCCTCGCGGGTGTGCCCGCCGCGCGACTCGGTGCGCTCCAGCGCGGCCCGTGCCACGCACTCGCTGACCAGCAGCATGTTCCGCAGGTCGAGGGCGAGGTGCCAGCCGGGGTTGAACTGCCGGTGCCCCTCCACGCCGGCCCGGCGGGCCCGTACCCGCAGCTCGCCGAGCTTCTTCAGCGCCTGCTCCATCTCGGCCTCGCGGCGGATGATCCCGACCAGGTCGTTCATGGTCTGCTGGAGCTCCTGGTGGAGGGTGTACGGGTTCTCCGGCGGGCCGCCGGCCGGCTGCTCCTCCGCCTCCGCCGAGAACGGCCGCAGCGCCTCCGCCGCCGCCGCGTCGACCTGGGCGTCGTCCACCGGCGGACGGTCGTACGCCAGTCCCTGCGCGTACTCGGCCGCGTGCCAGCCCGCCCGGCGGCCGAAGACCAGCAGGTCCGACAGCGAGTTGCCGCCGAGCCGGTTGGAGCCGTGCATGCCGCCGGCCACCTCACCGGCCGCGAACAGCCCCGGCACACCACGCGCCGCCGCCGTGTCGGAGTCGACCGCGATGCCGCCCATCACGTAGTGACAGGTCGGCCCGACCTCCATCGGCTCCGCCGTGATGTCCACGTCGGCCAGCTCCTTGAACTGGTGGTACATCGACGGCAGCCGGCGCCGGACGACCTCGGCCGGCATCCGCGTGGACACGTCGAGGAAGACCCCGCCGTGCGGGGAGCCGCGGCCCTCCTTCACCTCCGAGTTGATCGCGCGGGCCACCTCGTCACGGGGGAGCAGCTCCGGCGGGCGCCGATTGTGGTCCGGGTCCTCGTACCAGCGGTCGGCCTCGTCCTCCGTCTCGGCGTACTTCTCCTTGAAGACGTCGGGCACGTAGTCGAACATGAACCGCCGGCCCTCGGAGTTGCGCAGCACCCCGCCGTCGCCGCGCACCGACTCGGTGACGAGGATGCCCTTCACCGACGGCGGCCAGATCATGCCGGTGGGGTGGAACTGCACGAACTCCATGTTCAGCAGCGGCGCCCCGGCCAGCAGCGCCAGCGCGTGCCCGTCGCCGGTGTACTCCCACGAGTTCGACGTGACCTTGAACGACTTGCCGATGCCGCCGGTCGCGATCACGACGGAGGGGGCCTCCAGCACGAAGAACCGGCCGGTCTCCCGGTCGTAGGCGAAGACCCCGCCCACCCGCTCACCGTCCTTGAGGACCCGGGTGACCGTGCACTCCTGGAAGACCTTCAGCCGGGACTCGTAGTCCCCTGTCTCCCGGTGGTCCTCCTGCTGGAGCGACACGATCTTCTGCTGGAGGGTCCGGATCAGTTCCAGGCCGGTGCGGTCGCCGACGTGCGCCAGGCGCGGGTACTCGTGGCCGCCGAAGTTGCGCTGCGAGATCCTCCCGTCCTTCGTACGGTCGAACAGCGCGCCCCAGGTCTCCAGCTCCCAGACGCGCTCCGGGGCCTCCCGCGCGTGCAGCTCGGCCATCCTCCACTGGTTGAGGAACTTTCCGCCGCGCATGGTGTCGCGGAAGTGGACCTGCCAGTTGTCGTGCTCGTTGACGTTGGCCATCGCCGCCGCGATGCCGCCCTCGGCCATCACGGTGTGCGCCTTGCCGAACAGCGACTTGCAGATCACCGCCGTACGCGCCCCGCGCTCGCGCGCCTCGATGGCGGCGCGCAGCCCGGCGCCGCCCGCGCCGACCACGACGACGTCCCACTCCTGACGGTCGACCACGGACATCACAAGGCCCCACTCACTAGGAAGTCACCGGAAGTCACTGCAGCTCACTGCGGGTCACTAGAAGAAGCGCGGATCGTCGAAGGCGCCGGAGGCGACCAGGTAGACGTAGAAGTCGGCCAGCGCCACGCTCACCAGCGAGGCCCAGGCCAGCTGCATGTGGCGGGCGTTCAGCCGACCGACGAACTGCCAGGCCCGGTAGCGCACGGGATGCTTCGAGAAGTGCTTGAGCTTGCCGCCCACGATGTGCCGGCACGAGTGACAGGAGATCGTGTACGCCCAGATCAGCACGATGTTGACCAGGAAGACGACGGTGCCCAGGCCCATGTGGCCCCAGCGGTAGTGCTGGTCCCGGAAGGACAGCACGGTGTCGTAGGTCAGCACGCCGGCCACGAGCAGCGCCGCGTAGAAGAAGTACCGGTGGATGTTCTGGAGGATCAGCGGGAAGCGCGTCTCCCCCGTGTACTTTCCGTGCGGCTCGGCGACCGCGCAGGCCGGCGGAGAGGCCCAGAAGCTGCGGTAGTAGGCCTTGCGGTAGTAGTAGCAGGTCAGACGGAAGCCCAGCGGGAAGATCAGGATGATGATCGCCGGCGAGATCGCCCACCAGCTGCCGAAGAGGTCCGCGTTGGGGCCCATGCGCATGGTCCGGCAGTTCTCCGCCAGGCAGGGCGAGTAGAACGGCGAGACGTACGGGGCCGCGTAGTAGTGCGCGTTCGCGAAGGCCCGCCACGTCGAGTACACGACGAAGGCCAGCAGGCCGGCCGCGGTGACGGCGGGCGCCAGCCACCAGCGGTCGGTCCGCAGGTGCGGTGGGGTGATCGCGGCGCGCGCCGGGGACCGGACGCCGCCGCGGGACGCATGGGTGTCTGTGTCTGGAGGTTCCGTACCAGTGGCCACGTGAGGACTCCGGTCGGGTCAGGGGGCGTGTCGGTCGCGGGCGCCGAGTCCCTCGTCGTCCGAGTCCGTCCACAGGGACATGTCGTAGGGGGTGTCGGAGATGGTGACGAGGGCGGGGCGCTGGGCCGCGGCGGGGCCCTGGGAGGCCTCGCGCAGCAGGGCCACGCTCTCGCGTAGGTGATCGGCGTCGACGCGCACACGGCGCATCTCCAGAGAGCCGCGGAGCTGCTGCTCCAGCCGGCCCACCGACCGCAGCAGTTCGTCGAGGCTGCGCTGGACCGACGTCAGGTCGTCGTACACGGACATGACGTGACCTCACTTCCACGGGCTACCGAGCCCTAGGCGGCGACGTTCATGCGCCTGCGAGTGTTGCGCGTCACACCTGTCGGTGGGAAGGCGTGTGCAGCGATTGGCGGATCGCACATCCCTGCGCACAGCCACCCGCGCACCCGCACACCCGCACGCGCTCTGTGTGCGCCGGAGGCGCGTATTGCTCCGCACGGGTGACCTTGGGAGTCCCCGCCGTCGTGTCGCCTCCGGCAGTCGAACCCTTTCCTCTTCAGTGGGGCCATAGATCTGATCAGCACCAAAATACCGCCAAATGTGAACAATCCCTACCTATGTCCCCACCGTGTCGCCACCCGTGCGCACCGGGCGGGAGCGGCTCCCCGGAGGTAGTCCAGATGTCGTACGACCGTGTCGGGCCGCGCGCGGTGATGCGCTCGGTCGCCTTCCTCGCCGCGGGCGCCCTCGCGGTTCCCCTGCTGGCCGGCTGCGGCTCCGACGACGAGGGCAGCAAACCGCTGGCCCGGCAGGACATCGCCCACACCGCCCGCGCCCAGGTCGCCGACGGAGGCACGCTGCGCTGGGCCGTGGACGCGATGCCGCAGACACTGAACGCCTTCCAGGCGGACGCCGATGCGGGCACCACCCGGATCGCCCAGGCCGTCCTGCCCACCATGTTCCGCATCGGCGCGAGCGGGCGGCCGCAGCGTGACGCCGACTACCTCGACTCCGCCAAGGTGGTCGAGACCGAGCCCAAGCAGGTCGTCGTCTACCGGCTCCACCAGCAGGCCGTCTGGAGCGACGGCCGCGAGATCGGCGCCGAGGACTTCGCCGCCCAGTGGCGCGCCCTGTCCGGCAAGGACTCCGCGTACTGGACCGCGCGCAACGCCGGCTACGACCGCATCGAGAAGGTCGAGCGCGGCGCCAACGACCTGGAGGTCAGGGTCACCTTCGCCCGCCCCTACGCCGACTGGAAGTCGCTGTTCTCGCCGCTCTACCCCAAGGACGTCACCGGCTCCGCGAACTCCTTCAACGACGGCGCCCGCAAGAAGCTCAAGGTCAGCGCCGGTCCGTTCGCCCTGCAGAAGATCGACACCAAGAGCAAGGACGTCGTCCTCACCCGCAATCCGCGCTGGTGGGGCCACCCGGCCAAACTGAACGAGATCGTGCTGCACGAGGTGCCCCGCGACAAGCGGGCCACCGCGCTCGCCGACGGCACCGTGGACGTGGCCGACATCGAACCCTCCGACGCCGACCGGATCACCCTCGCCGCCGGAGCGCAGGGCAGCTCCCCCTTCCGGGGCCCGGCCGGCGGGCGCACCGCCGCCAAGGCGCTGCTCTCCTGGGCGCTGGTCCACGGCTCCGACGACAAGGCCGCCGCCCGGGAGCGCCGCACCCTGGACGAGAGGCGCGGCACCCTCACCGCCTACCTCGAGCAGCAGGCACTGCGCGACATCGTCGTGCGCAAGTCCCTGGAGCCCGCCTTCACCCAGCTCGCCCTCAACGGCGCCGACGGCCCCCTCGCCGACGAGCGGGTCCGGCACGCGGTGGCCCACGCGCTGAACCGCAAGCAACTCGCCCAGACCGTCCTGAAGCCGCTCGGTCTGCCCGCCGTCCCGGTCGGCAGCCACCTCGCGCTGTCCGGCCAGGACGACTACGCCGACAACAGCGACGCCCTCGGCGGCCAGGACACCGCCCAGGCCAAGGCGCTGCTCGCGGACGCGGGCTGGGTGCCCGGGGCGGTCAAGGAGCCGAAGAAGGGGGACAAGGCGGCCGGCGCCGAGGGCGACAAGGCCCAGCGCCGGTCGGGGAAGTCCCCCGGCGCCCAGGGCGACGGCACCGACACCGCCGGCGTCGACGACAACGTGGAGGACCACAAGGGGCTCGCCGCGGAGGACCGGGAGAAGGACCGCACAGGGGAGGGCCGCGGCGTCCGGCAGCTCGCCCAGGACGGCAGGCAGTACTCCCAGGGCGGCGCGCCCGGCGCCTACGCCCCCAGGGGCACCGCCGCGCCCGCCGGCGTCGCCGCGCCGCTGACCAAGAACGGCAAGCCGCTCACGCTCCGCTTCGTGCTGCCCTCCGGTCCCGGCTCCGACACGCTGAGCAAGGTTGCCGACCGGATCACGGCCATGCTCGACGCGGTCGGCATCGCCACCGAGATCACCAAGGTCCCCGACGACAACTACTTCCGCGACCACGTCGCCGCCGGACAGTACGACCTCGCCCTGTACTCCTGGCCCGCCACCGCCTACCCGGCCACCGACGCCCGCCCGGTCTACGCCAAGCCCGTCCCGGCCGCCGACGGCTCCCTGAACGTCCAGCAGAACTACACCCGAGTCGGGACCGACCAGGTCGACCAGCTCTTCGACCAGGCCATCGCCACCCTCGACGAGGGCGAGGAGAAGGACCTGATCCGCAAGGCCGACTCCCGCATCTGGGCCACCGCCGGCTCCATCCCCCTGTACCAGCGCCCCCAGCTCGTCGCCACCCGCCGCAACCTCGCCAACGTGGGCGCCTTCGGCTTCCAGACACCGGTGTACGAGGACATGGGCTTCCTGAAGAAGGGGGCGAAGCCGTCGCCGAGCCCTTCGTCCTGAGGTCCTCCGGGGGCCGCTGCTTCAGCGGCCCCGTACCATGGGGTGAGGCCGTGGCGTGTTCAGCCCGGCAGGGCGCGCGTACCGAGGACGTACGCGCAGCCGTCCGCACACTCCGGGAGTACGCCTCAATATGGCCGCGTCCACTACGCGTCACGACATCCGCAACGTCGCCATCGTCGCCCACGTCGACCACGGCAAGACGACCATCGTCGACGGCATGCTGAAGCAGGCCGGCGCCTTCGCCGCCCACCAGCTCGACTCGGTCGACGACCGCATGATGGACTCGAACGACCTGGAGCGTGAGAAGGGCATCACGATCCTCGCCAAGAACACGGCGGTGAAGTACCACCCCAAGGACGGCGGGGACCCCATCACGATCAACATCATCGACACCCCCGGCCACGCCGACTTCGGCGGCGAGGTCGAGCGGGGTCTGTCGATGGTCGACGGTGTCGTGCTGCTGGTCGACGCCTCCGAGGGCCCGCTGCCGCAGACCCGCTTCGTGCTGCGCAAGGCGCTCCAGGCCCGGCTCCCCGTCATCCTGTGCATCAACAAGACGGACCGCCCCGACGCCCGGATCGACGAGGTCGTCAACGAGACCTACGACCTCTTCCTCGACCTGGACGCCGACGAGGAGCAGATCGAGTTCCCGATCGTCTACGCCTGTGGCCGTGACGGCATCGCGTCGCTCACCAAGCCGGAGAACGGCACGGTCCCGGCCGACTCCACCAGCCTGGAGCCGTTCTTCTCCACCATCCTGGAGCACATCCCGGCCCCGACCTACGACGCCGACGCCCCGCTCCAGGCCCACGTCACCAACCTGGACGCCGACAACTTCCTCGGCCGTATCGCGCTGCTGCGCGTGGAGCAGGGCGAGCTGCGCAAGGGCCAGACGGTCGCGTGGATCAAGCGCGACGGCACCGTGCAGAACGTGCGCATCTCCGAGCTGATGATGACCGAGGCGCTCACCCGCAAGCCCGCCGAGAAGGCCGGCCCCGGTGACATCTGCGCCGTCGCCGGCATCCCCGACATCATGATCGGTGAGACGCTGGCCGACCCGGAGAACCCGGTCGCGCTGCCCCTGATCACGGTCGACGAGCCCGCGATCTCCATGACCATCGGCACCAACACCTCCCCGCTGGTCGGCCGCGGCGGCACCGGCAAGGGCGCCGACGCGAAGGCGGCCGTCAAGGACCGCAAGGTCACCGCCCGCCAGGTCAAGGACCGCCTGGACCGCGAGCTGATCGGTAACGTCAGCCTCCGCGTCCTCGACACCGAGCGCCCGGACGCCTGGGAGGTCCAGGGCCGCGGCGAGCTGGCGCTGGCCATCCTGGTGGAGACCATGCGCCGCGAGGGCTACGAGCTGACCGTCGGCAAGCCGCAGGTGGTCACCAAGGACGTCGACGGCAAGACGTACGAGCCGGTCGAGCGCATGACCGTCGACGTGCCCGAGGAGCACATGGGCGCCGTCACGCAGCTCATGGGCGTGCGCAAGGGCCGCATGGACAACATGTCCAACCACGGCTCCGGCTGGGTCCGCATGGAGTTCGTCGTCCCCTCTCGCGGCCTGATCGGCTTCCGTACCGAGTTCCTGACCCAGACCCGCGGCACCGGCATCGGCCACTCCATCCACGAGGGCTTCGAGCCCTGGTTCGGCACGCTGCAGACCCGCAACAACGGCTCCCTGGTCGCCGACCGCTCCGGCGCCGTCACCGCCTTCGCGATGACCAACCTCCAGGAGCGCGGTGTGCTCTTCGTGGAGCCCGGCACCGAGGTGTACGAGGGCATGATCGTCGGAGAGAACTCCCGCTCCGACGACATGGACGTCAACATCACCAAGGAGAAGAAGCTCACCAACATGCGGTCCTCGACCGCCGACGTGACCGAGTCGATCGTCCCGCCGCGCAAGCTCTCCCTGGAGCAGTCCCTGGAGTTCTGCCGCGACGACGAGTGCGTCGAGGTGACCCCGGAGGCGGTCCGCATCCGCAAGGTCGCCCTCGACCAGCGCGAGCGCGCCCGCGCGGCCAGCAGGGCCAAGCACAGCTGAGCGACGGCGGCTCCCGGCCGTCGGACGTGAAAAGGGCCTGCCCGGTAACACCGGGCAGGCCCTCGCGTATTCGGCGAAAGGCGGCGGCCCCGTCAGGGCCGTAAAGGGTTTTCCCTATAAACGCGCGTCAGGTCGCTCACTCCTGCCCCGGCGGGTAGTGCCCCGTTGTTAGAGTGGCTGGAATCTGGGGCTTATCGGGCCCCTCGCGCCGGTCTGTCCCGCGCGCAGGTCGTCGACGGCGTCGACAGAGACCGCTCCGCCGTTCCACGCAACCGGTTTTCTCTCCCCTTGTGTCCGCTATCCGGACAGCATCGCCCGATAGTTGTGTAACAAGTCCGTTTCGCAGGGATCTTTCACCAAACCCTTTGTCCGGATTTTGGAAGAAGTAGGCGGCAGGTGTGATCGAACCGAGACCTCGAAGGTGTGGTTCGCTCCGGTTCGGATGGCAGATAGTTAGGCGCGTAGAGCTCGAATCAACGGGTCACGCGCTGCTGGCGGCGCCGACTCACGAGCGCGGGGGCACCTGACCATTTCAGGCACCGGTAACGGTGATGCGTCGTGTGCCCCTCCATGCGGTGAACCAATGGACTCATGAGGAGGAGCCCCATGCGTGGTGCCAAGAGCGCCAAGTGGGTTGCGATAGCCGCGGTTGTGGCGCTGGGCGCGACGGCCTGTGGCGGCGGTGGTGACAAGGGCGGCGAGAGCAAGGCCGCGGTCGACCCGAACGGCAAGTTCTCGGTCGAGGTGGGCGAGCCGCAGAACCCGCTGCAGCCGGCGAACACCATGGAGTCCAACGGCAGCATCGTCATCAAGTCGCTGTTCTCCGGGCTCGTCGACTACGACAGCAGCGGCAAGATCGTCAACGTCAACGCCCAGTCGATCGACAGCAGCGACAACAAGACCTTCACGGTCAAGCTGAAGCCGGGCTGGACGTTCCACGACGGCACCCCGGTGACCGCCACGTCCTACGTCAACGCCTGGAACTGGGCCGCCAACCCGGCCAACAAGCAGACCAACAGCTTCTGGTTCTCCGACATCCAGGGCTACGACGACGTGGCCCCGGCCAAGGGCAAGCCGAAGGCCGACAAGATGTCCGGCCTGAAGGTCGTCGACGACAACACCTTCACCATCACCCTCTCCAAGCCGATGCCGTACTTCGTGTACAAGCTCGGCTACGAGGTCTTCGACCCGCTGCCCGAGTCCTTCTACAAGGACCCGAAGGCCGCCGGTGAGCACCCGATCGGCAACGGTCCCTACAAGTTCGTCAGCTGGGACCACAACAAGCAGATCGAGGTCACCAAGTTCGACGGCTACAAGGGCCCGAACGCCGCGAAGAACGGTGGAGTGGTCTTCAAGAACTACTCCAAGCTGGAGACGGCCTACCAGGACCTGAAGTCCGGCAACCTCGACGTGATGCGCCAGGTCGCCCCGCGTGACCTGCCGGTCTACAAGCAGGACCTCGGCGACCGCGCCGTGGACCAGTCGTACTCGGCGATCCAGACCATCGCGGTGGCCTTCTACACCAAGCAGTGGAAGGACATCAACCCGAAGGTCCTCCAGGGTCTGTCGATGGCGATCGACCGCGACACCATCACCAAGACCGTGCTCCAGGGCACCCGTGAGCCCGCGACCGGCTGGGTGGCCAAGGGCGTCCTCGGCTACCAGCCGGACGCCGCCGGTGACGTCACCAAGTACGACCCGGCCAAGGCCAAGGCGCTCATCAAGGAGGGCGGCGGCGTCCCGGGCAACAAGATCTCCATCCAGTACAACGCGGACGGCGGTCACAAGGAGTGGGTGGAGGCCGTCTGCGGCTCCATCACCAAGGCCACCGGCGTGGCGTGCACCGGCGACTCCAAGGCCGACTTCCAGGCGGACCTCAACGCCCGGGACAACAAGCAGGTCAAGTCGCTGTACCGCTCCGGCTGGGTGCTCGACTACCCGTTCATCTCCAACTTCATCCGCGACCTGTTCGGCACCAAGTCCGACGGCAACCAGGGCGGCTTCTCCAGCAAGGAGATCGACGACCTGATCGCCAAGGCGGACGCCGCCAAGACGCTGGACGAGTCGGAGAAGCTGTACCAGCAGATCGAGAAGGACCTGCCGAAGTACATGCCGAGCATTCCGCTCTGGTACTACAAGGTCAACGCGGGCTACTCGGAGAAGGTCACCGGCGTCAAGTACGCCCAGGACGGCGACCCGATCCTGACCGGCGTTCAGGTCAAGAAGTAACCGCTGACGACGAACAGCGTGTGCCGTGCCGCACCTTCACCACAGGTGCGGCACGGCGTCGGCCGATCGGCCGGGGGGCCCTTTTCGCCGCGTATGCACGGAATCCGTTCAGGAAACCGCTCGTGCGCGGCGAAAAGGGCCTGCCGCTGTGACTGACATGGAGGCACCATGGGGCGCTATGTCGCACGACGACTGCTCCAGATGATCCCGGTCTTCATCGGGACGACCCTGCTGATATTCCTGATGGTCTACGCCCTGCCCGGAGACCCCGTGCGCGGGCTCTTCGGCGACAAGGGCGGGAGCCCGGCGGTACTGGAGTCGCTGCGGCACCAGTACGGCCTCGACAAGCCGGTCCTGGTCCAGTACTTCAACTACATGAAGGGCATGATCCTGCATCTCGACTTCGGGACGCAGATCGCCAGCGGCCGCCCGGTCACCGACATCCTGGGCGACGCCTTCCCGGTGACGCTCCGCCTCGCCGGCTTCGCGTTCGTCATCGAGGCCGTCCTCGGCATCGTTCTCGGTGTCATCTCCGGCATGCGCGCCGGCAAGGCGGCCGACACCGCCATTCTCTTCGTGACGCTGCTGCTGATCTCGGTGCCGGTCTTCGTGCTCGGCTACATCCTGCAGACGGTGTTCGCCTTCCAGCTGAACCTGCTGGAACCCTCGGTGAGCGACGACAGCGACTTCAGCCAGTTGCTGCTGCCCGCCATCGTGCTGGCCAGTGCCTCGCTGGCCTACGTGGCCCGGCTGACCCGTACCTCGGTGGCGGAGAACATGCGGGCCGACTTCATGCGTACGGCCATCGCCAAGGGCCTGCCGCGCCGCCGGGTGGTCGGCGTGCACCTGCTGCGCAACTCCCTCATCCCGGTCGTCACCTTCCTCGGCACCGACCTCGGCGCCCTGATGGGCGGCGCGATCGTGACCGAGGGCATCTTCAACATCCATGGTGTCGGCGGAACGATCTACCAGTCGATCGTGCGTCGGGAGGGCACCACGCTGGTCGGCCTGGTCACCATCCTCGTCCTCGTGTACCTCTTCACCAGCCTTATCGTCGACCTGCTGTACGCGGTCCTGGACCCGAGGATCCGTTATGCCTGAGCTGACCACTTCCGCCGACGAGGCGGCAACGGCCGCCGCGTCCGCCGCCGCGGGCGCCGAACTGCCGCAGCCCAAGGCGGAGAAGACCCGCAGCCTGTGGGGCGACGCCTGGCAGGACCTGCGCACCAACTGGGTGTTCATCGTCTCCGCGGTGCTGATCCTGCTGCTGCTGGTGATGGCGTTCTGGCCCAGCCTGTTCACGGGCGCCGATCCGAACAACAAGGACCTGGCCAACCACTACCTGCAGCACCCGCACTACGGCAACGTGTTCTCGGCCGACTGGCTGGGCTACGACGCCCAGGGGCGCAGCGTGTACGCCCGCGCCATCTACGGCACCCGCGCCTCGCTGCTGGTCGGCGGTGGAACCACCCTCGTGGTGACCGTCCTCGGCAGTCTGGTCGGCATGCTCGCCGGCTACTTCGGCGGCTGGCTCGACGCCGTCCTGTCGCGTGTGACGGACATGTTCTTCGGCATCCCGTTCCTGCTCGGTACGATGGTGATGCTGAACTCCTTCACCGACCGCACCATCCCGGTCGTCATCGCCGCCCTGGCCTTCCTCGGCTGGACGCAGACGGCCCGCGTGATGCGCGGCGCCGTCATCACCGTCAAGTCGACGGACTACGTCCAGGCGGCCAAGGCGCTCGGTGCGGGAACCCAGCGCATCCTCTTCCGCCATGTGCTGCCCAACGCGGTGGCGCCGGTGATCGTCGTCGCCACGATCTCGCTCGGCGTCTACATCGGCGCGGAGGCCACACTGTCGTTCCTCGGTCTCGGCCTGAACGGCGTGTCGTGGGGCAACGACATCTCCGACGGCGGCAACTCGATCCGGGTGGCGCAGTGGATCATGCTCTACCCGTCGATCATGCTCAGCATCACGGTGCTGGCGTTCATCATGCTCGGTGAGGCGGTCCGCAACGCCCTCGACCCGAAGACGCGCTGAGGGAGGCGTACGTGACCACCATTGAAGAAGTCGTGCCCGCGCCGTCGCCCCGCGACGCCGGGGCGGACGGCGGCCCGCTGCTCGAGGTGCGCGACCTGCACGTCGAGTTCCACACCCGTGACGGCGTGGTCAAGGCCGTCAACGGCGTGAACTACAGCGTGAACGCGGGCGAGACGCTCGCCGTGCTCGGCGAGTCCGGCTCCGGCAAGTCCGTCACCGCGCAGGCCATCATGGGCATCCTCGACATGCCGCCGGCGAAGATCCCCCAGGGGGAGATCCGCTTCCGCGGACAGGACATGCTGACCATGTCCGCCGAGGAGCGCCGTAAGATCCGCGGCCGGCGCATCGCCATGATCTTCCAGGACGCGCTCAGCTCGCTGAACCCGGTGCTGACCGTCGGCTACCAGCTGGGCGAGATGTTCCGCGTCCACCAGGGCCTGTCCAAGAAGGACGCCAAGGCCAAGGCGATCGAGCTGATGGACCGGGTGAAGATCCCGGCCGCCGCGGCCCGCGTCAACGACTACCCGCACCAGTTCTCCGGCGGTATGCGCCAGCGCATCATGATCGCCATGGCGCTGGCCCTGGAACCGGACCTGATCATCGCCGACGAGCCGACCACGGCCCTCGACGTGACGGTCCAGGCCCAGGTCATGGACCTGCTCGCGGAGCTGCAGCGCGAGTACAACATGGGTCTGATCCTCATCACCCACGACCTCGGCGTGGTCGCCGACGTCGCCGACAAGATCGCGGTGATGTACGCGGGCCGCATCGTGGAGCAGGCACCGGTCCACGAGCTGTACAAGCGCCCGGCGCACCCGTACACGCGGGGTCTGCTGGACTCGATCCCGCGCCTGGACCAGAAGGGCCAGGAGCTGTACGCGATCAAGGGCCTGCCGCCCAACCTGCTGCGCGTTCCGACCGGGTGCGCCTTCAACCCGCGCTGCCCCAAGGCCCAGGACATCTGCCGTACGCAGATCCCGGACCTGCTGCCGGTCACCGAGCGCGACGGCGGCGAGCTGCCGGGCCGCGCCTCGGCATGCCACTTCTGGAAGGAGACGATCCATGGCTGAGCTCGGCAAGACCGACGAGCCGCAGGACGCCACGCCGAACGTCTCCGAGGTGGACGTCGTCGACGCCCACTCCGAGGAGGAGGCGGTCGCCGCGATCGAGGCGCCCGTCGAGCGGGGCGAGCCGATTCTCCAGGTGCGTGACCTGAAGAAGCACTTCCCGCTCACCCAGGGCATCCTCTTCAAGCGGCAGATCGGCGCGGTCAAGGCCGTCGACGGCGTCTCCTTCGACCTGTACCAGGGCGAGACCCTGGGCATCGTGGGCGAGTCCGGCTGCGGCAAGTCGACGGTGGCCAAGCTCCTGATGCACCTGGAGCGGGCGACCGCGGGCGAGATCTTCTACAAGGGCCAGGACATCACCAAGCTGTCCGGGCGCGCGCTGAAGGCGGTCCGCCGGAACATCCAGATGGTGTTCCAGGACCCGTACACCTCGCTCAACCCCCGTATGACGGTGGGCGACATCATCGGCGAGCCCTTCGACATCCACCCCGAGGTGGCCCCGAAGGGCGACCGGCGCCGCAAGGTGCAGGAGCTGCTGGACGTCGTCGGCCTCAACCCGGAGTACATCAACCGCTACCCGCACCAGTTCTCCGGCGGTCAGCGCCAGCGCATCGGCATCGCCCGCGGCCTCGCGCTCAACCCCGAGATCATCATCTGCGACGAGCCGGTGTCCGCGCTGGACGTGTCGGTCCAGGCGCAGGTCATCAACCTGATGGAGCGGCTGCAGGAGGAGTTCAACCTCTCCTACATCTTCATCGCGCACGACCTGTCCATCGTCCGGCACATCTCCGACCGCGTGGGCGTGATGTACCTCGGCAAGATGGCCGAGATCGGCACGGACGAGCAGATCTACGACCACCCGACGCACCCCTACACCCAGGCGCTGCTGTCGGCGGTCCCGGTGCCGGACCCGGAGGCGCGTGAGCACCGGGACCGGATCATCCTCACCGGCGACGTGCCCTCCCCGGCCAACCCGCCCTCGGGCTGCCGCTTCCGCACCCGCTGCTGGAAGGCCCAGGACAAGTGCGCCGAGGAGGTCCCGCTGCTCGCCATCCCCGAGCGCTTCAAGGGCTCGGACTCCCCGGCGGCCCATGAGTCGGCCTGCCACTTCGCCGAGGAGAAGGACGTCGTGCACGCGGCGTAGCTCCCCGATGCGTTCACCGATTCCCGGCACCCCGGCACAGGGGGCCGGGAATCGGCGTTTCAGGACACGAGAGGAGTGGGGCGAGCCCCATGCTGCACCACGTCGAACTCTGGGTCCCCGACCTGCCCCGCGCGATCGGCGCCTGGGGCTGGCTGCTCGGCCGCCTCGGCTACCGCCCGTACCAGGAGTGGGAGCACGGCCGCAGCCGGCGGCTGGGCCCGACGTACATCGTCGTCGAGCAGTCCCCGGCGATGCGCGAGGGCGGCCACGACCGGATGCGTCCGGGTCTGAACCACCTCGCCTTCCACGCGGGCGGCCGCGCCGAGGTGGACGCGCTGATGAGGGAAGCGCCCGCGCACGGCTGGACGGCGCTCTTCGCCGACCGCTACCCCCACGCCGGCGGTCCGCGGCACTACGCGGGCTTCCTCGCCGACGCCGACGGGTTCGAGGTCGAGCTGGTGGCGGCCGAACCGGGCGGCTGAGCCGTCCGGCTGGAGTCGCGCCACCGCCGGTGTGGCGGGTGTGGGATATGCGGTTTATGCGCTGATATGGCCTCAGGTCCGTCAGCCCCGCGGCCCGAACGCACACCGCACCCGAGGAGGCGTCCATGCGTGGTGGTACGCGCGTGACGTGGGCCCTGGGCGTGGTGGCGGCCGTGCTGCCGCTCGCCGCCTGCGGGAGCGGTACGGGTGCCGCCGGGGGCAGCGTGCTCAGCTCGTCCTGGGGAGACCCGCAGAACCCGCTGGAGCCCGCCAACACCAACGAGGTGCAGGGCGGCAAGGTGCTCGACATGGTCTTCCGCGGGCTGAAGCGGTACGACCCGAGGACCGGCAAGGCCGAGAACATGCTCGCCGAGCGGATCGACAGCCCCGACTCGCAGAACTACACCATCACCGTCAAGAACGGCTGGAAGTTCAGCAACGGCGAACCGGTCACCGCGAAGTCCTTCGTCGACGCCTGGAACTACGGCGCGAGCCTGAAGAACAACCAGAAGAACGCGTACTTCTTCGGCTACATCGAGGGCTACGACAAGGTCCACCCCGAAAGCGGCAGGCAGACCGCCGACACGCTCTCCGGGCTCAGGGTCACCGGCCCGCGGACCTTCACCGTCCGGCTCAACCAGAAGTTCTCCAGCTTCCCCGACACCCTCGGCTACGCCGCCTTCGCCCCGCTGCCCCGGGCGTTCTTCACCCACCACGCGGCCTGGCTGGACAAGCCCGTCGGCAACGGCCCGTACACCATCGAGTCGTACACCAAGGGCGCCCAGATGTACCTGAAGAAGTGGGACGGCTACCCCGGGCCCGACAAGGCGCGCAACGACGGCGTGACCCTGATGGTCTACACCGACAACAACACCGCCTACACCGACGTGCTGGCCGGCAATCTGGACCTGGTCGACGACATCCCCGCCAGCCAGCTCAAGAACGTGAAGTCCGACCTGAACGGCCGCTACATCAACACCCCGGCCGGCATCATCCAGACCATCGCCTTCCCGTACTACGACAAGGCGTGGGACACCGACGGGGCGCGGAAGGTGCGGACCGGGCTGTCGATGGCCATCAACCGCGCGCAGATCACCAAGACCCTCTTCCGCGGCACCCGCACCCCGGCCACCGACTGGACCTCCCCGGTCCTCGGCACGGACGGGGGCTTCAAGGCCGGCCTGTGCGGCCGGGCCTGCGAGTACCACCCCGCCGAGGCCAGGAAGCTGGTCCAGGAGGGCGGCGGCCTGCCCGGCGGCCAGGTGCGGATCACCTACAACGCGGACATGGGCTCGCACAAGGAGTGGGTGGACGCCGTGTGCAACTCCATCAACAACGCCCTCGGCAACGACCGGGCCTGTGTCGGCAACCCCGTCGGCACCTTCGCCGACTTCCGCAACCAGATCTCGCAGCACAAGATGACAGGTCCTTTCCGGGCCGGCTGGCAGATGGACTACCCGCTCATCCAGAACTTCCTGCAGCCGCTGTACTACACCAACGCCTCCTCCAACGACGGCAAGTGGTCCGACAAGCGGTTCGACGGACTCGTCGACCGGGCCAACGCCGAGACCGACAAGGCGAGGGCGATCGGCCTCTTCCAGGAGGCCGAGGGCGTCGTCCGCGACAACATGGCCGCCATCCCGCTGTGGTACCAGAACGGCAGCGCGGGCTACACCGACCGGCTGCACGACGTGGCGCTCAATCCCTTCAGCGTCCCCGTCTACGACGAGATCAAGGTCGGCTGAGCCGCCATGGGACGCTACGTCGCGCGGCGGCTGCTGCAGATGATCCCGGTGTTCTTCGGCGCCACCATGCTGATCTTC
Organism: Streptomyces carpinensis; assembly: GCF_002154505.1. Classification (GTDB taxonomy): domain Bacteria; phylum Actinomycetota; class Actinomycetes; order Streptomycetales; family Streptomycetaceae; genus Streptomyces; species Streptomyces carpinensis. The sequence goes on along the minus strand of NZ_MUBM01000001.1, from coordinate 7,838 downwards.
CTCATGGTCAACGTGATGGGCGACCCCATCGCCGGGCTGTGCGGCGAGCGCGCCTGCGACACGGCGACGGCCGCCCAGCTCAAGCGGGAGTTCGGCCTCGACAAGCCCCTGTGGCAGCAGTACGCGACCTACATGGGCAACGTCTTCACCGGCGACTTCGGCACGGCGTTCAACGGCCAGCCCGTCACGGAGCTGATGTCCACGGCGTTCCCCGTCACCATCCGGCTCACGATCGTCGCGATCGTCTTCGAACTCGTCATCGGCATCGTCCTGGGGGTGGTGACCGGTCTGCGCCGCGGCCGGCCCGTGGACACCACCGTCCTGCTGGGCACCCTCGTCGTCATCTCGGTCCCCACCTTCGTCACCGGCCTGCTGCTCCAGTTGCTGCTGGGCGTCAAGTGGGCCTGGATCAGGCCGTCGGTCCCGCCGGAGGCCTCCTTCGACGAGCTGGTCGTGCCGGGCCTGGTCCTCGCCTCCGTCTCCCTCGCCTACGTCACCCGGCTGACCCGCACCTCCATCGCCGAGAACCGGCGCGCCGACTACGTCCGCACGGCCATCGCCAAGGGCCTGCCCCGCCGTCGCGTGGTCGTCCGGCACCTGCTGCGCAACTCGCTCATCCCGGTGGTGACCTTCATCGGCACCGACATCGGGGCGCTGATGGGCGGCGCCATCGTCACCGAGCGCATCTTCAACATCCACGGCGTCGGCTACCAGCTGTACCAGGGCATCCTCCGCCAGAACACCCAGACCGTCGTCGGCTTCGTCACCGTCCTGGTCCTGGTCTTCCTGGTCGCCAACCTGCTCGTGGACCTGCTCTACGCCGTACTCGACCCGAGGATCCGCTATGCCTGAGCCGCCGCAGGAGCCGCCGCACGAGCCCGAAGGCGCCGTCGCGGGCACCGGCATGGGCGGCGGCATGGACCTCGCGGCGAGCGAGGCGACGGCCCTGGAACGCACACCGCACGGTCCGGACGGCCCCGGCGGAACGGTCGGCACGGGCGGGCCGGGTCCGCAGGACAGGCCCCGCTCCCTGTGGTCCGACGCCTGGCGCGACCTGCGACGCAACCCGGTCTTCCTGCTCTCCGCGCTGGTGATCTGCTTCCTGATCCTGATCGCGATCCGGCCGTCCCTGATCGCCCCCGGCAACCCGTTGCAGTGCGATCTCGCCCGGGCCCAGGACGGCCCGCGCCCCGGCCACCCCTTCGGCTACGACGGCCAGGGCTGCGACGTCTACACGCGCACCGTCCACGGCGCCCGTGCCTCCGTCACGGTCGGCGTCTGCGCGACCCTGGGAGTGGCGGTCCTCGGATCCGTCCTGGGCGCCCTCGCCGGGTTCTTCGGCGGAGTGTGGGACTCCGTCCTGTCGAGGATCACGGACATCTTCTTCGCCATCCCGGTCGTCCTCGGCGGCCTGGTCCTGCTGTCCGTGGTGACCAGCAACACCGTCTGGCCGGTCGTCGGGTTCATCGTGCTGCTGGGGTGGCCGCAGCTCTCCCGCATCGCACGCGGCTCGGTCATCACCGCCAAACAGCACGACTACGTGCAGGCCGCCCGTGCCCTCGGCGCCTCCAACACCCGCATCCTGCTGCGCCACATCGCGCCCAACGCCGTCGCCCCGGTGATCGTGGTCGCCACCATCGCGCTCGGCACGTACATCGCGCTGGAGGCCACCCTGTCCTACCTCGGCGTCGGGCTGAAGCCGCCCAGCGTGTCCTGGGGGATCGACATCTCCGCCGCCTCCCCCTACATCCGCAACGCCCCGCACGCGCTGCTGTGGCCCGCCGGAGCCCTGGCGATCACGGTGCTGGCCTTCATCATGCTCGGCGACGCGGTGCGCGACGCCCTCGACCCGAAGCTGAGGTGACGGCTGCATGCTGCTCGAGGTCCGCGACCTGCGCGTGGAGTTCCGCACCCGGGACGGGATCGCCCACGCCGTCAACGGGGTCACGTACGCCGTGGACGCGGGCGAGACGCTGGCCGTGCTCGGGGAGTCCGGCTCCGGCAAGTCCGTCACCGCCCAGGCGGTCATGGGCATCCTCGACATGCCGCCCGGCAGGATCACCGGCGGCCGGGTCCTCTTCAGGGGCACGGAACTGCTGACCCTCAAGGAGGACGAACGGCGGCGGATCCGGGGCGCGGCCATGGCGATGATCTTCCAGGACGCGCTGTCCGCGCTGAACCCCGTGCTGACGGTGGGCGACCAGCTCGGCGAGATGTTCACCGTGCACCGGGGAATGTCGAGGAGGGACGCGCGGGCGAAGGCGGTCGAGCTGATGGACCGGGTGCGCATCCCGGCCGCCGCCCAGCGGGTACGCGACTACCCGCACCAGTTCTCCGGCGGTATGCGCCAGCGCATCATGATCGCCATGGCGCTGGCCCTGGAACCGGCGCTGGTCATCGCCGACGAGCCGACCACGGCCCTCGACGTGACCGTCCAGGCCCAGGTGATGGACCTGCTCGCCGAACTCCAGCACGAGTACCGCATGGGCCTGATCCTCATCACCCACGACCTGGGCGTGGTCGCCGACGTCGCCGACCGGATCGCGGTGATGTACGCGGGCCGGATCGTCGAGTCGGCCCCCGTCCACGACCTCTACAAGGCGCCCGCCCACCCCTACACCCGCGGTCTGCTGGACTCCATCCCGCGCCTGGACCGCAAGGGCCGGGAGCTCTACGCCATCAAGGGCCTGCCGCCCAGCCTCCTGCGCATCCCGTCGGGCTGCGCCTTCCACCCGCGCTGCCCGATGGCCCGGGACGTGTGCCGCACGGACGTACCACCACTGTACGAGGTGAATGAACAGCGCGGCTCCGCCTGCCACTTCTGGAGGGAGTGCCTGGATGGCTGAGCCCATTCTCGAGGTCTGCGGGCTGGTCAAGCACTACCCGCTCACGCGGGGCGTCCTGTTCAAGAAGCAGGTCGGGTCGGTCAAGGCGGTCGACGGCGTCGACTTCACCCTCGCCGCGGGCGAGACGCTGGGCATCGTGGGCGAGTCCGGCTGCGGCAAGTCGACGGTCGCCAGGCTGCTGTGCAACCTGGAACGGCCCACGGCGGGCGAGATCCGCTACCGGGGCGAGGACATCACCAAGCTGTCCGGCCGTGCGCTCAAGGCGGTCCGGCGCAACATCCAGATGGTCTTCCAGGACCCGTACACCTCCCTCAACCCGCGCATGACCGTGGGCGACATCATCGGCGAGCCGTACGAGATCCACCCGGAGGCGGCCCCCAAGGGCGACCGGCGCAGAAGGGTCCAGGAACTGCTGGACGTGGTCGGCCTGAACCCGGAGTACGTCAACCGCTACCCCCACCAGTTCTCCGGCGGCCAGCGCCAGCGCATCGGCATCGCCCGCGGGCTGGCCCTGCGCCCCGAGATCATCGTCGCGGACGAGCCGGTGTCGGCGCTCGACGTGTCGGTCCAGGCGCAGGTGATCAACCTGATGGAGCGGCTGCAACGGGAGTTCGAGCTGAGTTACGTCTTCATCGCGCACGACCTGTCGATCGTCCGGCACATCTCAGACCGGGTGGGGGTCATGTATCTCGGACGGATCGTCGAGACGGGCACGGACGAGCAGATCTACGAGTACGCGACGCACCCCTACACCCAGGCGCTGCTGTCCGCCGTACCCGTGCCCGACCCGGAGGCGCGCGAGCACCGCCGGCGGATCATCCTCACCGGTGACGTGCCGTCCCCGACCAACATCCCCTCCGGCTGCCGCTTCCGCACCCGCTGCTTCAAGGCGCGCGAGCGCTGCGCGCTGGAGGTGCCGGCGCTGGAGGTCCCCCCGGTGTTCCGGTGCACCCCCGGCCCGGCCGCCCACGACTCGGCCTGCCTCTTCGCGAGCACCGAGCCGGTGTAGGCGCGCCAAGTCCGTTAACGTGCGGGCAACTTCGCGGAAGCGGCACCGATATACGGACACCCGAGGATAGAGGGCGTACGGCCGTGCGGGTGCCGTGAACGGGCCGGGGTGGCCCTGCCCCACCAGACGGGGTGCCCCGGCCCGTTGCCGCGCCGCCTAGACCACGCCCAGCGAGCGCTTGAGGAAGTCCACCTGGAGCAGCAGCAGGTTCTCCGCGACCTGCTCCTGCGGGGTCATGTGCGTGACCCCGGACAGCGGGAGCACCTCGTGCGGCCGGCCGGCGGCGAGCAGGGCGGAGGACAGCCGCAGGGCGTGCGCGACCACCACGTTGTCGTCGGCCAGGCCGTGCACGATCATCAGCGGGCGGTGCGGCTCGGCCGGCGCGGACAGCCCGTCGTCGGTGACGAGGGAGCTTTTCGCGTACGTCTCCGGGTCGGTGGCCGGGTCGCCCAGGTACCGCTCGGTGTAGTGGGTGTCGTAGAGACGCCAGTCGGTCACCGGGGCGCCCGCGACACCGGCGTGGAAGACGTCGGGGCGGCGCAGCACGGCCAGAGCGGCGAGATAGCCGCCGTAGGACCAGCCGCGGATCGCCACGCGGTCGAGGTCGAGCGGGTGGGTCTTGGCGAGGTCGTGCAGGGCCTCGATCTGGTCGTCGAGGGTGACCGTGAAGTCGTGGTGGACGGCCTTCTCCCAGGCGGGGGAGCGGCCGGGGGTGCCGCGGCCGTCGGCGACGACCACCGCGAAGCCCTGGTCGGCGAACCACTGGGAGGTGAGGTGCGCGTTGTGCGCGGCGACCACGCGGGGGCCGTGCGGGCCGCCGTAGGGGTCGAGGAGCACGGGCAGGGGAGTGGGGGCGAGAGTGTCACGGGGGTAGTCCGTAGGCATAAGCACGGCGCACGGGATGCGGTGTGCGCCCCCCTGGGTGAGGGTCACGCGCGGGGACAAACCAGGATCTTCGGCCCGGGAGGCGATGACGGCCGTCTGCTCGCCGTCCTGCATCACCCGCACCCGGGCGCCCGGCCGGTCGAGCGTGGCGGAGACCAGCACGGTCACGCCCCCGGCGCGCACGGCGGAGTGCACGCCTGCTTCCTGGGTCACGCGCTCCACGCCCAGTTCGTTGACGCGGTAGACATGCACCTCGCCGGTCTCCGGGTCGGCGGCCTCCTCGCCGGCCGATGCGGTGACCAGCACGTCGTCGGCCGTGACGTCCAGCACCGCACGGACGTGCAACTGGGCGCCGGTGAGCGGCCGTTCGCCCACCGCCAGCACCCGCGCGCCGCCCTCGTCCGCGATGCGCACGAGTTGCCCGGAGGGGCTCCAGCAGGGCACCCCAGGGAAAAGATCAAGCCAAGTTGGATCTTCGTCGGCGTGCACCATCCGGGTCGCCCCGGAGGCCGGGTCCACGGCCAGGTACAGCTGGCTGCGCTGGTCGCGCGCCTGTACGAGCAGCAGCGGCGCACCCGCCTCTGACCAGTGCACACGCGCCAGATACGGGTAACGCGCCCGGTCCCAGACGACCTCCGTGCGCGTCCCGTCCAGGCCGATCACGAACAGCCGTACGTCCGCGTTCGCGGTGCCGGCGGCCGGGTAGCGGACGTGAGCGGGCTCACGGTCCGGCCGCGCGGGGTCGGAGATCCACCACCGCCCCACCGGCGTGTCGTCCACCCGTGCCACCAGCAGCCGGTCCGACTCCGGCGCCCACCAGAAGCCCCGCGAGCGGTCCATCTCCTCGGCGGCGACGAACTCGGCGAGTCCGTAGGCGACGGACTCCGACTCCGGCTCGGCGAGGGCCCGGTCGCCGTCGCCCTCGGCGCCCACCACGCGCAGGACGCCCCCGGTGACGTAGGCGACGTGCCGCCCGTCCGGGGACGGACGCGGATCGATCACCGGCCCCGGGACGGGCAGTTCGCGCGCGGTGCCCGCCCGCAGCTCGGCCGTGAACAGCCGCCCTGACAAGGCGAAAGCCGCCAGCTCGACGGCTGTGTCGGTGGCGTACCCGACGATCCCGGCACCGCCCTCGCGACTGCGCTCACGGCGCGCCCGCTCCTCGGGGGAGAGGTGCTCCATGGCGCCGCCGAGGAGGGTGCGCGGGTCCGCGGCCACGCGCTCCCCGCGATCGTCCAGGTCGAGGACCCACAGTGAATTGGCCCGGTCCGTACCGGAGTCGGAGCGCAGGAACACGACGCGGGAGGCGTCGGGAGCCACGGTGAACGCGCGCGGCGCGCCCAGCGTGAACCGCTGGGTGCGCGCGTGCCGTCGGGGGAAGGAGACAGGCTCGGTCGTCATGCCCCGACCATATTGGCCATGCGCCCCCTTGTGCGGCTGTGCGCGGGCCGGTGCGCGCGTGCGGATAGTTATGATCACTAGCGCATAGTGGGTATGCACGTGCTGCCCGTCGGGCGGATTTATCTGCCCTTCGGTTTCCGCCTGTTCCGACCCGACCGCGACCCCGACCCCGACTCGTGACCCCCGACACCCCCGCGTCCTGGGATCTTTGGAGGTGAGCCGCCGTGGCACTCTCGATTTCGGCGGTGGTGCTGCTGGCGATCATCGTCTTCCTGCTGATCAAGAAGTCCGGCCTCAAGGCCGGTCACGCGATCGTGTGCATGCTCCTGGGCTTCTATCTCGCCTCCTCCACGGTCGCCCCCACGATCAGCGAACTCACCACGAACATCGCGGGGATGATCGGCAGCATCAAGTTCTGACGCCGCCGTGCCGCGGACCCTCACCCCCGCCTCGCCCTCCCGGCAGGCGTTGCCCGTCGGTCGGCCTGCGAGCGGGGAGGTGCCCGGCGAGCGGGCGAGAGCCTCGTAGGGTGGGGGCATGACGGAACTGCCCTCTCCCGGCCCTCGGCCGGGGGAACCTCCATCCCGCTCCGCTCGGCGCCTGCTGCTGGTGCACGCGCACCCGGACGACGAGTCGATCAACAACGGCGTCACGATGGCGCGGTACGCGGCCGAGGGCGCCCAGGTGACCCTGGTGACCTGCACCCTCGGTGAGCGGGGCGAGGTCATCCCGTCCGAGCTGGGGCATCTGGCCGGGGCCGCGCTCGGCGCCCACCGGCGGCACGAGCTCGCCGCGGCGATGGGGGAGCTGGGGGTCACCGACTTCCGGCTGCTCGGCGGCGCAGGGCGGTACCAGGACTCCGGAATGATGGGCCTGCCCGACAACGACGACCCCGGCTGCCTGTGGCAGGCCGACGTCGACCAGGCCGCCGGGTACCTCGTCGAGACCATCCGCGAGGTGCGCCCGCAGGTCCTGGTCACCTACGACGACCACGGCGGCTACGGCCACCCCGACCACATCCAGGCCCACCGCATCGCCATGCGCGCCGCCGAGCTGGCCGCCGACCCCTCCGTACGCCCCGAACTCGGCGCCCCCTGGCGGATCGCCAAGGTGTACTGGAACCGGGTGCCGCGCTCCGTCGCCGAGGCCGCCTTCGCCCGGCTCCAGGAGGAGCTGCCCGGCCTGCCCTTCGACAAGTCCGCCGACATCGACGACGTCCCCGGCGTCGTCGACGACGAGCGGATCACCACCGAGATCGACGGCACCGCCCACGCCTTTGCCAAGGCCGCCGCGATGCGGGCCCACGTCACCCAGATCGAGGTGGCCGAGCCCTGCTTCGCGCTGTCCAACGAGCTCGCCCAGCCCCTGTTCACCACCGAGTACTACGAGCTGGTGCACCGGGAAGGCGCCGCGGGGCGCCAGCACGCCGGGGAGCGGGAGACCGACCTGTTCGCCGGGATCGAGGAGGCGTCATGAGCCCGGCAGGACGAGAGCCCACGCACGGCTCCATGCTGGCGCAGCCCCTCAAGCCGCCGTCCGCCGGACGGGCCGCCGCCTACCTGGGGCTGTTCCTGCTCGGCGTGGTGGTCGGCGTCGCCGGGTCGCTGGTGCAGGCCGCGTGGTTCCCCGGCGGACTGCTGCTCGCCCTCGCGGGCTCCGCCGGGCTCTTCCTGGGCGGGGCGCGGGCCACCGGCGGA